>NZ_JARRAH010000001.1:2473032-2782162 GCF_030553305.1 Halomarina ordinaria | reverse complement strand
CATCTTCATCGACGAGATCGACGCCATCGCCTCGAAACGGACGGACTCGAAGACGTCGGGCGACGCCGAGGTCCAGCGCACCATGATGCAACTGCTCGCCGAGATGGACGGCTTCGACGACCGCGGCGAGATCCGCATCATCGCGGCGACGAACCGCTTCGACATGCTCGACCGCGCCATCCTCCGCCCCGGCCGCTTCGACCGCCTCATCGAGGTGCCCGAACCCGGGGCCGAGGGGCGCGAGCGCATCCTCGACATCCACACCGACGGGATGTCGCTGGCCGACGACGTCGACTTCGCCGCCCTCGCCGAGGACACGGAAGGCTTCAGCGGTGCGGAACTCGCCAGCCTCGTCACCGAAGCCGGGATGTTCGCCATCCGTGACGACCGCACCGACGTCCGCATGGAGGACTTCGCCGCCGCCCACGAGAAGGTCGCCGGCGAGGGCGACGACTCGCCGGGGACGCCGGTCGCGTTCTACTGACTGCCACCGACGCTCCCGCGTTCGGCCGGTCGCTGTTCTCCCGCTCTCGCTCTCTCTCGCACCGCTCGCACCCCTCTGTTCTCACCGCGACACGAGCCGTCGTTCCACTCCTCGGGGAGGGTTTATCACCGAAGGGGCGGCCAGCGCTCCCCGTGACGTGACTCACGTCGCGGCGAGGGACGCGAGTGTGCGACGCCACTCGCCGCGAGCGGCCGCGGCGTCGCCTGTTCGCCACGCGATTCGCCTCGGACGAGACGGCCACGAGCGCGGACGGGGAGTGAGAGCATCCGTCGCGCGTCGAGCGAAGCGCAACCGCTTTTCGCGCGCTTACCCTGAGTGACGACGATGGGACTGATTCGGGTCGTGAGCGGCACGGCGAGCGCCCCAACGCCCATGGCGTCGTACGACGCGGCACTGGCAGCCGCGGGTGTCCACAACTACAACCTCGTGACCGTCTCCTCGGTCATCCCCGCGAACGCGCGCGTCGAACGCGTCGGGGTCGCGCCGGACCTCGGACCGCCCGGCGAGCGGTTGACGGTGGTCGAGGGGCGCGCCACCGTGGAGACGGGCCGTGCGGTCGCCGGTCTGGCGTGGGCGCGCGCGCCGGACGGCCCCGGCCTCTTCTACGAGGCCAGCGGGAGCGACGAGGCCGCCGTCGAGTCGCGCCTCGACGAGGGACTGGAGGCGGGGAAGGCCCTGCGGGACTGGCCGTTCGAAGACGAGGGGCGGGAACTCGTCGCGGCGGAGGCGGCCGACACGGGCTACACGACCGCACTCGCGCTCGCGGTGTACGGCGAGAGCACGCCGCTGCTCTGAGCGAACCTCGCATCACTTTTAAGCGTTCGACCCGAGGGTCGGTCGAATGCACGGCAACACACCGTACGCGGGCCGGTCGACGGACGCCGACGTGGACCTGACACCCGAACAGGTCGCGACGTTCCGGACGGACCTCACGGCGATGACGGCGTACGCGCGGACGCTGCTCCCCGACGAGTTCGTCGTCGGCTCCGAACTACGAGACGGGAGCGACGGCCCGGAGGCGACCCTCGCGGTCCAGCCACCGGTCGGTCACGTCGTCTCCGCCGGCGTCACCGCCGACGCGACCGAAGAGGAGCGTGCGGCGCTCGTCCACGAACTCGCCGCCGGCGCCGCAGTGCAGGTGAAGCAGGCGGTCGACGACGTGACGCCGACGGCCGGCTGACGGTCCGCTCCCGTTCGTTCCGCTCGTTCACCGCACCCAGTTAGACGAGCGCGCCCGACTGCAACAGGACGATGAGTGCCGTCAGCGTCGGGATACTGAGCAGCGTCGACGTGAGGACCGTCGCGCTGACGAACTCGGCACCCGAGAGACCGTCGGTCTCCGGCCCGAACTCCAGCAGGAGGATGAGCGGCGTCACCGCCACCGGGGTCGCACACTCGAGGACGAACACGCGTGCGGCGGTCTGGTTCGCCGGCGCGAGGAGGAGGACCACACCGACGGCGACGACCGGCGCGACGAGCAGTTTCAGGACGTTGACGGCGCCGACGCTCCCGACCGCCGTCCGGACGTCCGTCCCAGTGAGTTCGCTCCCGAGCATGAGGAGCATGAGCGGAATCGCGCTGTCGCCGACGAGTCGGAGCGTCTCCATCGCGCTGCTGTCGGCCGGTGGGAGGACGCCGAGCCACCGGAGGCCGATGGCGGCGACCACCGCGTAGACCAGCGGGATGGCGAAGACGTGTTTCACGCCCTCAGTCGGGTCGTTCCCGCCGCTGCGCGCGGCGATGAACACCCCGACGGTGTACATGACGACGTTCTGGACGGCGGTGTAGAGCACCGCCGTGCTCCGGCCGACCTCCCCGAAGGCGAACGTCGAGAGGGGGATGCCGAAGTTCCCGCAGTTGGCGAACGCGCACGTGAGGAGGAACGCGCCGAACAGCGGTTCGCCGTCGGTCGCGTACCGGCCCACGACCGCCGCGATGCCGAGCATCAGGAGGACGAAGACCGTCACGCCGACCGAGAGCTTCAGGATGGTCTCGCCGTCGAGCGTCGTCGTCGCGAGGCTGTGAAAGACCAGCGCCGGCGCGAAGACGTAGACGGTGACCGTGTTGAGAGGGCCGGTATCGAGGCCCTTCGCACGGCCAAGCGCGTAGCCCACCGCGCCGATGGCGATGATGGGGGCGATGGCGGTGGTGAAAATCGAGACGAACGACACGTCGGGTGGTTCGGTGGGGAGGCTACAAGCGTTACGTTCCGTCGGTCGACGCGTGGAGTCGCACGCGAGTCGTCGCTCGCGCTACGCCCCCTCGGGCGGGTCGACGAACAGCGCGTAGCCGAGCAACCCGGAGGCCGGGAGGCTCCCGCCGGCCAGGCCGACCACGAACGGGACCGAGAGGACGGCCCCCGCGACGCCCCCTACAGCGAGCGCTACGGGCATCGCGGCGAGCAGTGCGTCGTATCGCGTCGGCGCCGTCTCGTGGTCGCTCACGGTGTGGGCGACGAGCGCCAGCTAATTAATAGTTATTACCAGCGTCACTTCCCCCAGAAGGGGTCGACCTTGCGGCGCTTCTCGAGGTACTGGCTCAGCGCCTCGCGCTCGTCGCCGGGGATGTCCTCGAGCAGTTCCTGTTCGAGGATCTTCGCGTGTTTCTCGGGGAGTTCCGCCCACAGTTCGTCCCCCTCGTCTATCTGGCGGCCGACGGTCGGGCCGTCGATGGCGGCGGCGACCTGTTCGCCGACGCGCGCCTCGTCGACGTCCTCGCCCTGCGCCTGGAGGCTCTTGAGCGTCCCCACGCGCTTCGGTTCGTTCCCCTGGAAGACGACGACGTTGGAGTTGCGCCGGAGCGTCCCGGAGGCCACCTCGACGCCGACGACGGCGGGGTTGCTCTGACGGAAGACGTGGTCCTTGAGCACTCTGAACCGGCAGGGTCGGGAAATCTTGTCCATCACCGCCGTCTGCTGGGCGCGCTCGATCTCCGAGACGAACTCGTCGTACTCGTCGACGAGCTGGTAGATGACGTCGTCGGAGAAGACGCGGATGTCGCGGTCTTCGGCCTGCTGGGCCGCGTCGGGGAGCACCTCGACGTTGAACGCGAGGATGACCTCGTGTTTGGGGTCGTCGGCGGTGCTCGCCACCGCGACGTCGCGGGGGGCGACGTCGCCGACCTCGGCGCGGACGATGGGCACCTCCGCCTCGTCGAGTGCGTTGGCGATGGCCTCCAGCGAGCCGAGGGTGTCCGCCTTCACGACGATACCGTTCTCGGCGGTGTCGACCTCGATGTCGGCGAGTTCGGCCTCGACCTCCGCGACGACCTCCTCCTCGGGACGGCCGCGGACGACCCGGACGGGGGCGCCGGCGAGGGCGTCGTCGAGGTCGGGGGCGGCTATCTTCACACCCGCGGCGGCCGTCACGGCGTCGACCTGCTCGAAGCGTTTCTCCGTGCGAATCTCCGCGAGCGGCCGGGGTTGCAGGAGCGCGCGCACCTCGGTGACGATGGGGTCGTTCTTCGCGCCGACGACGACGGTGTCGTCGGTCCGGATGACGCCGTCGTAGAGCACGACGTCGAGGGTGGTGCCGAAGCCGCGTTCGTCCTTCACTTCGAGGACCGTCCCGGCCCCGGGGCCGGTGAGGTCGACCGCCATGTCCTCCTTCATGTAGCGCTGGGAGAGTCCCATGAGGACCGTGAGCAGGTCGGGGACGCCCTCGCCGGTGAGCGCGCTGACGGGGACGACGCCGATGTTGCCCCGGAAGTCCTGGACGCGCCAGTACATGTCGGCGGAGAAGCCGTTGTCCGAGAGTTCGCCGATGACCTCGTAGAGGCGCTGGTTGAGGGTGTTCTCCGCGCGCTCGCTCTGAGCCTCGATGGTCTGGAGCGTCGGGGTGTCCTCCTGGGGGTTCCAGCCGGGCGTGGTGTCTATCTTGTTGGCCGCGACGACGAACGGCGTCTGCGTGCGCTTGAGGATGTCGAGGGCCTCGAGCGTCTGGGGCTGGAAGCCGTCGTTGACGTCGACGACGAGGACGGCGATGTCGGCGAGGGCGCCGCCGCGCGAGCGGAGCGTCGAGAACGAGTGGTGGCCGGGCGTGTCGATGAACAGCAGGCCCGGCAGGTCGAAGTCCGAGGGGTCGATGAGGCTCCCCGCGATGTCGGAGATGACGTCGAGGGGGACGGCCGTCGCCCCGATGTGCTGGGTGATGGCCCCGGCCTCGCCGTCGATGACGGTCGAGCCGCGTATCTTGTCCAGTAGGCTCGTCTTCCCGTGGTCGACGTGGCCGAGCACGGCGACGATGGGCGTCCGGAGGTCGTTGCCCTCGTCGGCGGCGTTCGGGCCGGTGGTGGTGTCCGTGTCAGACATAAAGAGAGACCCCTTGTCCCAATTAACCCCGTCACCCCGGTTAAGTCTTTCAGAAGCGGCCCGGCGACGCTCAGCGAACCGTGAGCGACTCGCTGCGGGAACGAGCGCTCGCCCCTCGGCGTCGACACGCATCGGGGGTGGCCACGACACTCGAACGACGCGCGTCCGACACCTCCACGGAGTTTATATCGTTTCACTCGGAACGGTCCGGTAATGGCTGAGATACTGGCGGAGAACCTCTCCGGGAAGGACGTCATCGGGACCGACGGCGCGAAACTGGGCCACCTCTACAACATCACGATGGACCTGAAGACCGGCCGGCTGAACGACCTGGTCGTCGAACCGGCGAACCACGTCCACGACGTCGGCTTCGAGGAGGACGACCACGGACGGCTGCTGGTCCCCATCGGCGCGGTGCAGGCCGTGAAGGACCACATCGTCATCCGTCGGTAGACCATGCGCGTCCTCGACGCCTCGGCGTTCATCCGCGCGTACGACGCGGAGGGACCGACGGCCTCGATACCGCTCGTGCGCGAGGAACTCACCCAGCGGAGCGTCTACCGGTTCGACGCGCTGGAGGGTGCCGGGATGCACGTCCACGTCCCGAACGAGGCGGCCGTCGACCGGGTCCGGAGCGCCGCGAGCGCGACCGGCGACCGGGACGTCCTCTCCGCGACGGACACCCGCCTGCTCGCCGCGGCCCTCGAACTCGACGCCACGCTCGTCACCGACGACTACGCGATGCAGAACGTCGCGGCGGAACTCGACATCCCCGTCGAGGCCATCGGCCGCGAGGGCATCAGCGAGGAGCGGTCGTGGTCGTTCCAGTGCGTCGGCTGTGGCCGGACGTTCGACGCGAAGGCGGACCGCTGTCCGGTCTGCGGGAGCGACCTCACCCGCAAGCGCTAGTCGTCGCCCTGCAGGCTCTCCAGCCCGGCGTCGACGAGCTGTCTGAGCACCGCCTCCTGGGTGAGGCCGTACTCGCGGGCGAGCGACTCCACCTCGCAGGCCAGCCGCTCGTCGCACAGCAGGGTGTACCGCCGCATGGGAGGGACTACTCCGCCGCCCCGTATAAACTCTTGTCAGACGCCAGTCAGTCGCCAGTCAGTCGCCGGTCAGACCAGGCCGGTCGTGCTCGCGTAGGCGACGAGGAACTGCGTGGCGTTGTAGACGCCGTGAACCAGCGCCGGGACGACGAGCGTGTCCGAGCGTTCGTAGAGCGCCCCGAGGACCAGCGAGAGCGAGAAGATGGTCACGAGCGTGGCGAGCACCGCCGGGGTCGACCCCGTGAGGCCGAAGACGTGGATGGGCGCGAAGACGGCGCTCGTGAGGACGACGGCGCCGACCGTCCCGTACGTGCCGGTCAGCGAGGTCTGGATGACCCCACGGTAGAGCAGTTCCTCGGCGGGACCGACGACGAGCACCGAGAGCCCGGCGAGCACGAGCAGCAGGCGCGGGTCGCCGAGGCCCGTCTCGACGATGTCCGACGTCGCCAGGTCGACGCCGAGGGCACCCACGGCGAGGGCGATACCGTACTGTGCGACGAGGAGCACGACGAACCCGCCGACGACGAGCGCCCCGTCGCGGAGCGTGGGCCGACGGACGCGGGGGAGGTGCCAGCGGTCGGTCCGCTCGAGGAAGACGGCGACGACCCCGACGTAGCCGACCCCCTGGATGGCGAACGTCCCGAGGAGGACGAGCAACCCGGGGTCGTCGAGGACCGGGACGCCGGCGGCTTCGAGGACGGCCGCGACCGCGGCGAGCACGAGGTTCCCGACGACGTAGGCGGTGAGCGCGAGGCCGACGGCGAGCAGGAAGGAGCGAAAGCGTTCGTCGGGGTCGGCACGCTCCGAGGTCGTGGCCGTCGAACCCGTCGCGTCACGCACCGTCCGTCCCCTCCGGCGACACCGTGTCGGTCATCGTCGTCGGTACGGCCACGCCGCGAATAGGTCTTTCCCGACGCGGCCGTCACTCGATTTCGAGGCGCTCCTTCCCGGCGACGGCCTCGGCCTCCGCGAAGTCCCCGCCGCCGAGGAGGCCGCGGGCGGCACGCTTGCCCCACTCGACGGCCGGTTGCGTGAACGTCGAGACGTCCATCAGTTCGCCGGCGAGGATGCAGGCGACCTCCATGTCGTAGAGCAGACGGCCGACGCCCTCGGCGTCGAGCGCGTCCAGTTCGAGGCGCACGTTCGGGAGGTCGGCGGCGGCGAGGCTCGCCTCCGTCGCCTCGAACTCGGCGTCCAGCAGCGTCCCGAGGTCGGAGCCACCGAGGTACGACAGCCCCTCGATGTCGGTCCCGGGGATGGCGCGCCCGGGGCGGTCCCGGGGCCGGACGAGCGTGACGACCTTGTCGTGGCGACCGGCGCGGTAGAGTTGCAGTTGCGAGTGCTGGTCGGTCGCGCCGAGCGCGCGCACCGGCGTCTGACCCAGTCCGTCCTTCCCGAGGCTCTCGGCCCAGAGCTGGGCGAACCACTCCGCGAAGTACTCCAGGCGCTCGGCGTAGGGCATGAGGACGTTCGTCGTCGCACCCCGGTTCTCGAGGGCGTAGCAGACCGCGCCGTAGCCGTAGGCGGGACAGTCGTAGAGGCTTGGCGCGAGGGCCTCGCGGCCCGCCCGCCCGCCCGCGAGCAGCCCCGCGACGTCGTGGCCCTGGATGGCGGCGGGGACCAGTCCGACCGACGAGAGGACGGAGAACCGGCCGGGAACGCCCTCTGGCACGTCGAACGCCGGGAGGTCGTGTTCCTCGGCGAGCGCGCGCAGGGGGCCGTCCTCGCCGGTGGTGACGACGGTCCGCTCGGTCCAGTCGACGCCCGCCTCGGTCATCGCCTCGCGGACGACGAGGAAGTTCGCGAGCGTCTCCGCGGTGGTCCCCGACCGGGAGACGACGTGGACCGCCGTCTCCTCGAGGGGGAGCGCGTCGAGCACCTCGCTCGCCCCCTGTGGGTCGACGTTGTCGAGGACGTGGGCGTCCGCCGCCCCACGACCGAGGGCGGCCGAGACGGTGGCGGCCCCGAGGGCGCTCCCCCCGATGCCGACGGTGAGGACGGCCTCGCTGTCGGCGAGCGGGGCGACGGTCTCCTCGACGTGGGCGGCGTCGGTCCGCTCGGGGAGCGCGAGCGAGGCGTAGCCGAACTCCCGGTCGTCGATGCCGTCGACGATGCGCTCGTGGGCGCGCGCGACCCGGTCGTCGAGGCGGTCGAGCGACGCCCGCGACACGCCGGGAGTGGCGACCGACGCGAGCGCGTTGCCGATGTCGAGGTACATGTACGGGGCGTCGGAGCGGGGGATGATAGGTGAACCGACCGCGGACCGCGGCGCTTAATCGGGCCGGCCACCTACCCCGGCCAATGAGCGAGTCGGTCGAGGACCGCAGTTACAGCGGTCTCTTCGGAGCGTTCCCCTACGCCTTCCGGTCGAGTCGGTCGCGGCTGTTCAGGCTCTACGTCTTCGTCGGCGGGTTCCTCGCGTTCGCCGTGGGGGCGCTGTTCAGCCTCGCGCTCGTCGTCCTCCTCGGGGGGACGTCGGGCGCGGGTGCCGGGACGTTCACCTTCGTCCGCTCGCTGTTCATCGTCGTCGGTCTGTTCGCCGTCGCGCCGCTCGTGGCGCCCGTCCTCTTCGTCGCACGCCACCACCGGCACGGGACCGACGACGTGCGCTACGACCGCTGGTTCGCCCTCTCCGGGTTCCTGTTCATCTGCTCGCTGTACCTCGGGGCGGTCATCACCACGCCCCCGGACCAGCAGGCGGCGAACGCGGGCGTTCTCGCCGACGTCCTCTACGCGCTCCCCCGGCCGCTCGGCGTCGTCCCGCCGCTCGCCGTCGCGACCGGTATGTACCTCCTCCACCGACGACTCCGGTAGTCGGCGCGCCTCGACACCGACAAGGAGCGCGCTCGCCTATCGCGGGCCATGACCGACGAACCGGAGGCGACGGGGACGTACCTCGTCACGCACGCGGAGGACGACAGCGCGGTGTTGAACGACGTCGACAGCGGGCGAGTGCACCCGCTCGCGGAGAACCCCGGCGTCGAGGAGCGCGACGTCCTCGAGGCGACGCTCGCCCCGGAACCGCCGATGGAGGTGACCTGGCGGGTCGTCGAGGTGGAGGCGCGCCGGTCGCTGTCGCTCGAACGGAGCGAGGAACCGCCGACGGCACAGGAGCGAGCCATCGCGAGCGAGCAGTCGGTCGGCGACCTCACCCGCGAGGAGCGCGCCGGCGTCGGCGAACTGCACGTCCTCACGGTCGACCCCGACGACACGTCGGCGGCCGTCGACGACGTCCTCGCCGACGAGGGGACGCTCGTCCGGGCGGCCCGACTGGGCGTCGACCGGGTCGAGGTGCGGGCCGCGGACGACGTGGTCAGCGTCCGGTATCTCCCGTGACACCCCTGGTGTAATTGTCGGCTAACTGTCGAGACGCCCCGGAGCGAGGGTCTCGTGGGGGGCACCACAAAACGTATGGTATCATGAACCACAGAGAGACGTAGTAGTCGCTCGACATGAATGTCACTGTATGAACAGTCATTATTTCCCCACGGATGCGAGAGAGTATTCAATTGCTGATTGAAATACGCATGAAATCAGGACTTTCAACCCCCTATTGCTTGCGTATTGCCAATTCCAAGCCGAATGGTTTATCCGCTTTCGACATCGCGGTTTAAGCGATGATTTCGGGCCGCATCAGGAACGAGGACGCAGTCGCGACCGTCCGGGTGCTGTCGGTCGGCGCCTCGTACGCCGACGCGGCAGACGGGGCGCCGGCGCTGACCGTCGAGCACGCCTCGACCGCCGAGGACGGTCTCGACCGCGTCAGCGCGGGCGGACGAATCGACTGCGTCGTCTGCGGTCACGAACTGCCCGACATGACCTGCGCACGGTTCACCGACCGACTCCGGGCGCTCGACGACGAGGTGCCGCTGGTCGTCTTCGTCCCCGCCGGCGACGACGTGGCGGCCGCCGACGCCCTCGACGCGGGCGCGACGGACGTCATCCGGGCCGACGGCGCCGTCTCGGAGTCGCTGCTCTGCGCGCGCGTCCGGAACGCCGTCCGCGCGAGCGTCGGCGCCGACACCTGGGCCTACGTCGACGACCTCTCGGCGCTCCGGCAGGCCGCCCTCGAGGGCACCGCGCCGGCGACCCTGTTCGACGACGCGCTCTCGCTCGTCGCCCGGACGGTCGGCGCCTCGCGCTGTGGCCTCTTCGAGCGCCGCGAGACCGACGGGGGCGACGAGCTCGTGTTGCGCGCGGCCGTCGGCTGGGACGAGGACGCGCTCGACTCGCTCCGGGCGCGGGGGAACTCCGTCACCGCGGCCGCGACGGAGACGCCCGGCGAGGTACAGCACAACCGACGCGAGGGGGGCGGCGACGAGGTGGCGCTCGCGCTCTCCGTCGGCGGCAAGCCGTGGGGCGCGCTGACCGCCGTTGCCCCGGACGGCGAGGCGTTCACCGACCACGACGCCGAGGTGCTCGCCTCGGTCGCCGCGGTCCTCGAACCGGCCATCGCGCGACGCCGTCGGGCGCGCGAACTGAAGCGCTACGAGGCGGTCGTCGAGACGGTCGACGACGGCGTCTACGCGCTCGACCTCGACTACCGCATCACGGAGGTGAGCGACGCCCTCTGCGAGACGACCGGTTTCGACCGCGACGACCTCGTCGGGGCCGACGTCCGCTCGCTGGTCGACCTCCCGGCCGAGACCGACTGCTTCGAGACGGCCACCGAGCGCAACGGCCGGCCCGTCGGGTCGCGCCAGTTCGACGTCGCCCACGCGGAGGGCGGGACGATACCCATCGAGACGCAGTTCTCCGTCTTCCGCGGCCCCGACGGGGAGGAGGAACTCGTCGGTGTCGTGCGCGACGTCACCGACCGCACGCAGTACGAACAGACGCTCACGGCGCTGAACAACTCGACGCACGGGCTGTTGCGCGCCGAGTCCCGCGCCGAGGTAGGTGAGCGCATCGCCGCCACCGCGAGCGACGTCCTTGACCTCCCGGGGGTCGCCGTCTACCTCTTCGACGGCGACAACGGGCAGCTCGAACCGGCGACCGTCTCCGAGGGGATGCGCTCGCTGGTCGGCGACCTGCCGGCGCTCGGGCCGGGCGACACGTCGCTCGCCTGGCAGGCGTTCGTCGCCGGCGAGGAGATCCACAGCGACGACATCCGCGAGCGCGAGGAGGTGTACGACCCCGACACGCCGTTCCGAAGCGGGCTGTACGTTCCCCTGGGCGAACACGGCGTGCTCGTCGTGGAGTCGACGCGAACCGCCGCGTTCGAGGAACCGACGGTCGAACTCGTCGACCTGCTGGCCGCGAGCGCCGAGGCGGCGCTCAACCGCGTCCGGCGCGAGTCGCAGTTGCGCGAGCGCGACCGGGAACTGCGCGAGCAGAACGCCCGCCTGACCGGCCTCCAGCAGACGAACGACATCATCCGCGCCATCGACCGGGCGCTCGTGCAGGCGAACACCCGCGAGGAGATAGAGCGGGCGGTCTGTGACCGCCTCGCGACCGCCGACAACTTCGCGTTCGCCTGGATCGGCACGCCGGACGAGGCCGGCGAGGCGCTCCGTCCCCGGACGTGGGCGGGCGAGGAACGCGGCTACCTCGACGCCGTCTCGTTCTCGCTCGCCGAGGCGCGCGAACCGGCGGCCGCGGCGACGGCGACGCGCGAACCGGTCGTCGTCTCGGAGGTGGCGAACGGCTTCCAGGCCGAACCGTGGCGCCGGAGCGCCCTCACGAACGACTACCTCTCGGTGCTGGCGGTCCCGCTCGTCCACGGCGACGTGCTCTACGGGACGCTCGCGGTGTACGCCGACGAGCAGGGCGCCTTCGACGAGACGACCCAGACCGTCCTCGGCGAGGCCGGCGAGACCATCGCCAACGCCATCAACACCGTCGAGACCCAGCGGACGCTGCTGGCCGACCGGGTGACGGAACTCGAACTCGCCATCGACGAACCGGACGTCTTCCTGCGCACGCTCGCGGCGCACCTCGACGCCCGCCTCACCGTCGACGACATCATCGAGGAGTCCGGCGGGGCGTCGCTCGTCTTCCTCACCGCCGAGGGGACCGACACCGAGTCGCTCGCGGCGCTGGAGGAGGCGTTCGTCAGCGTCGAGCGCGTGGACGTCATCGCCGAGCGCGACGGCGCCATCCGCTGCGAACTGCGGTTCAACGGCGCCGACGTCGCGCCCGCGCTCACCGACTACGGCGCCGTCGTCAGGGAACTGGCCGCCGACGGCGAGCGCATCCGGGCCACCGTCGAACTCCCCTACGACGCCGACGTGAGGGAGTTCGTCGAGTCGGTCCAGGCGACCCACCCGAACACCGACCTCCTCGCGCGGCACAACCAGACCTCCGCGGTGCAGTCCGAGCGCGACGTCCGCGCCGGCATCACCGAGCGTCTCACCGAGCGCCAGTACGAGGTGTTGCGGACGGCGTACGCGAGCGGCTTCTTCGAGTGGCCCCGCGACCGGACCGGCCAGGAGGTGGCCGCCTCGCTCGACATCTCCCAGCCGACGTTCAACAAGCACCTCCGCGCCGCCGAAGGGAAACTGTTCACGATGCTCCTCGACGACGAGACATGACCGGACGCACAGGCGACGGAGTTCGACCGCGGTCCGGGGCGCGAACGGAGGGGCGAACGTGACCGAGGACCGACGGATGCGGTGGAACCGCGGGTCGCTCGCCTGCGACGTCGTCCGCACCGTGGCGGCCGTTCGCGGCGTCCCGCCGGCGACGCTCGAACACCGACTGTACGACGCCGTCGACGCCGACGCGCTCGAACGCCTGTTCGCCGCCCGCCCGGACGGGAGCGCGCGGCGCCCCGGGCGCGCCTCGTTCGTCCTCGCCGAGTGTCGGGTGGTCGTCGAGGCCGACGGCGGCGTCGTCGCCTACCGACTCGACGAGTGACACGTCCGCCCCGGCGGGTCTGTCGGCGTCGTGGTGCTATCAGTCCTCGAATGAGAATGCTTATTCGCGGGGGGCAGCATCGTCGGCCATGGTTCGTTTCGAGGTACCGGACGTTGATTACACCCGGTACACGAACCGCCAGTTGCTGGCGCTGCCCCTCGCCACGCTGGCGGTCGCCCTCCTGATACTCGCGGGCTGGTACGTCACCACGGGTGCACCCGTCGCGCTCGGGGTGGACTTCACCGGCGGGACGGAGCTACAGGTACAGACGGACGACTCCGCCGAGGAGGTCCGAGCGACCTTCGCGGACACCGACTACCCGGTCGAGGAGGTACAGGCCATCGGCGCCGGCGGCGGCGGCGACGAGTACATCGTCACGTTCCAGGCGACCGAGGACCGGCAGGTCAGAGAGATAAGCGCGGCGGCGGAGGAGGCGGGCTACGAGGTCCAGTCCTCGCAGTCGCGCTCGCCGACGTTCGGCGCCGACGCCCAGCAACAGGCGCTCATCGGCGTCGTCGTCGCCTTCGCCGGGATGAGTCTCGTCGTGTTCGTGCTCTTTCGGTCGTTCGTCCCCTCCCTCGCGGTGGTGGCGAGCGCCTTCTCGGACGTCGTCATCCCCATCGCGCTGATGAACCTCTTCGGCATCGAACTCTCGCTGGGGACGGTCGCCGCCCTCCTCATGCTCATCGGGTACAGCGTCGACTCGGACATCCTGCTGAACAACCACGTGTTACGCCGGAGCGGCGACTTCTACGAGTCGACCTACCGGGCGCGCCGGACCGGCGTCACCATGACGCTCACCTCCATCGCCGCGATGACCGTCATGACCGTCGTCTCCTCGCCGCTGGTCTTCGGTATCCCGCTGCTGCCCGAGATCGGCCTCATCCTCGTGTTCGGACTCACCGCCGACCTCATGAACACCTACCTGCTGAACGTGAGCCTGCTTCGCTACTACAAGTACGAGGGGGTCGCTCAATGAGTCGCCTCGGCGCCGTCCGCCAGAACTGGCGTATCGTCCTGCTCGTCCTGTTCCTCGTCGGGAGCAGCGTCGGCCTGTTCTTCCCCGGCGGTGGCGGCGCGGACGCGCCGGCCGCCGGCGCGAACGCGACGGCCGCCGGTTCGGACGGCCCGACCAACCTCGACTACGGCCTCGAACTGGCCGGCGGGACGCGCCTGCGCGCGCCGCTGGTCGGCCTCACGGCGGAGGGCGTCGCCGTCGACCCACAGGAGGAGCGTGACGCCCAGCGGGCCATCGCGAACGAACTCGGCGTCTCGCAACTCGACGTGCAGGTACGCGCCGACGTCAACGAGACCGAGGGCGGTGCCGTGGAGGTGTTCTCGGAGAACGTCACGCAGGAGGAGTTCGCGACGGCGCTCCAGAACTCGGGCTACGACGTCCAGCAGAGCGACGTCAGGCAGGGCGTCACGCGCGAGACGATGGAGACGGCCGTCGAGGTGCTCAACCGGAAGATACAGGGCTCCGCCGGGTTCGCCGGCGGCGGGGCGAGCGTCGTCACGGCCGCGGACGGCCAGACGTTCGTCCTCGTCGAGGCGCCGGGCGTGAACCGGACGGAACTCATCGACCTCATCGGCGACCGCGGGCGGGTCGAGATCGTCGCCACCGCCCCGGCCGAGAACGCCACCAACGCCACCAACGGCTCCGACTACCGCGAGGTGTCGCTGCTCACGCAGGACGACCTCGCCGACGTCGGCACGGTCCAGCGCGACCAGCAGGACCGGCCGGTCGTCCCCGTGGTGCTCCGTGACAGCGCCGCGGAGGACTTCGCCACCACGCTCCAGGACCTCGGCTTCACCTCGCCGGAGGGTATCGCCTCCTGTCGTTACGACCAGAACCCGGAGGACCCGGGCTACTGCCTGCTGACGGTCGTCGACGGCGAGGTGGTCTACTCGGCGTCGATGGGCCAGAGCCTCGCCCGGAGCATCGAGAGCGGTGACTTCGAGACGGACCCCGCCTACCAGACCAGCGCGGCCAACCTCTCGGAGGCACAGGAACTGCGCCTGAACCTGGAGGCGGGGGCGCTCCCGGCGGAACTCGACATCGACTCGGGGACGACGTACTTCCTCCAGCCGAGCCTCGCCGAGCGCTTCAAGTCGCTCTCGCTGGCGACGGGGCTCGTCGCGTCCATCGCCGTCGCCGCCGTCGTCGCCTACCGCTACCGCGAACCGTCGGTCGCGCTCCCGCTCATCCTGACGGCGATGGCCGAGGTGTACATCCTCCTCGGGTTCGCCGCCGCGGTGGGCCTCGCGCTCGACCTCTCGCACATCGCGGGGTTCATCGCCGTCATCGGGACGGGGGTGGACGACCTGGTCATCATCGCCGACGAGATACTGCAACAGGGGGACGTGCGGACGGACAAGGTGTTCCGCTCGCGGTTCCGCCGGGCGTTCTGGGTCATCGGCGCGGCGGCCGCCACCACCATCGTCGCCATGTCGCCGCTGGCGGTGCTCTCGCTCGGCGACCTGCAGGGCTTCGCCGTCATCACCATCGTCGGCGTCCTCATCGGCGTCCTCGTCACGCGGCCGGCGTACGGCGACGTGCTCCGGAACCTCGTGCTCGACTAGAAGGCGTCGAGCGAGGACTGCTCGGCGGCGGCCAGCACGTCCTCGCACGTCTTCCACGACGCCCGCGCGCACTCGGGGAGCGTCCCGTGCTCCCGGACGTACTCGCGCAGGAACGTCCTCGTGGTCGGGTCGCTCGGGTAGCCGCTGCCCACCTCGCCGTGGGTCGCGGCGAGTCGGGCGACGGCCGCGTCGCGCTCGACCTTCGCGACGACGCTCGCGGCCGCGACGTGCGGATACGCCGCGTCGGCGCGGTGTTCCGCCCGGAGGTCCACGCCGCCCCCGAGCGACGAGACGACGCGCCGCCCGAAGCGCTCGGCGTCGACGTCGCCCGCGTCGAGGACCCCCGGACAGGCCCGACACCGGTCGAGGCCGGCGTCCCGCACGGCCTCGGCGTGGGCCGCGACGGTGAGCGAGTTCATGTCGGTCCCCGGGTCGTCGATACGGGCGACCGGGATACGGGCGACGCCGACGGTCACGGCCGGGTGGTCGCGCAGCGCCGCATCGAGCGACTCTCGACGACCCGGTGAGAGCCGTTTCGAGTCGTCGACGCCCCCGGGGAGGGCGTCCGTGGGGGCGACCACGCAGGCGGCGACCATGGGTCCGAGGACCGGCCCCTTGCCCGCCTCGTCGACGCCGAAGTGCATACCTCCCGGCGGGCGCGCGTCGACAAAGTCGTTACCGTCGCGCGACACCCGCTCCGAGCCGTCGCACGTGGGGGGTTAAGACGCCATTACCGCCGCGAAACGATGGAATTCAGCCGGTTCTGACCGTCCTAATCGTCAGGCGAACGTTCGCTGAGGAGAAGTTACCCGGAACATACTGTATTCGAAGAGTGTACCTTACAACGACACTTGCTATCGAGACGTGAGTCATGGAGAGAGACAGACGACTCACGACACGACGGGCGTTTCTCGCGACGGGGTCGCTCGCACTCGGTACGGGGTGCGTCGGGTCGCTCCGAACGAGGTCCCCGGACGACGAGTCGACGAACCGGACGGTCCCCCGCCGGGACGGCCCGAGCGATCGGAGCGACGACGACGCGCGTGGCGACGAGGAACCGGACGCGCACCGCGAGGGACCGGACGGCGTCCGACCCCCCTACCAGGGTCGGTACGTCGCCCGGGGGCGGCTCGTCGACGACATGAGCGACCTCTCCGCGTGGTCGGGTCGCGGGACCGTCGAGGCCGACGAGTCGGTCTACTTCGACGGCCCGCAGTCGCTTCGATACACCGACACCGAGCGCGTCGCCCTCGAGCGCACGTTCGACGAGCCGCTCGACCTCTCGGACGCGGCGCTCTCGCTGGCGGGGTACTTCGAGGAACCCGCCGACGGCCAGCCCACGCTGACGGTGACCGCGTTCGCGCCCGACAGCAGCAACTGCGTCCGCTTCCGGCACCCCTACATCGCGAACAAGGACGCCGGCTGGCAGCGGTTCGACCTCGCCCCCTGCGAGGTGAAGGGGTCGCCCGACCTCGCCGACGTCCGGACACTCCACGTCATGCTCTACGCCGGCAAGGGGAAGGAGGCCCGCCTCTGGCTCGACGACGTCCGCCTCCATCCCAAGCCCGACCGCGGAAAGCTCCTCTTCCGGTTCGACGACAGCCACCGCCACCACTACACGGACTACTTCACGACGCTCGAGGAGTACGGCTACCCCGGTATCGAGGCGGTCGTGCGCAACTCCATCGGCCGCGGGGACCGCCTCACCGTGCCGATGCTCCACCGGATGCAGGACGCCGGGTGGGACCTCTGTAACCACATGACCGCCCACCAGAACGTGACGGAGCTCTCCGAGGAGACGCTCCGGGCCGACGTCCGGGAGATGGCGGCCTTCTTCGAGGAGAACGGCATCACGCGCGGGACGAACTTCCACATCTACACCTTCGGCGCCTACGACGGGCCGTCGATGGACGTCCTCGCCGACTACTTCGACCTCGCGTTCGGCGGCGGCGGCCCGACGAACTACGCGCTCACGAACCCCATGTGCGTCGGCTCCGTCGGCGTCGACGGCGACCTGGAGGGGGCGAAGGAACTGGTCGACCTCGCCGTCGAGCATCGCTCGCTGTCGATTCCCCTCTTCCACCACTTCGACGCCGAGGACTTCGCGGAACTCGTCGAGTACGTCCACGCCTACGAGGCCCGCGGCGACCTCGACGTCGTCTCGGCGTCGGACCTCTGGGAACACCAGCGGTCGGGGGAACACTGGTAGGACGTCCCGGACCCACGGGGGACGCCGGTGAACGAAAACGAGCGTTCAGTCGTCGGCCTCGAGCGCGATGCGCTCTTCTTCCTCCTCGTCCTCTCGCTCGGCGGTACGCTCGTAGTGGTAGGCGTACTCCTCGGTGTAGTGGTGGCACATTGTGTGATACCCTACCACGACATTGTCAGCCAATATCTATAATGGTTTTGGCTAGCGCGTGACACAGTCGACGGCGCGTCACTCCGCCGTCGAATCGCGGAAGAAATCGGGGTCCTCGAACGGTTCGTCCTCCCCCTCGACGCGGAGCACGTCGAGGGCGGCCACCTCGCTCTCGACCCCGAGGAGGCTGGCGAGGCTCGGTTCCGTCCGCCCCTCGTCGCCGGAGACGAGTTCCTTGACGTAGAGGCCGCCCTCGCCGTGGATGTCGACGGTCGCGTGGTGGTCGTCGGTCAACTCGCCGTCCAGTTCGTACACGGTCCGGGTGCGCACGAGGTCCGCCCGTCGGTGGCTCACCCGGTTGGGGGTGCGCTGGTCGACGGTCGTCCCCTCGAGTTCGTCGAGCGCCGCCCGGAAGTCCTCGGGGGCGACCGGGTCGGCGAACTCGACGGTCGCACGGTAGGTCTTCGAGGCGTCGAGGTTCTTCACCCGCTCGACCATGTCGTGCGTGGCGAGGCGCAGGCCGAGCACCTCGGCGCGCCCGTCGGCGAACTCGTTGACCTCGCGCTGGAGGTCCTCGACGTCGACCGCCCGGACGCGGGGCTCTTTCACCTCGATGACGAACGGCCGGCCCCCCTCCAGCATGAGGGCGTCGACGTCCTCGCGGCCCGCGCCGTGGAAGACGGCCTCGGAGCCCTTCATCGCCTCCAGTACGACCGGGGCGGTCAACTGCTCGACGCTCGTCCCGTAGCGGTAGCCCGTCCCGTCGCACGTCTCGCAGGGCGCGCCGCGCTGGCGGCCGGTCGTGCCGCAGTCCGAGCAGGGCCAGCGCGTCTGCGGGATGTCGCGTTCGAGTTTGCGGTAGCGCCCGTAGACGAACGCGGAGTTCACCTGCACCTCTATCTCGTCGGTCGAGAGGTCGAGGAGGACGAGCACGTCCGGGCGTTCGAGGTCGAGGTCGGCCTCCGGGACGCCCGCCCCGATTCGCTTTCCCACCTCGCGGTTGAACTCGCCGTTCATCCCCTCGCCCGCGTCCTCGGGGAGACCGGCGTCCTCGCGGAGGAAGCGGTCGTTCTCCTCCAGCAACGGCGGGACGCGCGTCCCGACCTGGTAGGTCCGGAACTCCCACCCGCCGAGCGCCGCGAGCGCCCGCTCCGCGTACTCCTCGAAGCGTGTACACTCGCCCTCGCAGACCCAGCAGGCGGTCGCGTCGGGCGCCTCGTACGGTTCGTCGGCCGCGAGCGCGGCCGCCACGCGCATCGCGTTCCCGCGCTGGGCGTTGGTCAACCCGAAACTCCGGTCCGCGACGAGTCGACCGAGGCAGGCGTCACAGACCGCGCCCGTGTCGAGCGCCCTCTCGGCGACTTCGATGACGTCCATCGACCGGACGGACGCCGTCACGGTTCTTTGTGCTTCGGGTTCGCGGGCGCGGCACGCGCCGACCCACCCACCCTCGGTGCGACTCCGGCGCCGTCGCTCGGGGCGGTCTCGTCGGTCCGTCAGAAACGCGTCCGGTGGCGGGTTCCGAACCCGCTCGCGGCCGGTTCTCGGTCGGTTCGCGCACGGTCACGCGGGGGACGACGGGCGGGCCGTCGGTCCCCCCTCGCTCACAAGAGGAGCGAGATGACCGCCAGCACGAGGAAGACGAGGATGAGCAGTCGCGCGATGCTCATCGACATCCCCGCCACCCCGCCGAACCCCGCCAGCCCCGCGACGATGGCCAGCACGAAGAAGACCAGCGCGAGGTAGAGGAAGTCCCCCGAGAACTGGAGCGGCACCGCCGCCGCCGCGAGCGCCGGCGCGATCACGCCGACCCCCCCGCCGAACCGTTCTCAACCCATACACCACTCGCCAAAGTGACACAACACCTCATGGCGTTCGTGACTACCACACGTGAGAGATATAACCGTTGTTGCTGTGGGGTCGAATTATCGCGAGACGTGCTTGCACTCGCGTGCCGTGTCGGTGGTACGCTCAGACCACGGCGTCGTGTTCCTCCCGCGCGTGCGCTCGCAGTTCCTCCGCCGTCTCGAAGGTAGCACCGCAGCTACACCGGTGGACCGGGTTGACCTCGTCCGAGGACATATCCCTCGTTCGGATGAAGGGGGGTTATATGTTGTGTGTCACCACGGAACAGAGTGTGTGACGGCCCGGAGTGTTCTGGCCGTCTCAGCCCATCGCGCGCGAGAGCGGGTCGCGCCACGCGCGGCGCTGGTCGTAGGTGTCGAGCGTCTCGCGGACGCGCTCGCCGAGCAGGAGTTCCGCGTAACCGTCCTCGTCGGCCGCGGCGTCGAGCGTCCCGAGCGCCTCGGTGAGGCCCCGGCCGTCGTCGAGGGCGTCCCGGGCGCCCTGGCGGGTCGGGGCGGGGATGTAGGGGACGGACGCGGCGAGCGTGACGTCGTCGTCGCCCGACCCGCACTGCTCGTTGATGACGTCGAAGACCGAGCGGGTCTCGACGTCGACAGGGTGGGTGACGAACCACTCGACGGAGGACTCGGGGTAGCCGAGCGCCCGGCCGTACTGGCGCTCGGTCCGGTCGGTCGGTCGTGGACCGGTCGCGGCGAGGAAGTCGGGCAACGAGCGGCCGTCGCTCCCGACCAGCAGTTCGTACCACGTGACCGTCTCCTCGCCGTCGTCGACGGTCTCGACGGGGGTGAGGTGCCAGTCGAGGCCGGCGTCGTCCAGTCGGTCGCCGAGCCGGTCGTGGGTGAGGACGGCGTTACTTGCGACGTCGTCCCAGGCGGGCGCGCCGTCCTCGGTGAAGCAGGCAGCGACGCCGGCGAGCGGTTTCGCGCCGATACCGACCGCCAGGATGTCGATGACGTCGCTGACCGGTGCGGCCGGCGAGAGGTCGCGGCCGAGGTCGACGAGCCGTCGCGCGTGGGGTTCCGTGAGTGTCTCCGTCATAGGGGGGGACCGTCCGTTGTATCGGGCGTTCGGCGCGAACGGTTCGACGTCGACTGATGTGCGATAACCGGGGTACGGGGGTTCATGAGGGCACGCAGGACTGCCCACTCATGTACCTTCCGCCTGCGTCTGCATCGAATGAAAATCACGTCTCGAGGGGGAATTCGCGTCGGATACCGAACGTGTTTTGTCGGTCACGCCACCGGGGGAGGTATGAACGAGTCGCTGCTGCTCGCACTCGTCGTCGGCGTCCTCCAGGGGTTCTTCGAGTGGCTCCCTATCTCCAGTACGGGACAGATAGCGCTCTACCTGGCGGTCGTCGAGGGACTCCCGGGAGCGGCGGCGACCCGGTTCTCGCTGTTCTTGCACGCCGGGACGGCGCTGTCGGCGCTCGCGTACTACCGCGATGAGGTCGCGGAGGTGCTCCGGACGCTCCCCGAGTGGCGGCCCTCGACGGCGTTCGAGCGCACCCCCGAGACGTCGTTTCTCGCCGTCGCGACGCTCGTCTCCGGCGTGGTGGGTCTCGCCGCCTACGCGACCATCGAGGAGGTGGTCTCGGCGCTGACCGGGGGGGCGTTCGTCGCGCTCATCGGCGTTCTCCTGGTCGCCACCGGCGTCCTCCAGCGCGTCGCCTCGGGGGCGCTCGGCACCCGGACGACGCCGACGCTCGTCGACGCGCTGCTCGTCGGGGTGATGCAGGGACTCGCCATCCTCCCGGGCGTCTCCCGGTCGGGGAGTACGGCCGGTGCGCTCCTCCTCCGGGGCCACGACGGGCCGGCGTCGTTTCGCCTCTCGTTTCTCCTGTCGATTCCCGCGGCCGCCGGCGCTGGCCTCCTCGTCCTCCTCGACGAGGGCGTGCCGGAGCTCGACCCGACGATGGCCGTCGTCGCGCTGGCGACGAGCGCCGTCGTGGGCTACCTCACCATCGACGCCCTGATGCGCATCGTCGACCGCGTCGCGTTCTGGGGCGTCTGTGTCGGCCTCGGCGTCCTCGCCATCGTCGGCGGCGGGTTGATGCTCGTCTGAGATTCAGCGGTAGAGCGAGACGTAGAGCATACTGAACCCGACGATGAAGGGGACCGTCTCCACGAGCTGGAACAGCTGGTCCCACCCCTCGACCTGCGAGCTGAGGCTGGTGAGCGCCGTTCCCATGCTGATGAAGGCGAAGCCGATGAAGGCGTACTGGAGGGTGGTGCTGCCGCGCTGGGAGTACGCCTGGAAGCTGATGAGCGTGAGACCGAGCGAGAGCGCGAACAGTATCAGCCGCATCCCCATCAGCGCGACGGTGAGCACGGTGTCTAACACGGGTCACCTCCGCCCGTGGCGGACGCGAGCGTCATGCGCGCTGGAGGTCGTCCCACAGCTGCGTGAACCGGTCGGGGAGGTTCTCGTTCCGGTAGACGCGGACGTCGTACTCGCTGTCTTCGAGGGAGATGAGCGTGCTGTTGAAGTTACACTCGTAGCGCTTGAAGTGGTTGCCGTCCTCGACGATGGTCGTCCGACCGACGACGAGGTCGTGTTCCTTCAACATGTCGAGTCGTCGATACACCGTCGGTTGTGACAGCTCGCATCGCTCGCTCAGTTCCTTCGCCGACCGCGGTCCTCGACTTATCTCAGCGAGGATGAGGCGGGCCTTCGGGTCGCCGATCGTGTCGAGAATCTCCTCAACGTGCTGTTCGTCGGTCACTGTTACACACAGTACGGTTCTACCATCATAGATGTTTGCATCACCTCGCAATTAAATAGATTCTGTATTTACGGATATTAAATAAGTCTTATATATCAAGAGAGACATGTTCCGGGCATGGTAGGGACGACGGCGCGTGACGACGACTCGGACGGTCCGCGAACGGGCATCACGGTGGAGGCGCTGTACAACGAACTCCACGAGAGCGTGGAGACGGCCGACGACGCGGCCGACGACCCCGACGCGCGTGTCGAGCGCGTCGTCCGCGGTGCCCTCGACGACCGCTTCTCCGACGACGAGTTCGGCTTCGACGAGGAACTCGTGAAGGCGAACCTCGACGAGCTGCTGCTCGTCCTCGTCGGCGTGCGCGAGTCGAAGACCCACGGGAAGGCGCTGATTGGCGACCTCACCGACCACTTCGGGGCGCAGTTGAGTCCGGGGACGGTGTACCCTCGCCTGCACGGCCTGGCCGACGCGGGGTTCCTCGACGCCCAGGAGATGGTCAGGACGAAGGAGTACCGCCTGGCCGACACCGTCGACGGTGCACATCGCGTCGAACGGGCGATGCGCCAGCACCTCGCGCTCGCGGCGGTGTTCTACGCGGCCCTCGAGGAGTTCTGACCGGGGACGGGAGAACAGAACTTTGACGGCGGCGTAGGACGCGGGAAGAGCATGGACATCGACACCGGCGTCGTACTTGCGGCCGGGGAGGGGAGTCGGTTACATCCGCTCACCCACAACCGGCCCAAGCCGATGCTCCCCGCGGCGAACCGCCCCATCCTCGAGTACGTCCTCGACGCGCTCATCGACGCGGGCATCGAGCGTATCGTCCTCGTCGTCGGCTACAAGCGCGACCGGGTCCAGGACCACTTCGGCCCGAGTTACCGCGACGTCCCCGTCGAGTACGTCATCCAGAGCAAGCAACTCGGGAGCGGTCACGCCCTCCAGCAGGCCGCGAGCGTCGTCGAGGACTCCTTCGTGGTCGTCAACGGCGACCGCGTCGTGGATACGGGCCTCGTCGAGTCGGTGGTCGAGGCCGCCGACCCGGCGGACGCGGCGACCCTCGCCGTCCTCGAACACCGGCACGCGCGGCGCTACGGCGCGGTGACGATGGACGCCGAGACGGACCGCATCACCGCGCTGGTCGAGAAGCCGAGCGACGACGACTACCGCCTCATCAACGCCGGCGTCTACCTCTTCGACCGCTCGGTGTTCGACGCGCTCGCGGCCACGGAGTACGAGAACGGGGCGCTCCCGCTGACCAGCGGCGTCGAGCGACTCATCGAGGAGGACGCGGTGCGGGCGGTCCGCACCGACGGCCTCTGGGTCGACGCGACCTACCCGTGGGACCTGCTGACCGTCGCGACGGAGGTCCTGCGCCACGGCATCGTCGAGGGACACCAGCGCACCCCGGGTGTCTGGGTGGCGGACAGCGCCCGCGTCAACGACGACGCGAGCCTCCAGGCGCCGGTCGTCGTCGGCCCCGACTGCGAGGTGGCCGCCGGCGCCGTCATCGGACCGAACGTCGCGCTGGGGCGCAACACGACCGTCAGCGCGAACACGACGCTCGCGCGGGCCGTCCTCGACACCGACTGTCGCGTCGCGCCGGGGTCGACCCTGCTCGACTGCGTGGCCGGCCAGGACGTCCACCTCGGGGCTGACACGACGGTTCCCGGCGGTCCCGCCGAGGTTCGCGTCGGCGATTCGGTGTTCCACGAGCGTCTCGGTGCCGTCTTCGCCGACCGCGTGCGCGCCGAGGGCGGCGTCACCTGCGTCCCCGGCGCGCTCGTCGGGACGAACGCCCGACTGGGGACCGGCGTCGTCGTCGACGGTCGCGTCCGCGCGAACGCGCGGGTGGTCCGCTGATGTGCGGCATCATCGGCTGTGCCGGCCACGAGGGGCGGACGCTCGACACGCTCGTCCACGGCCTCTCGAAACTGGAGTACCGCGGCTACGACTCCGCCGGCGTCGCGCTCTCGGGAAGCGACGTGCAGGTCGAGAAGCGTGCGGGCGAACTCGACGCCCTCCGGGACGCACTCGCCGAGAGCGAGACGGACCTCGCCGGGAGCGTCGGCATCGGCCACACCCGCTGGTCGACGCACGGTCCCCCCACCGACGCGAACGCCCACCCCCACCGCGACTGCACGGGCGAGGTCGCCGTCGTCCACAACGGCATCATCGAGAACTACCAGGAGCTGCGCGACCGGTTGACCGACAACGGTCACACCTTCCGGAGCGACACCGACACCGAGGTCGTCCCCCACCTCATCGAGGAGCGCCTCATGGCGGGCGACGACCCCGAGACGGCGGTCCGGTCCGCCATCGAGCGCATCGACGGGAGCTACGCCATCGCGGTGGTCATCGCGGACGTCGACCGCGTGTTCGCCGCGCGCAACGACTCCCCGCTCGTCCTCGGCATCGCGGAGGACGCCCACTTCCTCGCGAGCGACGTCCCCGCGTTCCGGGAGTTCACCGACCAGGTGGTCTACATCGACGACGGCGAGTTCGCGGTCATCGAGGCCGACGGCTGGCACGTCACCGACGCGACCGGGTCGCTCGTCGACAAGCCGGTCCATACCGTCGAGTGGGACCCCGAGGAGACGGGCAAGAGCGGCTACGACCACTTCATGCTGAAGGAGATACACGAGCAGCCCCGGGCGCTGCGCCAGTGTCTCCGCGAGCGGGTCAACGAGATGGACGGCAAGGTGTCGGTCGACGTCGACTTCGCCCCCGAGCGCGTCCAGTTCGTCGCCTGCGGCACCTCCTACCACGCCGCGCTGTTCGGCGCACAGCTCCTCCAGCAGTCGGGCATCCCCGCACAGGCGTTCCTCGCGAGCGAGTACGCCACCGCGACGCCGCCCATCGGCGACGACCTCGTCGTCGGCGTCACCCAGAGCGGGGAGACGGCCGACACGCTGAGCGCACTGCGCGAGGCGCGCCGGCGCGGGGCGCGCACCCTCGCGGTGACGAACGTCGTCGGTTCGACGGCCGCCCGCGAGTGCGACCAGGCGCTCTACGTCCGCGCCGGCCCTGAGATCGGCGTCGCCGCGACCAAGACGTTCGCCGCACAGGTCGTCGCGCTCACCCTGCTCGCGCTGTCGACGGGCGACGGCGACCGCGACGCCATCGGCGCGCTCCGGAAACTCCCCGGGAACGTCCAGGCCGTCCTCGACGAGTCGACGGCCCGCGAGGTGGCCGAGGAGTACGTCGACTCGGACGCCTTCTTCTTCATCGGCCGGGGGCTCAGCTACCCGGTCGCGCTGGAGGGGGCGCTGAAGTTCAAGGAGATAACCTACGAGCACGCCGAGGGCTTCGCGGCGGGCGAGTTGAAACACGGCCCGCTCGCGCTCGTCACGAGCGAGACGCCCGTCTTCGCCGTCGTCACGGGCGACGGCGAGCAGGCGCGAAAGACCATCGGGAACGTGAAGGAAGTCGAGGCGCGCGACGCGCCGGTCATCGCCGTCACCGACGGGCAGTCCGACGTCGAACGCTACGCCGACCACGTCCTGCGCATCCCGGCCGGCGAGCCGCGGACGGCCGCCATGCTCGCGAACATCCAGTTACAGCTGGTGGCCTACCACACCGCCGCGATGCTCGGGCGCTCCATCGACAAGCCGCGCAACCTCGCCAAGAGCGTCACCGTCGAGTGAGCGCGCCGACATTCGGGTGACGCGGCGGCCGCGAGGCACGCAACATTTGTACGCCGGCGTCGTGTTCCGGGCATGGAGTCGGTCACCGGGCCGCCGGCGAAGATGGCCGCCAGACGCGAGGAGCTGACGCCGATGCTGTCGCAGTACTTCTCGCTCACCGAGGAGTACGACGACGCGCTCGTGCTCTTCCAGGTCGGTGACTTCTACGAGCTGTTCTGCGAGGCCGCCGAGGCGGCCGCCCGCGTCTGCGAGATAACGCTCACCCAGCGCGAGGACTCGACGGGCACCTACCCGATGGCGGGCGTCCCCATCGACAACGTCGCCCCCTACGTCGAGACGCTGCTGGGTGCCGGCTACCGCGTCGCCATCGCCGACCAGGTCGAGGACCCGGCGGAGGCGTCGGGACTGGTCGACCGGGCGGTGACGCGCGTCGTCACGCCGGGGACCGTTGTCGAGGACGAACTGCTCGCCGCCGGCGGGAACACCTACCTCGCCGCGCTGGCGCCCGCGCCGGACGGGGAGGAGGTCGGCGTCGCGTTCGTCGACGTCTCGACCGGCGAGTTCCGCGTCACGAGCGCCCGTCCGACGGTGGTCCAGGACGAACTGAACCGCTTCGCGCCGGCGGAGGTCATCGCGGCGCCCGACCTCGACCACGCCTTCGACGTCGAGGGGATGCGCACGCCCGTCCCGGACGAGCGCTTCGAGCCGTCGACCGCCCGCGAGCGGGTCTCGGCGTACGTCGCCACGCCGGAGTCGGTGCTCTCGGGGACGGCCGAACTGCGCGCCGCCGGCGCCCTCCTCGGGTACGCCGAGTACACCCAGGGCGTCGACGCCGGCGGACTGGCGTACATCACGCGGCTCACGCGCTACGACCCCCGCGAGGGGATGCGCCTCGACGCCACCGCGCTCCGGTCGCTGGAGGTGTTCGAGAACCGCGAGGGGGGCGACGCCCACACCCTGCTCGGCGTCGTCGACGAGACGTCGTGCGCGCTCGGGCGGCGCGAACTCACCCACTGGCTGCGCCGCCCGCTGCTCGACCGCGAGCGCATCGAGGCGCGCCACGACGCCGTCGAGGAGCTGACGCGCCTGTCGCTCGTCCGCGAGGAGGCTCGAGACCTGCTGCGCGACGTCTACGACGTCGAGCGCCTCGTCACGCGCGTCTCGCGCGGCCGGGCGAACGCCCGCGACCTCCGCTCGCTGAAGGCGACGCTCGACGTGGTCCCCGAACTGAAGGCGGCGCTCGCGGACGTAGAGTGCGACGCCCTCCGGGAGCGCCGGGACGCGCTCGACGACCTGGCGGACGTCCGCGGTCTCGTCGGGCGGGCCATCCACCCCGAACCGCCCATCGAGGTGACGGAGGGGGGCGTCATCCGCGAGGGGTTCGACGACGACCTCGACGACCTGCGGGCGACCGAGCGCGACGGCCGGGAGTGGGTCGCCGACCTGGAGGCGAGCGAGCGCGAGCGCACGGGCATCGACTCGCTGAAGGTCGGCTACAACGAGGTCCACGGCTACTACATCGAGGTGACGAACCCGAACCTCGACGCGGTCCCCGACGACTACACCCGTCGCCAGACGCTGAAGAACTCGGAACGGTTCTACACGCCCGAGTTGAAGCGCCGCGAGGACGAGATACTCGGCGCCGCAGAGCGCGCCGACGCCCGCGAGTACCGCCTGTTCACGGAGGTGCGCGAGGAGGTGGCGGCGGCGGCCGAGCGCGTCCAGCGCGTCGCGGGCGTGCTCGCCGAGCTCGACGTGCTCGCGGCGCTGGCGCACGTCGCCGTCGAACGCGACTACCACCGCCCGGAGTTCGGGAGCGAGGGGGTCCACATCGAGGCCGGGCGTCACCCGGTCGTCGAGACGACCCAGGAGGCGTTCGTCCCGAACGACGCCGACCTGCGCGAGCGACCGTTCGCCGTCGTCACGGGGCCGAACATGAGCGGGAAGTCGACGTACATGCGGCAGGTGGCGCTCGTCGTCGTCCTCGCGCAGGTGGGGAGTTTCGTCCCCGCCCGGCGGGCGCGACTCCCCGTGACGGACGCCGTCTTCACCCGCGTCGGCGCGAGCGACGACATCGCGGGCGGGCACTCCACGTTCATGCGCGAGATGGCCGAACTCACCGACATCCTCCACAACGCTACCGAGGACTCGCTGGTCCTGCTCGACGAGGTGGGCCGGGGGACGAGTACCGCCGACGGCCGGGCCATCGCGTGGGCGGTGACGGAGTTCCTCGACGACGAGGTGGGCGCGACGACGCTGTTCGCCACCCACTACCACGAACTGACCCGCCTCGCCGGGGACCGCCCCGGCGTCCAGAACCTCCACTTCGCCGTCGAGCGCGACGGCGAGACGGTCACCTTCCTCCACAGCGTCGCCCAGGGGGCCGCGGAGGCCTCCTACGGCGTGGAGGTGGCCCGCCTCGCGGGCGTCCCCGGGACGGTCATCGAGCGCTCGCGCGCGCTGCTCGAAGACGGCCTGCCCGACGAGGGGAGGGAGACGGTGACGCTGGAGGCGTTCGCCGGCGGCGAGACGGTACAGAACGGACACGGGGCGGCGAACGGGACGAGCGTCGACGGAGGCGACGACCCTGTGGACGACTCCGGGGGGACCGACGACCCGGACGGGCGAATCGGTTCGAGTGCGTCGGACTCGCCGGCGGTCGACGGGGTCCCGACGACGGGCGAGGGGGAGGCGGCGAGCGAGGCCGCGGCCGCACTCGAGGAGATACGGGGGCTGTCCATCGCGGCCATGACGCCCCTGGAGGCGCTCACCTACCTGCACGACCTGCAGGGGAGGCTCGATGGCGACGATTGAGCGCCTCGACGAGACGACGGTGGCGCGCATCGCCGCCGGCGAGGTGGTGACCCGGCCGGCGAGCGTCGTCCGCGAACTCGTCGAGAACGCGCTCGACGCCGGCGCGACGAGCGTCGAAGTCGGTGTCGAGAACGCCGGGCTGGACCTGATTCGCGTCACCGACGACGGTCACGGGATGGGCCGCGACGACGCCGTCCTCGCCGTCGAGCGCCACACGACGAGCAAACTGTCCGGCGTCGAGGGCGTCGAGCGCGTGTCGACGCTCGGCTTCCGCGGCGAGGCGCTCCCGAGCATCGCGGAGGTGGCGGACCTGGTAGTCACGACGAGAGCCGAGGGGGAGGGCGCGAGCGGGACGCGCGTCACCGTCGAGGGCGGCGAGACGGGCGTCGAGGCGGCCGGTCACGCCGTCGGGACGACCGTCGAGGTGCGCGACCTGTTCGCGCGCGTGCCGGCGCGCCGCGAGTCGCTCGGGACGCCGAAGCGGGAGTTCGCGCGCGTGAGCGACGCGCTCTCGCGGTACGCGCTCGCCCACCCGGACGTGCGCTTCCGACTCACCCACGACGGCCGGACCGTGCTCTCGGCGCCGGGGACGGGCGCGGACGTCGACGCCCTCCTCGCCGTCTACGACCGGGCGGTCGCCGGACAGAGCGCGTCGCTGGCCGCGAACGACGAGGGCGACGGTGGGGACGGGGACGTCCGGGTCGCCGGCGTCGCCTGCTACCCCTCGGTGACGCGCGCCTCGAAGGAGCACGTCTACGTGGCCGTCAACGGCCGGCCCGTCCGGGACGGCGACCTCCGGGCGGCCGTAGTCGCGGGCTACGGGGAGCTCCTCCCCGGCGACCGCTGGCCGGTCGCGGCGGTGCGTGTCTCGCTCGCGCCCGACGCGGTCGACCAGAACGTCCACCCAGCGAAACGGGAGGTCAGGCTCCGGGACCCGGAGGGAGTCGCCGACGTGGTGGAGCGGGCGGTCCGGGAGGCGCTCTCGACGGCGGACCTCGCGCGCGCCGCAGACGTGGCCTTCGACACGGAGACGGCGCTCGCGCCGGCGGAGTCGCGCTTCGAGGACCTGAGCGTCATCGGTCAGTTCCGCGGGCTCTACCTGCTCTGCGAGGCGGAGGGCGACCTCCTCGTGGTCGACCAGCACGCGGCCCACGAGCGGGTGAACTACGAGCGCCTGCGCGCCGCCGTCGACGGGGCGGTGCCGAGCGCGCCGCTCGACCCGCCCGCGACCCTCTCGCTGTCGACGCGGGAGGTGGCCCTCCTCGACGCCCACCGCGAGGTGCTGGAGGCGGCCGGCTTCCGCGTCGAACCCTTCGGCGGCGACAGCTACCGGGTGACGGGCGTGCCCGCACCGCTCGGGCGGGTGGCCGACCCCCGCGCGCTGAAGGACACCCTCGACACGCTCCTGACGGGTGAGCGGCCGGACGACCCGCGCGACGCGCTGCTGGCCGACCTGGCGTGTCACCCCTCGCTGAAGGCGGGCGACGCGCTCTCGCGGGCGGAGGCGGCCGAGTTGCTCGACCGCCTCGGCGAGTGCACCCAGCCCTACGCCTGCCCGCACGGCCGCCCGACGGTGCTGCGCATCGACGAGGCGACACTGGCGAAGGGGTTCGAGCGCAGCGCGACCCGGCTGGGGTAGTCGCGCTCGCACTCGCGCAACGTCCATACTACCTCCAACCCTCTCCACCCGCATGCGTGTCCACTTCTCCGGGCGGGCGTTCGACTACCAGACGCTCCGGGCGCTGGCCTACACCACCTTCGGCGGCGCAGAGCCCGGCGAGGTGCTCGCGACCGTCGAGCGCATCGACGACGGCGACACGGAAGCCTGGTACGACGAGTGGCGCCGAACCGCGGCGCGGGTCGAGCGGACGGCCGAGGAGGCCCGTGAGGCGGGGCACGACCGGACGGCCCGCTTCGCCTTCCTGCGCGCGCACACCTACTACCGGACCGCCGAGTTCTTCCTCCCGACCGACGACCCGCGGCGTCGACCGACCTACGAGCGGAGTCGGGCGACGTTCCGGTCGGGAACTGCCCTCCTCGACGTACCCCCGGAACGCGTGGCGATACCCTACGAGGGGACGACGCTGCCGGGATACGTCTTCGCCTCGGGTGGGACGGGACCGCGCCCGACGGTCGTCTGTCTCGGCGGGTTCGACTCGCTCTGCGAGGAACTCTACTTCCTCTGTGGCGTGCCCGAGGCGCTCGCACGGGGCTACGACGTGGTGCTCTTCGAGGGGCCGGGACAGGGCGCACCGCTCCGCGAGGAGGGGCTGACCGCCCGGCCCGACTGGGAGCACGTCGTCGGGCCGGTGCTCGACGCCCTCGAAGGACGCGAGCACGTGGACGAGTCGCGGATGGCGCTGGTCGGCGTCAGTTTCGGGGGGTACTACGCGCCGCGGGCGGCGGCGTTCGACGACCGAATCGCGGCGTGCGTCGCGTTCGACCACATGCACGACCTCTGGCGGGCGTCGGCGGTCGAGACGCCGCGACTGGCGCGGGCGTTGCTGTACGCCCCCGACCGCCTCGTGAACGCGCTGGCCGCCGTCGGCGGTCGGTTCAGCGTCGAGGCGCGCTGGCTGCTCTCGAACTCGCGGTGGGTGTTCGGCGTCGACTCGGCGGCGGAGCTCCAGCGCACCCTCCGGGAGTACTCCCTGACCCCCGTCACGCACCGCATCGACTGCCCGACGCTGGTGCTCGCGGGCGAGGACGACCACTTCGTCCCGCTGGAACTGGCCGAGGAGTTCGTCGAGGACCTGACCGCCCCCGCGACGCTCCGCGTGTTCACCGCGGAAGAGGGCGCAGGCGAGCACTGTCAGGTGGGGAACCTGCGGCTGGCGACGGGTGTCGTCTACGACTGGCTGGACGAGACGCTCTCGACGTGACGGCAGCAATCTATTAGTAGTCGCAGACGAGTTACTCGCTTAGTGAGTAACCAATGAGCATCATCGTCACCGGCGGTGACGGCTACGTCGGGTGGCCGACCGCACTCCGAATCGCGTCCCGCACCGACGAGCGCGTCGTCGCCGTCGACAACTTCGGTCGCCGCGAGTGGGTCGCCTCCGTGGGCGCGACGAGCGCCACGCCCATCGCGAGCATGGACGAGCGCCTCGCCGGCGCCCGCGAGGTCCACGACGTCCACAACCTCTCGTTCGTCGAGGGGGACCTCACCGACCGTGGGTTCGTCGACGAACTCCTCTCCGTCCACGAACCGCGCGTCGTCGTCCACGCCGCGGCCCAGCCGAGCGCGCCGTACTCCCAGATAAACGGCGAGCGGGCGAACTTCACCCAGCACAACAACATGCAGGCCACGCGCAACCTCGCGTTCGGCCTGCACGAGAACGGCCTCTCGGACACCCACCTCGTCGAGACGACGACGACGGGCGTCTACGGCGCGCCGACGTTCCCCATCCCCGAGGGTGGCGCGACGATGGAGAACGAGGGCGAGCGCGACGAGGTCCCCTTCCCGGCGATGGCGGGGTCGTGGTACCACCTCACCAAGAGCCACAACGCGGCGAACCTCCGCCTCGCGCACAGGCAGTTCGGCCTCCCCATCTCGGACGTGCGGACGGCCATCGTCTACGGGACGGAGACCGAGGAGACGCGCGCCGACGACCGCCTGAAGACGCGCTTCGACTTCGACTACTACTTCGGCGTCGTCGCCCACCGCTTCTGCGCGCAGGCCGTCGCGGGCTACCCGCTGACCGTCTACGGGAAGGGCGAGCAGCGAAAGCCGTTCGTCTCGCTCGAGGACACCGTCGAGGGACTCGCGCGGCTGGCACTGAACGACCACGCCGAGCGCCCGAGCGAGCACGTCGTCTACAACCAGGTGACGCGCCCCATCAGCATCGTCGGGATGGCCGAGACCATCGCGAGCGTGGGCGACGAGTTCGACCTCGACGTCGACGTCACGCACGTCGAGAACCCCCGCGACGAGGACGAGACCCACCAGATGGAGATCGAGAACGAGCGCTACATGGCCCTCATCGGCGAGCAGCGCCAGGACTTCGAGGGCGGCGTCCGCGACATCCTGGAGGCGCTGACGCGCTACGGCGACACCATCACGGCCCACGAGGACCGCTTCCTCCCCGACGTGCTGGAGGAGTAGTCGATGGACGTCCTCGTCACCGGTGGACTCGGTTACATCGGCAGCGTCCTCGTCCCCCTGCTGGACGGCGACGAGCGCGTCGACCGCGTGGTCGTCATGGACGACACCTCGACGGGGTCGCCGAGCGCGCTCCGCGGGGCGCTGACCGACGGCATCGACTTCCGCCAGGGCGACGTCCGCGAGTACGGCAACGTCGAGAGCGCGATGCGCGGCTGCGACGCCGTCGTCAACCTCGCGGCCATCACGGGCGCGTCGAGCACGCACGACCGCCGCGAGGAGACGTTCGCGACGAACCTCGAGGGGACGGAGAACGTCCTGACGGCGGCGGGGAAACTCGGCGTCGAGAACGTCGTCGTCGCCTCCTCGTGTAACCTCTACGGCCGGGCGACGAGCACCGACCTCGACGAGACGGTCGAACCGGACCCCATCAACCCGTACGCCGAGACGAAGTACGAGTGCGAGGGGTTGCTCCGCGAGGCCATCGACGAGTTCGGCTTCGACGGCGTCGCCCTGCGGATGGCGACGAACTACGGCGACGCACCCGGTGTCCGCTTCAACCTCGTCGTCAACACGTTCGTCTTCCGGGCGCTCACCGGCCGCCCGCTGACGGTGTACGGCGACGGGTCGAACTGGCGGCCGTTCATCCACGTCCGCGACGCGGCCCGGGCCTACGCCCACGCCGCGCTCGACCCCGGCGCGTGGGACCGCCTCGTCTACAACGTCGGGTCGAACGGCGGCAACTACCGCATCAGCGAGATAGCCGACCTCGTCGCGGACGAGGTCGCACCGGTGAACGTCACCTACCTGGAGGACGAACACCCCGGCCCCTCCTACCACGTCAACTTCGACCGCATCGCGGAGACCGGTTACGAGACGGCGTGGACGCTCCGCGAGGGCGTCCGCGACCTGGCGAACACATTCGAACCCAACTCATGACAGCCCACGACTCAGAGACCCACGAATCGGACGCTCCCCACGTCGCCGTCACCGGCGCGGCGGGCTACATCGGCAGTCGCGTCGTCCACGAACTCACCGAGCGCCACCCCGACTGGGCGGTGAGCGCCCTCGACAACTTCTACCTCGGCGACGTCCGCCGGGTGGGCGAGGTCCCCGTCGAGCACGTCGACATCCGCCACCGCGACGAACTGGAGGCCGCGCTCTCGGGCGCGGACGTCGTCCTCCACCTCGCGGCGCTCTCGGGCGTCGACGACTGCGACGACCACCCGGACCTCGCCTACGAGGTGAACGTCCTCGGCACGGAGAACGTCGCGTGGTACTGTCGGAAGACGGAGACCCCACTGGGCTTTCCCTTCTCGATGGCCGTCATCGGCGACCCCCAGGCGTTCCCCATCACCGTCGAGCACCCCCGCGACCCGCTCAACTGGTACGGGCGGACGAAGGTGCTCAACGAGCAGGCCATCGAGTGGTACGCGGACGGCGCGTTCCCGGCCCACCAGTTCATGGTCGCCAACCTCTACGGCGAACACGAGGTCGGCGGCCGGACCGTCTCGAAGGGGACGGTCATCAACTTCTTCGTGAACCGGGCGCTCGCGGACGAGACGCTCACCGTCTACGAACCCGGCACGCAGTCGCGCAACTTCGTCCACGTGAAGGACGTCGCACGGGCGTTCGCCGACAGCACGGAGTGTCTGCTCGACCGCGACGAGGCGGGCGCGACCGGCGTCGAGAAGTTCGAAATCGCCACCGACGAGGACCCCGGCGTCGTCGAGGTGGCCGACCTCGTCCAGCGCATCGCCCGGGAGGAGCGGGACGTCGACCCCGACGTGGAACTCGTCGAGAACCCCCGGAGCGGGGAGACGCTCGTCGACTCCTTCGCCGTCGACACCGAGGCGGCCCGCGAGGTGCTCGGCTGGTCGCCCGAGGAGAGCGTCGAGGCGAGCGTCCGCGACCTCCTGCGGGAGTAGCCCGGAGGCACGCCTCGACCGCCGACGCGTCCCCCGAATCGGTCGGCGGGTCGCGCCCGCGCTCGACCGAATCAGGGGAGGTAAGTACCGGGACCGGAGAGGGGTACGCAAGCACCACCGCGGCGGGGCACGCCGCGGCCGAGGTATCAAGGATGGGGGAGAGGAGCTACCGCGAGACGGTCGAACAGGCAGGACACGCAGTCGCCCGTCTCGACACGGAGGGGAGGATAGTCGACGTCAACCGCGCGTTCGAGACGCTGACGGGCTACGACGAGGGCGACGTCGCGGGCGAGTCCTACCGGACGTTGCTCCCCGCGACGCACGACGAACCGGTCGAACGCATCAAACGGGAGGTGCGCGCCGGCGAGACGTGGCGCGGGACGCTGACGATAGCGCGCGCCTCGGGGGAGCTCTCGACGCTCGACCAGACCGTCGCCCCGGTGACGGTCGACGGGTCCCTCGACCACCTCGCGGTCGTGGCGGCGCCCATCGACCACCCCGAGCGGGAGGTGCAGGTGAACGCGCTGGCGACGCGCCTCGGGCAACTCGAACGCCTCACGGCGGCCGTGCGTCCCATCGTCGGCACGCTCCTCAACGCGGCGACCCGCGAGGACATCCACCAGCCGCTGTGCGACCAGCTCGTCGAGGCGACGGAGTACGACGTCGCGTGGCTGGCCGACTACCGCCCCGAGAGCGAGGAGGTCGTCCTGCGTGCGGCGACGGGGGAGACGGGGATGGTGTCGCAGGCCGCCTCGACGGTCGAGGGGCCGGTCGCGCGGGCGCTTCGCTCGCGGACGGTCCAGGTCGTCGAGGACCCCGCGGACCGCCCCTCGATGCCGTTCGCGGGGACGACCGCCGGGCGCGACACGCGTCTCGACGTCCTCGTGCCGCTGTCGTACGGCGAGACGACCTACGGGGTCCTGGGGCTGTCCGCGGACCGCGAGCGGCCCGTCACGCCCGGCGAGCGAACCCTGCTCTCGGAGCTCGGTGGGACCGTCGGCTACGCCTACCACGCCATCGAGAACCGGCGACTGCTCCTCACCGACACGGTCGTCGAACTGGAGTTCCGGAGCACGGACCGGACGCTCCACGCCGTCGACACCTCGGCCGAGTTCGGTGCGCGCTTCGAACTGCGGAGTCTCGTCCCCGCGACCGACGGGGCGCTGCTGGCGTACGTCGAGGTGAGCGACGTCGACCCCGCCCGCATCGGCGAGCGGATGGGTGAGAGCCCCGACATCCGCGAGTTCAGCGTCATCCGTGCCGACGCCGACAGCGCGCTCGTCCAGTGTCAGCTCGTCGATGGCTTCCTCGCGCTCACCATCGCGGAGTACGGCGCGAACCTGACGTCGCTCGTCATCGAGGACGGCGTACTGAACGCCGTCTGCGAGGTGACCCCCCAGACGGACGTGCGGTCGTTCGTCGAACACGTCACGACGACCTACCCCGAGACGGAACTCGTCCGGAAGCAGGAACGACCGCGGCCCCACGGACCGGTTCGAGAGGACGGCGCCGGCGACGACGACGCGATGGCGGGTCTGACCGAACGCCAGCGGGAGGCCCTGGAGGCGGCCTACCGGGCGGGCTACTTCGAGTGGGCGAGAGAGAGCACCGCGGAGGAGGTCGCGGCGGCCATGAACATCTCGGCGCCGACCTTCCACAAACACCTCCGGAAGGGACTGAACGGGGTCATGGCGTCGCTGTTCGAGACGTACACGGACGGATGAGTCGGTTCTCGTGGGCTAGTCTGCCTAGCCCGTCTACCTATACCTGCTATCCCCCCACCTGTAGGTAGAATGAGTCGAGTTATCGGTTCTCCGACCGATTCGGGACCACACGGCCCGGTCCCGGTCGATTCGGTCTTTCGGCTACTGAGTGACCGGCACCGACGACGAGTGATGTCCTACCTCGACCGCGAGGAGACGAACACCGAACTCGCCGTGCTCGCCGACGAACTCGCAGACGCCGACGCGGACGCCGAGCGCGACCGAGTGGCCGTCCGTCTCCACCACGTCCACCTCCCGAAACTCGACGACGCGGGCGTCCTCACCTACGACGCCGCCACGCGGACCGTCGAACGCGAGGGCGCGGCCGACCGCCTCGACCCGTACCTGATGCTCGCGCGTGCCGACGAGCGCGGCGACGTCGTCCGGGGGGCCCACCCGTGAGTGCGGACACGACCCCGGACACCGTCGTCGGCGCCACCTCGACGCGCTACGTGGTCATGGCGCTCCTGCGCGAGCACCAGGTCGTCTCGCTCGCGGACCTCGCCGACGAGGTGGCCACCCGGCGCCACGACCGGCCGCTCGCGGACCTCTCCCCGACGACGGTGCTCGAGGTCTACGACGAACTGTACGAGGAGCACGTCCCGGCGCTCGAACGCGTCGGGAGCGTCAGCTACGACCAGGAACGTGACCTGGTGGCGCTCTCGGGGTACACGGTGGAGGAGACGGCGTTGGGGGAGGAGGCGCTGCGGTTCTACGAGTGTGAGAGCGGCGAGTAGCGACGGACGCTCCCGCAAGCCCTGACCCTTACCGCGACTGTTGCGTGACGGTCGTCTCGGTCGTGGCTCCCGCGCTCTCTTCGCCCCGCACGAGCGGTTCGTACCACTCCCTGTTCTCCCGGTACCACTCGATGAACGCCGCGAGGCCCTCGCGAATCGTGTACTCGGGTTCGTACTCCAGCAGGGCCGCCGCCGTCCCCGTGTCGGCGTGCGTGTGCGCCGCGTCGCCGGTCCGCGCCGCCTCGTACTCGATGTCGAGCGAGGGGGCGATGTGGTCGCGGACCTCCTCGGCGAGGACCTGGATGCTGATGTTGTCGGTGCTCCCGACGTTGATGGCGCGCCCGTCGGCGGCGTCGGTGTCGAGGAGCGCGAGGTTCGCCCCGACGATGTCGTCGATGAAGGTGAAGTCACGGGTCTGCTGGCCGTCGCCGTAGATCACCGGCGACTCGCCGTTCATGCACCGCGAGACGAAGTTCGAGATGGCCATGTTCGGACGCATCCGGGGGCCGTAGACGGTGAAGTAGCGGAGGCCGACGAACGGGAGACCGTACGATTCGGCGTACGCACAGCCGTAGCGTTCGGCGGCGAGTTTCGACGTACCGTAAGGGCTGACCGGCGTCGTCGGGTGCTGTTCGTCGTAGGGGAGGTACTGCGGCTTGCCGTAGACGGAGGAGGAACTCGCCATGACGACGCGCTCGACGTCGGCCTCGCGGGCGGCGTCGAGGAGGTTCAGCGTCCCGCCGACGTTGACCTCGTTGTACTCGCGGGGGCGGTCGACGCTCGGTCGCACGCCGGCGAGACCGGCCTGGTGGTAGACGAACGCCGCGTCGCCGACGAGGTCCGAGACGAGGTCCTCGTCGCGGATGTCCCCCCGGACGAACGAGTACGACCCCTCGCCCTCGGCGGCGACCCGACCGCGCTCGACCGTCCGCTCCTTGATGCCGACGTCGTAGAACGGGTCGAGGTTGTCGAGGGCCGTGACGTCGTGGCCGCGCAGAGCTAGTTGTTCAGCGAGGTGACCACCGATAAAACCAGCACCTCCCGTGACTAATATGTTCATAGACAGTTGACAGACCGAACGATGTAAAAGATTTCCGCCTCGTCGCTACGTCTCCGTCCGTTCCTCGTCGTCGCCCGTGACGACGTCGAAGAGCTGGCGAATGACGATGGCGGTGTCGAACCAGAGCGACTGACTCCTGATGTACTCCACGTCCGACTGCAGTTTCTCCTCGGGGTCGGAACTGGAGATACCCTCCGTCTGGGCGAGGCCCGTCAACCCCGGCTTGACGAACCAGCGCTTTCGCCAGTGGGGGGTCTCCTGTTCGAGCAGAACCTCCTCGTCGACCCACGCCGCGCGGGGGCCGACGACGCTCATGTCGCCGACGAGAATCGAGTAGAGTTGCGGTATCTCGTCGAGGTGCGTCCGGCGGAGGACGGCGCCGACGGGTGTGACGCTGTTCTCACGTTCGCCCGGCGTGGAGTCCTCGCTCCCCTCGTACATGCTACGGAACTTGTAGACGGTGAAGGTCCCGCCGAATTCGGCGGTACGCTCCTGCGTGTAGAACACCGGCCCCTCGCTGTCGAGACGCACCGCCAGCGCGATGAGCAGGATGACCGGTGAGAGCGCGAGCAGGCCGCCCGCGGCGAACGCGACGTCGAAGAGGCGTTTGAGCATCCGGTCCTGCCAGTCCCACGGTTCGAGGTCCACGTCGACCAGGTCACCGCCGCGCCCGGCGACGAGGACGCTGTCGGCGTGGTCGCTGTGGACTTTCGCGCCGACGCCCGACCGGTCGCACTGGTCGAGCGTCGCGAAGAACTGCTCGCGGTCCGGCCGCGAGAACGCCAGCAGCGCCGTGTCGATGTCGTACTCCGCGAACACCACGTCGAGGTCCGACACCCCGCCGAGACAGGGGAGGCGGACGAGCGGGTTCTCGCTCGCCGCCAGCGTCTGACCGCCATCGGCGCGAACCCCGCCGCGCGGGTCGTCGGTAGAGAACCGTGTGGGTGGAGAGACGTAGCCGACGACCGTCAGGTCGGTCGTCTCGACGAGTGCCGCCATCGCCTCGGGGTCGTCGCCGACGATGACCGCCCGTTCACCGTCGCCGCTCGGCCGCGGGCGCGCGCTGACGAACCAGGCCGGCAGCAGGACGGACAGCGTCGCGCCGACCAGGAGGAGGGTCGTCCGCGGCAGCCGATAGGTGTAGTCGAAGTAGCCGATGGCCGCGAGGGCGACGAAGGCGACGACGAGACGGCGCTCTGCCAGCGCGATGGTGTCGAGCACCCGCCGCCGTGTCGGTCGGAACAGGGGGAGATACGCCGTCACGACGACGAACACGCTCGTCGTCACCGCGAGGGTGAGTTCCTCGTATCCCCAGGTCTGCTGGGGGAGCGTGTCGAGGAGGGGGAGCGAAGTGAGGGTGTCCTGCGCGAAGGGGTGGTTCGCGGCGACGACGGCGAGCGCCGTCGCCCCGGCGACGACGGCGACGCTCATCTGTCGATACCACCGCGTCCGTTCCATTGAACGAACGGTATTGTGTTCGCTACATAATACTTACGTTAGTATGTACTACTACCGCAAAATCCAATCTGAGAAATTGATTGAGCTAGATGTATCAGCATCGGCACTGAATAACAGGGCCCGGCGCGTCAGTCGGACTCGGCCTCCTCGGCGGTTTCGCCCCCCTGGAGCCGGCGTTCGGCCTCGTCGCGGTCCTCGGGGTAGCCGACGTCGATGCGCCAGCCGTCCATCCGGATGGCGTCGATGGTGCGCCCGCTCTGGATGAGGAGGTTGACCGCGTCGCTGAGTTCGTACTCGCCGCGGTCGGAGGGCTGGACGAGGTGACAGGCGTGAAAGATGGCGGGCGAGAAGGTGTAGAAGCCCGTCATCACGAGGTTCGTCGGCGGGTCGTCCGGTTTCTCCTCGACGGCGATTATCTCGCCGTAGTCGTTCGTGTTGCAGACGCCGTACCGGGACGCCTCCTCCCAGGGCACCTCCTCGACGAGGAAGGCGGCGTCGGCGCGCTCCTCGGCCTGCCGGCGAATCACGTCGGCGAGGTTGGCCTCGAAGACGTTGTCCCCGAGGATGAGCATGAAGTCGTCGTCGATGTGCTCCTCGACGGTGAGCAGCGCGTGTGCCAGCCCGTTGGCCTCCCGCTGATGGCAGTAGGTGATGGGGACGCCCTCGTAGCTGTCGCCGTAGTACTTGATGATCTCCTCTTTCAGGTAGCCGACGACGATGAACAGGTCGTCGGCGCCGAGTTCGATGAGACGGTCCAGACAGTGCGTCAGGATGGGCCGGCCGTCGATTTCGACCATCGCCTTCGGCTTGTCGTCGGTGAGCGGGCGAAGCCGAGTCCCCTTCCCGGCGGCGAGTACGACTGCTTGCATACGCGGTCACTCACCGGCCCTCAGTAAATAAGTTGGTCACCGGGGACGCACATTATTCACGGACGATTACACTAGATTTATTCCCGGGAGCTCCGGACGTGCGAGCGGTGTGCTGCCAATGAGCGAACGAGACATCACGGAGGTCCTCGCCGACGCACCCTCGAACTGGGGGAAGTGGGGCGACGACGACGAGACGGGCGCGCTGAACTACCTCACCGAGGCGGAGGTGCTTCGGGGGGTACAGGCGGTCGAACACGGCCGGACGTTCACCCTCGGCCTCCCCATCGGTCGGCGGGAGGGCGACCCGGTCTGGCCGGGGCGGAGCGCCGCCGACCACTACATGGAACTCGACAAGGGACACTTCGAGTCCGGGAAGTTCGAGATGCCGGCGGCCGGCGGGCTGGAGTACGCCGACGACGTCATCTACATGTTCCTCCAGGGGACGACGCAGTTCGACGCGCTGGGACACGTCTGGTACGACGACCAGCTGTACAACGGCTTCGACGCCGGCACGACCAAGGGCGGGATGGGTCGCTGCTCTATCGAGCCGATGGCCGACCACGGCGTCGTCGGCCGGGGCGTCCTGCTCGACGTGGCTCGCCACCGGGGGCGCGAGCGCCTCGACCGCGGCGAGCGCATCACCCTCGACGACCTCGAGGCGTGCGCCGACGAGCAGGGGGTCGACCTGCGACCGCGCGACATCCCCCTTATCCGGACGGGGTGGATAGAGCTGTTCTACGAGGAGGGCGAGGAGGCGTTCTACGGCGACGAGTTCGACGAGCCCGGCATCACCTACTCCGATGACCTCGTCGAGTGGTTCCACGAGATGGAGATACCCGCCTTCGGGACCGACACCATCGCCAACGAGCAGACCGTCTCCGACGAGACGGAGACGCTCCTTCCGCTGCACGGCGCGTTGCTCCGCGACCAGGGCGTCGCGTTCAACGAGATAAACCGCCTGGACGAACTGGCCGACGACTGCGCCGAGGACGGCAAGTACGACTTCCTCTACGTCGGGTCGCCCCTGAAGATCGTCGGCGGCACCGGGTCGCCGGTCAACCCCATCGCCATCAAATGACCGACGCACCGCACCTCGACGCCTACCGGTTCCACGAACGCGAGTTCGACGACTACGACCACCTGCTCGACGCCTTCGAGTGGGAGGTGCCAGACCGGTTCAACATGGCGTCGTACGTCTGCGACCGCTGGGCCGACGACGAGGGACGGGTCGCCCTCTACGCCGAGGCCGAGGACGGGACGCGCCGGGAGTACACCTATCGCGAGTTCCACGAGGTGTCGAACCGCCTCGCGAACTGCCTCGCCGACCGGGGGGTCGAGCGGGGCGACCGGGTGGGGGTGAACTGCCCGCAGAAACCCGAGACGGTGTTCGCGCACGTCGCGGCGTGGAAACTCGGCGCCGTCTCCGTTCCCCTCAGTACGCTGTTCGGCACCGACGCTCTCTCCTATCGCCTCGCCGACAGCGAGGCGAAAGCCTGCGTCGTCGACGCCGCGAACGTCGACACCCTCCGGGCAGTGCGCGAGGACCTCCCCGACCTGGAGACGGTCCTCACCGTCGACTGCGAACCCGAGGGCGACGAGGACCTGCTGTGGGACGCCGTCGAGGAGCACGGGAGAGAACACGAAACCGTCGACACCGACGCGGAGGACGACGCCATCGTCATCTACACCTCGGGGACGACCGGGGCCCCGAAGGGCGTCCTGCACGCCCACCGGATGTTGCTCGGGCACCTCCCGCTCTTCCTCACCACGTTCTGTAACGTGAGCATCGAGGCGGACGACGTCTACTGGACGCCCGCGGAGTGGGCGTGGGTCGCCTCGCTGTTCGACGTGCTCTTCCCCGGTCTCTACTACGGCAAGCCCGTCCTCGCGTACGACGGCGGGCCGTTCGACCCCGAGACGGCGTTCGAACTCATCGAGCGCTACGGCGTGACCAACTACTTCGCGCCGCCGACCGCCCTCCGGATGATGATGCAGGTCGAGTCGCCCCGCGAGCGCTTCGACGTCGACACCGTCCGCGTCATCCCCTCCGGCGGGGAGTCGCTCGGCCAGTCCATCGTCGACTGGGCCGAGGCGACCTTCGACGGGGCGGCCGTCCACGAGGGGTACGGTCAGACCGAGGCGAACCTCGTCGTCGGCGACTGCACCGCCCTCACCGAGTTCCGCGAGGGGAAGATGGGTCGCCGCGGCCCCGGCCACGACGTCCGCATCGTCGACCCCGAGACGGCGGAACTCGTCGAGGACCCCGACACCGTCGGGGAGATCGCCGTCCGGTACGAGGGCGACCCCGTCTGCTTCGTGGAGTACCTCAACAGACCCCGGAAGACCGAGGCGAAGGTCAGGAACGGCTGGCTCCTCACCGAGGACCTCGGGGAGATGGACGCGGACGGCTACGTCACGTTCCGGGGGCGCACGGACGACGTCATCATCAGCGCCGGCTACCGCATCGGCCCCGAGGAGATAGAGGAGTCGCTGGCGGGCCACGACGCCGTCGCCGACGCCGCCGTCGTCGGCGTGGACGACGAGGAGCGCGGCGAGGTGCCGAAGGCGTTCGTCGTCCTCGCCGACGGCTACGAGGCGAGCGACGACCTGCGCGAGGACCTCAGAACCTTCGTCCGCGAGCGCCTCGCGCAGTACGAGTACCCACGCGAGGTGGAGTTCATCGACGACCTCCCGACGACGACCACCGGGAAGGTCCGTCGCGCGGACCTGCGCGAGTAGGGCGTCGACCAGAGCAGTTTACTCCCGTCGCCACCCTCGTCGGGATACGATGCACACACCGGATGGGTTCTTGCACCCGTGGATGGCGGGCGCGTTCCTGGCGCTCTCGGCGGTCGTCCTGCTCGCCGGCGCCAGGCGCGTCGACACCGACCTGACCGAGCGGCGCGTCCAGCTGTTCGGCGTCGTGACGGCGGGCGTCTTCGCCGCGCAGTTACTGAACTGGCCGATTCCCGGCGGGACGAGCGCGCACTTCGTCGGCGGCGCGTTCGCCGCGCTCGTGCTCGGCCCACACCTCGGCGCGCTCAGCGTCGCGCTCGTCGTGACCGTCCAGGCCGTCGTCTTCGGCGACGGCGGCCTCCTCGCGCTCGGCGCGAACGTCTGGAACATGGCGGTCGTCGAGGCGTACGTCGGCTGGGCCGTCTACCGGGCGCTCGCCGACTGGAACCGCCCCGCAGCGGTCGTGCTCGCGGGCTGGGTCGGTATCACCGCGGGCGCCGCCGCCGCCGGCCTCCAGCTCGGCCTCTCGCCCGCCTTCGGCTACGACCTCCTCACCGTCCTCTCGGTGATGGTCGGCGGGCACGCCGCCCTCGGCCTCGGCGAGGGGCTGCTCACCTACGCGGGCGTCCGCCTGTTCTCGCGCGAGGTCGAGACGGGGAGTACAGAAGGGGTGACCGCGTGAGCGCCGCCGTGGACGCCGCGCGCGACGCCCCGCGTCGCCTGCTGGCAGTGGTCGCCGTCCTCGTCGCGCTCTCGCCGGCGTTCGCGTGGGGGGCGGCGCGGGTCGGTTACGCGGAACCGCTGGAGAACGCGGCCGAACTGACGGGTGCGAGCGACGCGGCCGTCACCCTCGTGCCGGCGCTCTTCCCCGACTACAGTGTGGCGGGGCTGGGTCCGTACCTCGGGACGCTCGTGGCCGGGGCGGTGGGGACGGCGCTCGTCTTCGTCCTCGCCGTCGGCGTGGGGCGACTCCTCGCTCGATAACGCTACTCCCAGTTGTGGAGGGCGTCCGCCAGGATGGCGTGGACGTCCTCCTTCTCGACGGGTCTGGGGTTACACCGGAGCAGGCGCGCCTGCGTCTCGACGGTCTGGGTCGCCAGCCAGTCGAGGTCCTCCTCGGTGATACCGGCCAGTTCCGCGAGCCCGGAGGGGAGGACGTTCAGGTCGCGCTGGAGGGCGATGTACTGCGCTTTCCCCTGCTTGGCCGCCTCGCGGGTGTGCATCCCGTCGGTGTCGGCACCGAGCATCTCGGCGATACGGGCGAACCGTGGCGGGTCGCTCGCCGCGTTGTAGCCGAGCGTGCTCGCCGGCGTCAGCACGCCGATGGTCTCGCCGTGGTAGGTGTGATACCGGTTGCCGACGGGGTAGGCGATAGCGTGACAGAGGCTCGCGCCCGCCGTGAGGCCGGCGATGGCGCCGAACAGCGCCCCCTGGAGCATGTTCGCGCGCGCCTCCAGGTCGTCGCCGTTGTTGACGGCCGTTCTGACGTTCCCCGAGAGCAGCGCGATGGCCTTCTCGGAGAACATCTCGGTGACGGGGGTTCGGCCGGCGTACACCGGCCGCGAGGCGGGGTCGCTCGCGCGGAGCAACTGGTCGTAGCGGTGGGTGGTGTACCCCTCGATGGCGTGACCGAGGGCGTCCATCGCCGTCTTCGCCGTCATCTCCGCCGGGAGCGTCGTCGTCAGCGTCGGGTCGAGGACGGCCGCGTCCGCCCGGACGTGGTTGCTCGAGATGCCCTCCTTGATCTCCTTCTCCTCGACCGAGAGGATGGACACCGGCGATATCTCCGCACCCGTCCCCGCCGTCGTCGGGAGGAGCACGAGCGGGACGCCCGACTCGGTGAGCGCCTCCCCCTCGCCGGTCGGTTCGGCGACGTAGTCGAGTATCTCGCCGCCGTTGGCGATGACCGCCCGGGTGGTCTTGGCGGTGTCCATGACGCTGCCGCCGCCGAGGCCGAGGTAGAAGTCGTAGCCCGCCTCCCCCTGCTCGTCGCGGACGAACTCGATGCACGCCTCGACGTCCTCGACGGTGGGTTCGCGCGCCGACCCGTCGAAGACGTCGACCGAGAGGCCGTCGGCGTCGAGTTCGTCGCCGACGCGGCCGGCGTGGCCGACGTCGACGAGCGTCTCGTCGGTGACGAGCAGGCCGTGGGCGTCCTCGTCGACGCCGAGGTCGCGGAGCTGGTAGGCCACCTCCTCGACGGCGTCGATGCCGAAGCGTATCTGGGGCATCTGGAGGTGCCAGACCGTCTCGGGCGACTGGACGTGCTCGGGCGCCGACACCGAGCGGTCGTACCCCATCTACGACCACCCGTCGAGGATGCGTTCGAACTGGTCGGGGTCGTGGCCGTAGACGACCTGGGCGTCGTGGCGCCGTTCGAGGTCCTTGATGCGCTGGAGGCTCTCGAACCAGTGCTGGCCCGACCAGAGCAGGCCCGCGCCGAGGGGCACCTCGTCGTCGTAGTTCTCGCTCTGGTACACCTCGTCGCCCGCGAAGACGACCGTCTCGTCGGGCAGGTGTATCATCGTCCCCGTGAGGCCGGGCGTGTGCCCGGGCAGTCGGATGAACTCGACGTCCTCGAAGTGCTCCTCGACGTCCTGGTGGAGTATCTGCCAGTTGAGGTCGTGGTCGAAGTCACCGAGGACGTACGCGGCGCTCCCCTTCGGCGTCTTCGCGCTGTAGTAGGCGAACTTCACCTCCTCCTCGTGGACGTACACCGGGACGTCGGTGCCGTCGAAGAACTCCAGGCCGCCGGCGTGGTCGAGGTGGAGGTGCGTCTGGAAGACGGCGTCGATGTCGTCGATGCCGAACCCCGCCTCCTCCAGGTCGTCGTCCATCCGGTGTTCGTGGGCGTCGTGCGGGTAGAACGCCTGGGCCAGCCCCTCCGGCCAGTGACCGTTCGCCGCGTCGTGGTGGGAACCGGTGTCCCAGAGGATGGTCCCCTCGGGGTGTTCGATGACGAGGTTGAACACCGGTATCTCGACGTAGTCGGTGTCCGGGTTCGGTTCGTCGTGACTGCCGAGGGTGTTCCCCTGGATGAGGTAGTTCAGGTCGCACTCGAGTCCGCCGCGGTCGATGACGTGGATGGTCGCGTCAACCATGATTGATGATTACGAAACTGATACAAAATAGCTAGTCATCCCCCAGTTCGAGAGAGAGTCTCTGACGGGGACGGGTCGCTCAGCCGAACGGCTGAAGTGTGCGCACGTGGTCGACTCGGACGATGAACGTCTCTGTCGTCGGCAGCGGCTACGTCGGTTCGTCCGTCGCCGCCTGCTTCGCCGACCTCGGCCACGACGTGGTCGCCATCGACATCGACGAGGACATCGTCGAGCGGTTGAACGCCGGCGAGTCGCCCATCCACGAACCGGGCCTCCCCGAACTCATCGCGGAACACGCGGGCGGGCGACTGCGGGCGACGACCGAGCACGCCGCCCTCGCGGAGACCGACCTCACGGTCCTCGCCCTGCAGACGCCCTCCCGGGAGGACGGGAGCATCGACCTCGGCGTCATCGAGGCGGGCCTGCGCGACGTCGGCGAGGTCCTCGCCGAGAAGGAGGGCTACCACGTCGTCGTCGTCAAGAGCACCGTCATCCCGGGGACGACCGACGAGCGGTTCGTCCCCATCCTCGAGGAGGCCTCCGGCAAGACCGCCGGCGAGGACTTCGACGTCGCCGTCAACCCCGAGTTCCAGAGCCAGGGGAGCGCGGTCGACGACTTCCTCCACCCCGACAAGGTGGTGTGGGGGACGACGGGCGACGAGCGCACCCTCGCGCTCCTCGAGGAACTGTACGACCCGCTGGTGACGCCCCAGGACGTCCCGGTGGTCCGGACGGGTCGGCGCGAGGCGGAGATGATAAAGTACGCCAACAACGTCTTCCTCGCGTCGAAGCTGAGCGTCATCAACGAACTGGGGAACATCTGCAAGCAGTTCGACGTCGACTCCTACGAGGTGGCCGAGGCCATCGGCCTCGACGACCGCATCAGCGAGCAGTTCCTCCGTTCGGGCGTCGGCTGGGGCGGGTCGTGCTTCCCGAAGGACACCGACGCGCTCCGGGCCGCCGCCCGGACGTCGGGCTACGAACCGACGCTCCTCGACGCCGTCGTCGGGGTCAACGACGGCCAGCCCCGCCGGATGCTCGAACTGCTCGACGACCACGTCGACGTCGCGGGCAAGCGCGTCGCCGTCCTCGGCCTCGCGTTCAAGCCCGGCACGGACGACATCCGCGGCTCGCGGGCGAAACTCGTCATCGAGGGGTTGCTCGACCGGGGCGCGGAAGTGGCCGCCTACGACCCGACGGCGGCCGCGGACGCCATGGCGGACCTCTACCCCGACGTCGACTACGTCGCCTCGGCCGAGGAGGCGCTAGAGGGCGCCCACGGCGCGCTCGTCGTCACGGACTGGGACGAGTTCGCCGCCCTCGACGAAGCGTTCGAGGCGATGGCCGCGCCCGTCGTCGTCGACGGTCGGCGCATCGTCGAACCGCGCGACGGCATCACGTACGAAGGGCTCACCTGGTAACTACGTCTTCCCACCGTCGCCAACGCGCACCGTCGACCCGTTTTCGACTGCCCGCTCCGTGACCGTCACCCGCTCCCCGCCCACGTCGTACGTCCCCGGATAGGGGACCGTGACCGCGAACTCGCCCTCCTCGACCGCCGCGCGGCGCTCGTAGGTGAACGACGCCCCCTCGACGGTGACGTTCGTCGCGAGGTCGACCGACTCGCCCGAGGTCGACTCGTTCGCAACGGCACCGGCGAGCGTCGCGCCGGGGACGACGGCGAACGCCGCGTACTCGCCACCGGGGCTCACGTGTACCGCCCGGTAGTGCGCGGTACCGGGGACCTCCTCGGTGCGACTCCCGTACTCGTGGTGGAGGTGGCCGCCCGCCGTGTTGGCGAACGTGACGTCCTCCTCGGCGACGACGACGTAGTCGACGTGCCCCTCGAAGCGGTCGTACCAGTCGTCGGCGTCGGACGACCCGACGAACTCGGCGTAGTTCGAGAAGGCGTAGCCGTACGAGGCGGCCTCGCCGGCGACGAAGTAGTTGTACATCCGGTTGCGCCCCCACTCGGAGAGGACGTAGCGTTCCTCCTCCGCGAGCGCGCGTGCGTCCGCGTCCGCCTCGACGGCCGCCGCCGTCCCGTACTGTTCGTCGGAGACGGTGACGAGGCCCGTCTTCATCGGCACCTGCACCATCCCGAGGCCGCCGACGAGGAGGAACAGGACCGCGAGCGTCCCGAGCGTCCGGCGGTCGGGGAGGTGGAGGGGAGCGTTCTCGCCGCCGTCTGTCCGGAGCGGTCGGGGGAGGGGGGCGAGGTCGACCCACCCCGCGAGGTGGACGAAGCCGAAGCCGGCGAAGACGGCGACGAACGGCGATAGCTCGCCCGCGAAGCGCGTCTGGACCGCCGCGAGCGCGAGGAAGTAGCCGCCGTAGGCGCCGGCGACGAGCCACCCGAGCGCCCCGCGCCACCCGCGCCGGAGGCCCCACGCGAGGTAGGGGAGCGCGAGCAGGAGCGCGAACCCGAACAGCAACAGCCACCCCGCGGACCCCGAGGCGAACAGCGACTGGACCTCCGCGATGGACCGGTCCGCGAACAACCGTCCGACGCCCGTCAGGAGGTCGCTCCAGAATCCCGGTGCGAGCGTGCGAACCGCGAGCACGCCGGCGGTCGCTCCGACCACCTCGACGACGAGCACCGCCGGGGCGACCGGAACCCGGTCGGACCCCGCACGCGCGGCCACCTCGCCGACCAGCAGAACGCCACCGGCGCCGACCAGCAGGAGGGACGGTGCGTAGGCGACCGTCGACGTGTGCCAGCCGAGGCGGACGTGCGCCAGGTGCGTGGTGACGGCCGCCAGCGCGAGGCCGGCGAGGAGCGGGACGCTGACCGGGAGGAGCGTCTCCCGGTCGCGTGCCGCGACGGGGACGACGAGCGCCACCGCGACGCCGACGGCGACGAGCAGTATCGGCCCGTTGTCCCACGCGATGGTCTGGCCGGCGACGCCGACGGCCAGCGCGAGCGCGTAGCCGGCCCCCCCGAACGAGAGGTCCTCGCGGTCGACGAGCGCCGCGAGCGCCCACGCCGTGAGCGTCAACCAGACGTAGTCGAAGGCGTGGTGGTCGGCGAAGCCGAGTCCCGTCCGGAGTGCGTGGGCGGGTATCACCGCGAGCAGTGCGACGGCCGCGAGCGCCACCCGCCGGTCGCCGCTCACGCGGTGCGCGAGGAGGTAGGTGAACACGCCCGAGAGGAGGGCGGCAACGACCGGGTACCACGCGAGGACGGGTCCCGACGCGCCGCCGAGGAGCGCGCTCGCCGCCCACAGCGTCGCCACGAGCAGCGGTTCGCCGAGCGCCACGGAGGCGGGGAGGTCGGAGAGGACCGCGGGGTCGAGCGTGCCGCCGGCCGCGGACAGCGTCTCCTCCGTCCAGTGGCGGTACGCGTAGGGGTCGTTCCCGGAGAGGACCACCCGGTCGCGCAGCACGCTCGGCAGCGAGAGGAGGCGGAGACAGACCAGGAAGGCGAGCGCGCCACAGAGCGCCAGGAACGACGACCGGTCGGGTAGCGAGTTGGAGAGGGACGTTCCCAGCGATGCAGTCCTCGACCAGGTGGAGGTGGTGGACGCGCGTCGCCGTCCGCTCCCGGTGCCGTCGAGCGCCGCCCGGACGGCGGACGGGTCGACGACGCGGTAGCCGTCGCCGTCGCGTTCGACGAGGCCGCGAGCGACGAGTTCGCCGAAGGCGCCCGAGTCGACCGGAACCGCCTCGAAGTCCCACCCGTCGCGTTCGGCGTCGACGCGCAGGACGGCCCGGACCGCGGGTTCGAGGTCCGGGCGCTCGGCCAGGAGCGTTTCCGTCGACGAGTCATTCATTGAACGATGCTATTCGATAGAGGAAATAAACGCATCGCTCGCGGCGACTCGTGAGCGACGGACGTATGACGCCGCCCCGCCGCGAGAGGGTATGCGCCAGTTCATCGTCACCGGCCACGACGCCCCCACGACGCCCGACTTCTCGCTCGACGACCTCGCGGGCGGCGCGGGCCGCCTCGACGTGCTCTGTCGGTGCGTCAACGCGACGTTCTTCCTCTCGCACGCCATCCGTGAGGACGCCCGCTGTCTGCTGGTGCTCGGCGACGAGTACACCCTGCGCTTCGAGGGGAGCGAGCTCCGTCGGCTGAACCCCGACGAGCGCTCGACGGCCGCGCTCGTCCGGAAGGCGCTCGAGGGACGCGACGGCGCCATCGGTCACATGGAGACGGAGACGTCGCCCGGCGTCCACCTCTCGCGGCGTGGCTTCGAGGCGACGCTCGCCGACGCCGCCCGGGAGGGAACCGTCGTCGAACTCCACGAGGCGGGGACGCCCGTCGTGGACGTCGACCCGCCCGCCGACCCCGTGTTCGTCCTCTCGGACCACCACGACTTCACCGGACGCGAGGCGGACCTGCTCGCCGAGACGGCCGACGAGCGGGTGCGCCTCGGCCCGGAACTGCTCCACGCGAACCACGCCATCACCGTGGCGCACAACTACCTCGACACCGACGGCTACGCGACCTACTGACCGGACGGCGATTGCCGCCAGTCGACGTGTTCTCTCCCCGGCGGTCGTACCGGCGGTGTGAACGACAACTACCTCGTCTGGTCGGTCGTCGCCCTCCTCGGCTACACGGCCTTCACCCCCCTCGCACAGCTCGCCACGAGCAGCGTCCCGAGCTACGTCGTCGCGCTCGTCGCCAACACCATCCTCGCGGTGTCGGCGCTCGGCGTCGCGCTGTACCAGCGCGGCCCCATCCTCGTCCACGTCACCGGCGACGCCGGCGTCTACATGCTCGCCGCGGGCGCGTTCCTCACCGTCGGCATACTCGCGTACTACGAGGCGCTGGCGACCGGGCCGGTGAGCGTCGTCGTCCCCATCTTCGGGATGTTCATCGTCGGGAGTTCCGTCCTCGGCCTCCTCTTCCTCGGCGACGAACTCACCGCCCGGAAGGGCCTCGGCATCGCGCTCGCCTGCGTCGCGGTCTACCTGACGGCGACCGGGTGACGTGCTGGCACCGCGCCAGTGCGAGGGGAAGACGGAAGGATTAACAGTACCCTGTGCCTCTCTCGGGATGCGGGCCGGTGGGGTAGCTTGGTATCCTTCGGCCTTCGGGTGGCCGTAACCTCAGTTCGAATCTGAGCCGGCCCACTTCTCCCGCACCGCAACAACCGTGAGCGAAGCGAGCGGTTCGCGGTGCGGGTGTGTGGAACACGCGACGATTCGAGCCAGTGAGTCGCAGCGCGCGAACGAAGTGAGCGCGACCGTCTCACCCGGTTCGAATCTGAGCCGGCCCACTTCTACCCCAACGCTACACCGCCGAGCGGCGCGTAGCGACGCGAGGTAGACAGAGTGCTGGAGCCGATGACGGCGCGAAGCTTCGAGCAGACGAGATGCGCACAGCGAAGCGAGCACGTCTCGGCGAGTTCGAACCTGAGCCGGCCCATCTTCACCCCACTTCGTGACGCCGAGCGACAGCGAGGCGTTCGAGTCGCGAGGCGAACGCCGTCGCGCGTGTTCGAGAGCGCCTCGGTCGGTCGCCTCGCGAGGAACTAAGCCGGACCGCGACGACAAGGACCCATGCCACACGAACACACGGCCTACGTCGAGACGCTCGTCCACCTCAACTGCGGGAACTGCGACGGCTACTGGGGGTTGAGCGACGTGGACCTGGACGAGCTGTCGAACCTCGACCTGTTCTGTACGCACTGCGGGCACGAGACGGAAATCGGTGAGTTCGTGGAGGGGGAGGGGAGTTAGAACAGGTCGCGCTGTTCGTACACCTCGGCGGCCTCGCGGACGTGCGCCGCGTTCAGTTCGGCGCCGAACTCCGATTCGAGTTCGTCGGCGATGTCGAGCAGCGTCTCCTTGTCGGCGCCGCTGGGTCGGAGCGCGTTGTATATTTCGAGGATGCGGTCGTCCGGGACGGCGGTGAGTTCGGCCGCGCGCCGGAAGTTCTGGGCGACCTGCGGTCGGCCGGCCTCCTCTGCGATGCGGGCCTGCTTCTCGAGCGTGTCGTCGGCGATGACGAGGTCGGCGCCGTCGACGTCGCCCGCGAGGACCGCCTCGAGGGTGACGTCGGAGAGTTTCGTGCCGGCCGGGGTCGTGACGCTGTCGGGGTCGTCGCCGAGTGGATAGGTGGTGTCGTCGGTCATGGTCAGTCGAAGGAAACCGAGAGTTCGGTCGGTTCGCTGTCGTCCTCGCGGTAGCTCATCTCCTTGATGTGCCAGACGGCCGCGAGCGGTTGGTACTTCGGCCGGGCCATCGGGTCGTTCTCGACGGGCACCGGCGAGGGCGTCTCGCCTTTGGCGTACCGGGCGGCGTTCTGCCCGATGGCGCGGAACGTGTCCGGTTCGAGCAGCGGCGCCTGCGGGAACAGTTCGAGGTTGCTCAGCGGGACGAGGTCCGCCTGGTGGATGAGCGTCGTCCCGCGGGTCTGGATGCCGATGCTGATGCCCGAGCCGCTGAGTTTCGCGCCGGTGAGGCCGATGACGCCGAGGTCGACGCTCTCGTTGATGCGGACGACCCGCGAGCGCAGGCCCTCCTCCTCGATGCCGGCCATCATCTCCCGGAGCACGTCGGCGTGGGGGACGTCGGTCATCGTGTGGTCCATCAGCGTCCCGAAGCCGGGACTGATGGCGATGACCACCTCGTCGGTGTCGGTCCCCTTCTCGGCGGGGCCCTCCTCGGTCAGCGTGAGCGTGCGGTTCGGCTGCTGTCGTGTGTCCGTGTCTGCTTTCGCCATGGTCTGCTCTCAGACGTCCTCCGGGTCGATGGCCTGTCGGATGGCCTTGATCTGTTCCCAGCGCTCGCCGCCGAGGCGGTAGCCGGTGCCGGGGCCCTCGTAGTCGTTCTGGTCGTTGACGGCGCTGACGACGTTGAACTCCTCGTCGAACACCGCCGACGTGTGGAGGTAGTCGCCGGCCACGCGCCCCTTCAGGATGCTGAGGATGTTCTCGGCGATGCCCTCGAAGCCGTTCCCCGCGAGGATCTCGACGACGTCGGCGCCGGTGACCTCGCGTTCCATCATCTCCTGGGCGGCCTTGATGTCCTCCGCCTGGTTGCGGTCGGGCATGTCCTTGCTGCCGTCGGCGTAGGTGGCGGCTTCGACCTCCTCGTCGGTGATGGGTGGGAAGCCGAGTTCCTCGAAGACGACCTGGAGCGCGCTCGCCGCGCGGCGGCGGCGCTCGATGACCTCCTCCTCGTCGACCGGACGCACGCCCCCGTCGACCTTCAGGTCCCGCTGGAGGACGTTGTAGTCGTCGAAGTCGTAGGAGTCGAAGTTCGACCCCGCGAACATGTTGTCGTAGTTCGGCACCGAACTGTAGCCCGAGAAGATGAAGTCGGTCCCCGCGAGGAACTGCGGCATCGTCCGGGCGGTCTGGCGTATCTCCGAGTGGGTGAACGTCTGGTCGTTCCCCGAGGCGGATTCGAGGTCGACCATCATCGTCACGAGGTTCTCGGCCGCCACCTCGCGCCCGCCCGAGGGGACGGACATCGGGATGGCGATACAGCTGATACCACCGTTCTGGAGCCCCTGAACGCCGCAGCCCTTGGTGACGAGGATGCACTTGATCTCGTTGTAGAGCATCGACTTCCCCTCGGCCTGCCCCATGTTGAGTTCGGAGCCGGCCCCGGAGGTGAAGCGCATCTTCAGGCCCCGCGAGGCGTAGCCGGAGGCGAGGAACGCCTTCGACCACGGCGTGTCGTCGCCGTCCTTGAACACGTCCTCGGTGCCGTAGACGGAGACCGTCTCGGCGTAGCCGGTCATCCCGCGCATCCCGAGCTGGAGTTCGGTCGCCTCCTCGACGGCGCACTGCGTGAGGACGCCCCCGCGACCGGTCTGCGTGCCGACGAGCAGCGAGAGGGCGTTGAACGGCGCGTACCGGGCCACACCGACGGTCGTCTCCGCCTCGTCGAACCCGCGGAGCGCCGCCTCGGCGGCGTCGGCCGCTATCTGGACCGGGTGGTCCTTCACGCTCGTGACGTGACACTGGTTCCCCGGCGTCTTTCGAGCGCGCATCTTCTGCATCGCCATTATCATCTCGACGATGTTGAGGTGGTTCACCACCTCCGTCAGCTTCGCCGGGGTCATCGCCGTCGCCCGCTCGACGATGTCAGCGCGGGGGACGTTGATGTCCACGAGGTCGCGGGCGAACTCGAGGGAGTCGACCGCCATCGCCTCCTCCACCGTCTCCACGTCGAGGGCGTAGTCCGCGATGAACCGGTCGATGAAGTCGAACTCCGAGCGCTCCTTCCCGTCCATCTCGACGACAGTTCCCTCCTCGACGCGGACGCTCGGCTCGGGGTCGTTCGGGCTCTCCATCGCCACGAAGCCGACCTCCGGCCACTCGTTGACGAAGCCGTCCAGGTTCACGAGGCGGTCTTCGAGCGCCTCGAACCGTTTCGACCGCTTCGGCGTCCCCCCGCCGACCGCCCCTGCACCGTCCGTTCGGTGAGCGTTATCATCTACCATGAGCTACTGGATACCTACGCCAGCGCCGGGATAAACATTGTCAATGAGCCGCCCGTCTAAAACAAAGATACAAAAGTTAACGCAAGTGTGCTTGTCGAATCGGCGGGTTATTGTTCTCTCTTTTAAATTACATGGACTCGAACGCGTCGACGGCGGCCTCGGCCACCGTCATGTCCTCCTCGGCGCTGCCACCCGAGACGCCGACCGCCCCCACGACCTCGCCGTCGACCTCCAGCGGGAAGCCGCCGCCGAACGTGACGATGCGGCCGTCGTTCGTCCCTCCCAGGCCGTACAGCGGCTCGCCGGGCTGTGAGACCTCCCAGACGGTGTCGGTCGACAACTTGAGCGAGACGGACGTGTACGCCTTGTTCCGGGCGATGTCGATGCTCGCGAGGAGCGCTCCGTCCATCCGGTGGAACGCGACCAGGTTCGCCCCCGCGTCCATCACCGCGATACACATGGGGACGTCGATCTCCTCGGCCTCCGCCTCGGCCGCGTCGACGAGTCGCTTCGCGACGTCGAGTGTGACTTCTGTCATCGTTTGGACTCCACCCTTCCTTTCCCGTGATAGGTTATATCTGTACCCTGAATTGATATTTGTGTGAAGATACCCGACACGCTACTGGTCGCGCGCGAGAGGGGTGACGGGCGCGGACGGGCGTCAGTCGACGGGCTTGAACGGCATCCGCTTGGCGAGACGGGCGGCGTTCGACCCGACGGTACGCGCGCGGGCGTCGTCCGCGCGGACGTCGAACAGCGGGTCGTCGCGCGGGAGTCGCTGGTGGTGGACGACGTAGCGGTCGCCGTCGACGCCGACGCCGACCCGGAGCGCGGAGTCGCTCGCCGCCTCGTAGGCCACGCTCACGACGTCGCCGCCCATCTCGGACCTGACGACCCACGAGACCCGCTCCTCCTCGATGCCGTGTTCGAGCGCCGGGAGGTGTTCCGGGACGTCGCCCACGCACCAGACGCCGATGCGCGGGGTCTCGTCGCCCTTCTCGACGGGGCCGCGACATCCGCTCATCGGTGTTCACCCCGGCCCGTTCTGTGGCTCACGCGTCGTCACCCGCCGTCGCCTCCGGTCGGTCGAGCGAGGTGGCCAACTCGGGCGGGAGGTCGAAGTCGAGGTGGCCGCCGCCGTCGATGTGCGAGAGCACGAGGCCGGTGGCGACGGCGTTTCGCGGCCCCATCTCCCCGCGGACGTTCGCCCGGCCACAGACGATGCCGTACTCGGCGAGGGCGTCGGAGATCATCTCGGGTATCTCGAAGTCGAGCGACGAGCGCCCGACCATCACGACGAACGGGAGGTGCCGGACGTTCCCTCCCGGCGTGATGAGGCGGAGCGCGCGTTCGGCGTTCTCGACGAACACCCGGCGCTTGGCCCGCCGGCGGGTCCGTCTGAGTTCCTCCAGCGACTCGTCGACCGGGACCGGCCGCATCCCGCCGCCGTCCTCGAGGAGGACGACGCGGCCGAACAGTTCGGGGTCGACGGCCTCGTCGAGGAAGCGGACCGTGCCGTCCTCGTGGCGCACGCTGAACAGCGTCTCGACCTTCGCGGCGGGGTACTTCTTGATGGCCTCCGCGAGGTCGCGGTCGTCGAGGCCGAGTTCGGAGTCGATGAGCATCGTCACCATGTCGCCGGCGCCCGAGAGGTGAATCGAGTCGACCGCCCGGCGCTCGTTCATGTAGGCGGCGTCGGTCGACCCGCCACCCATGTCGAGGATGGCCACCGGGAGGTCGGTCCCCGGCGTCGTGAGCGACCCGAGGACGGCCATGTTCGCCTCGACGCCCTGGATGACCACCTCCGTGTCGAGTTCGGCCTCGATGCCGTCGGCTATCTGGCGCATCGGCAACCGGTTGGTCTTCACCATCGCGGCGAGACCGACGGAGTTCTCCATGCTGTACTCGCCCGCGACGGCCCCCTCCACCTCCTGGGGGACGAGCGTGTCGACGGCCATCACGTCGCGAATCTCTATCGAGTCTGGGTCCTGCCCCGTGACCTCGCCCATCCGGGCGCGCGCGCGGTTCAGCATCCCTCCGATGTTCGACCCGCTCTCGCCGCGCACGTCCGCGACGGGCCAGTTGTCCATGACGCACTCCATGATGGCGTCGGCCCCCTGGTCGACGTCGACGGTCGTGGTGATACCCCGCTCGTTGACGACGGTGATGGTGCCGGCGGGGATGGTCCGCTCCTCGACGTCGCCGGCGGGCGTCTTGATGACCACCGCCGAGCGGTTGCCCACGAGCGCGCGGGCGACGGGTATCACCTTCCGGGTCTCCTCGGGGGAGAGGTCGAACACCGTCGCGATGCCGTAGGGGTTCGAGAGCTGGTCGATGGTCTTGCCCGACTCCCGGGCGGCCACCTCGACGGCCGCCGGTTGCCCACGGGGGATGAGGTCGAGTTTCGACACCTCGTCGACGACGGGTATCTCGACGTCGAGACGGTTGCCGATGAGGACGGCGTCGTCCTTCTCGACGATGGCGCCCGCCACGTCGTAGCCGGCGTCGTGCCAGGCGTTGATGCGCTCGGCCGCGTCCGCGAAGTCGACCGACCCCGGGACGACGAACACGACCGACTCCGCTGTGGAATAGTCGGCCATGTCGTCGGTGATTTCGACGATGGTTCCGGTGCCGAGGCCGACGCCGCCGGGCGTCGAGGGGTCGTGACCGATCATCGTCGACTCCGTGATGACCGTCTCCGTGATGGTCTCCATGGCGACGTCGCCGATAACCGGCGCGGCCTCGTTGAGCAGGACGCGGTCGACGTCCCCCGGGTCGAGGCCGACCTGCTCGGTCGCCCGACGCATCGCGTTCAGGACGCCCGGGACGTTCTCCTTCGTCCCCTTCAACCCGGTCGTCCGGAACAGGTCGCTCGCGACGAACGCCCACGACCCGTCGTCCCCCCTCCGCGCGATGGCAACCTCCGTGCTGGAGTTGCCGATGTCGACACCGGCGACGCAGTGCATACCGTTCCCATGTCAGTGACGGCCAAAGACACTTTCTTTAGACGGCTGACAGCCGTCGCTGGGTGCGCGACGGTCGAGCGAAAGAACGTCCGCGTCGACGACAGTCGAAGGAGAGCGGTTCAGTCCGCGTTCTGCGGGGCGCTCCGGACCGACGTCGGCCCGTCGTCCACGCGGCGGGGGTTGTAGGGGTGCGGCGAGCGGAGGAAGGCGATGAGACTCCACATGATGCCGGTGAGGAACGACCCGGCGGCGGAGAAGGTCATCCCCAGCGTGAAGAACGTCGTCCCGTAGACGGCGGCGATGGTCGCCGAGGGGAGCGTCGTCCCGAGCGGGACGTTCGCCATCGAGTCGCGAAGCGTCGGCATGAGGACGAACAGCGAGAAGACGCTGCCACAGAGGAAGACGAGGTCCTGCCACATCATGGTCGTTCAAGCGGTGCTACGGGGTGGTTGGTGAGCGAATCAATCATCACCTCACAGTCGACGGTTCACGCTGAAAAGGTTTACTCATTATCGAGTAAAAAAGACGATGAGCGTTCCGTATGCCAGCAGGCCACGCGAGGGAGGCGGCGACGTCCCGTGGTTCGACGAAGGGTAGCAGGCGGGAGCTGTCGCTGGGGGCGGAGACGAATCGAGAGGAACGGGAGTCGGTTACGCCGTCTCGACGGAGCGTTCGACGCCGTCGAGGACGCTCAGGTCGGGGGAGTCGACGGCGAACGCGGAGACGACCCGGGCGACCTCCTCGCGCGAGACCTTCACCGACGACTCGGTGAAGACGTCCTCCAGGTTCCCCTCCAGTTCGCGCAGCGTCGCGATGGCGAGCAGGTAGGGGACGGCCCACGCCCCGAGGTGGTGGTCGGTCCCGTGGGCGTAGCGTTCGAGGTACTCGCGGGCGTCGGTACGGAACGACCGGGCGTGGTCGATGACGCGCTGGAGGGCGGCGGTGGCGCCCGTCCGGTGTTCGGGGGCGAGCAGTTCGTCGATGGGGACGCCGTGGGCCTGGAGCCACTCGCGGGGGATGTAGACGTTGTCCTCCTCGCGGTAGTCGGTGTGGACGTCCTTCGCGATGTTGACCAGCTGGAGGAGGTGGCCGAAGCTCTCGGCGCGGGCGCGGAGGTAGCGCTCGGTCTCGTCGTCGGTGTCGAGGGCGGCGAGGTTCGTGATGAGGTGGCCGACGGTCCCCGCGACGACGTAGCAGTAGCGGTCGAGTTCCTCGCGCGTGCCGATGCGGATGCCCCGCTCGGCGTCGCTCCCCTCGACGAACGTCGCCATCCCGCCGACGAGTTCGCGGATGGGCGGGCGCATCGCCGCCCGCACGTCGGCGTCGAAGGCGTCGTAGGCCGCGAACACCCGGTCTGCGTGCCGGACGACGGCCCAGTCGGCGGGCGCGTCCGGGTCCGCCGGGAGCCACTCCTCGACGGCGGCACGGAAGTCGTCGACCCCGGTCGCCGACGCGGGGTCGAGCGCGTCGTCGTAGGTCCGCAACAGACGGGCCTTCTCCGCCGGCGGGACGTGGCCCGCGTCCTCGACGGTGTCCGGGACGCGACAGAGGAGGTAGCCGACGCAGATGTAGTCCGACATCGGCGCGTCGAGGAGATCGATGGTGATGGCGAACGTGCGCGAGACGTCGTCCACCACTTCGTGACACCACGCGAGCGAAGAAGGCGGGCGTGACCTCGCGGTGGGGGAGTCGACCATTGTTGGTTCTGTTAGTGGCGAACGAGGGAAAAAACTGCTGGTAACCCCCGCCTCGCACCCGAGTTTCGGGAGGTGGGGCGACCGACAGACCCTCGTCCCCGGCCGCCGTTCACCCGTCCGTGACGAGTCCGGACGCGACGCTCGACCCCCGTTTCGACGTCCCGCTCCGCGGCGTGGCCGTCGACGGGGCGACGCGCTGTACGCACTACCGGAGCGACCGCGACGTCGTCGCCCTGCGCCACGCCTGCTGTGACACCTACTACCCCTGTCACGCCTGCCACGAGGAACTGGCGGACCACGAGACGACGCCCTGGCCGCGCGAGCGCTTCGACGACCCGGCAGTCCTCTGTGGGGTCTGTCGGACCACCCTCTCGGCCGAGACGTACCTCGCGTGCGACCACGCCTGTCCGGCGTGCGGCGCGGCGTTCAACCCCGGCTGTGCGCGCCACGCCGACCGCTACTTCGCCGTCGAGTGAGCGGGTTTTTGCCGAAGCGCGCCGCAGTCGACCCATGAGCGACACAGCCGACGACCTGGCCTGGGAGACGCTCGCGGGCGAGGTGGCCTACACCTGCCCCGGCTTCGACGTCCGCCACGAGGACGTCCGCCTCCCCGACGGCACCGAGACGGACTACGACTACCTGAGCGAGCCACCCGCCGTCGTGATACTCCCGTTCACATCCGACGGCGACCTCGTGGTCATCGAGGAGTGGCGCCAGGCCGTCAGGCGAATCAACCGCGGCCTCCCCGTCGGCGGCGTCGAACCGGACGACGAGGACTACCGCGCGGCGGCCCACCGCGAACTCCGCGAGGAGACGGGCTACGAGGCCGACCGGGTCGTCCCGCTCACGACCGTCGAACCGGCGAACGGCATCGCCGACTCCGAACTCCACTTCTTCGTCGCGTACGACTGCGAACCCGCCGGCGACCAGGACCTCGACGTCGACGAGACCATCCACCCCTCGACCACCGACTACGAGGCGTTCCGCGCCGCGATTCGCGACGGCGACGTGCGAGACGGACGGGCCGTCCTCGGCGTCCTCTACTACGACTCGTTCGGAATACCGGACGACGCCACCCCCACCTGAGCGCGCGTCCCACCCGGGCGCGGTCCCACGGGTACCGTCACCCCCACCTGCGTGTCCGTCGCCCCACCCGGGCGCACGCCATCTCCCAGTACTGCTCAGACGAGTCGGTCCGCGAGGCCGGCGGCCACGGGAATCCGCGGCGTCCGACCCCTGTAGGCGCTGACCACGAGGTAGACCCAGAGGACGAGCGCGCCCAGCCCGACGACGAGGCTGACGAGGCCGAGAGCGAGCGAGACGAGACTGCCGACGATGAACGTCGCCGGGTCGACGAACAGCACCGTGAACAGCACAGTCTGGACGACGGAGAAGACGATGCTGGCCGCGAACAGGAGGCCGAACGTGGTGATGCTCTGGGCCGCGTGGAAGCGCACGTAGTCGTCCTCGGGTTCGACGAGGTAGACGACGAGCCCCGTCAGCGGGCCGAGCACGTACGAGAGCGCCGCGAGGACGTGGGCGTCGAGCCCGGTGTCGGTCGTCGTGGTCGAAGTCGGTTCAGCGTCGAGCGTGTCCGTCGGTTCGGTCGTTGTCATAATCGGATACCACCGGGAAACAGACTGATTCGTCGGAGGTTATACTCACCGCGTAAGACCGTCTCGGTGGCTGAAACGCGACTCGCGGGGTGATTCGGTCGGCGAGCGTGACTACCATTAAGTACGATACCACGTATCGAGGGGTATGGACGAGACGGAGTGGCTCGTGAGCGTCGTCAGGCGGGCGCCGCTCCTCGCCGCCCTGCGGACGGAACCGCACGACCGGCGCGACCTGCAGGCGGCGCTCGACGTGTCGAAACCGACGGTCCACCGCGCGACCCGGTCGCTGGCCGACCACGGCCTCGTCGAGCGCGAGAACGGCCACTATCGACTTACCGCGGCGGGCCACGTGGTCGCGGAACGGGTCGACGACCTCGCCCGGGCGGGCCGGGCGGCGCGGCGACTGGACCCCCTCCTCGAGGTCGTCGACCCCGAGGCGCTCGGCCTGCGCGTCGAGCACTTCGCGGGCGCGACGGTGACCAGCGCGGCACCGGGGACGCCCTACCGGCCCGTCGAGCGGTTCATGTCGCTCGTCGAGGGGACGGACAGCCTCCGGGGGTTCGATACGGCGACGGTGGCCCCCATGCACGTCGAGGGCATCTACGAGCGCATCGTCGACGGGATGGAGACGGACATCGTCTACCTCCCCTCGGTGGTCGAGTCCATCCTGGAGTCGAACCCCGAGCGCGGCGCGGCCGCCGTCGAGAGCGGCAACCTCACCCTCAGCGTCCACGAGGCCGTCCCCTGCGGCCTCGCGCTGTTCGACGAGCGCGTCGGCGTCGGCGGCTACGACCCCGAGACGGGCACGCTCAGCGTCTTCGTCGACACCGACGACCCGGCCGCCTACGAGTGGGGCGAGGCGCTGTACGAGCGCTACCGCGAGGAATCGACGCCGCTCGTCGGCTGAGCGCGGAACGCAACCCTTAGTGACGCGCTCGGGGAAGGGCGCCCAATGCGCGACTGTTTCGAGCTTCGGGCCTTCGACGCCGGGGGACGCATCGGCGACCTCCGGGTCCCGCGGGCGGGCGTCACCGTCGAGACGCCCGCGCTCCTCCCCGTCATCAACCCGCACATCCGGACCATCGCCCCGGCGGCCCTGGAGGCGGAGTTCGGCGCGGAGATACTCATCACGAACGGCTACATCCTCCAGAAGAGCGAGGACCTCCGCGAGAGCGCGCTCTCGCGGGGACTGCACGACCTCTACGACTTCTCGGGCGCCATCATGACCGACTCCGGGTCGTTCCAGCTGGCGGAGTACGGCGACATCGACACCACCACCGAGGAGATTTTGCGGTTCCAGTACGACGTCGGGAGCGACATCGGCACGCCCGTCGACATCCCCACCCCGCCGGACGTCTCCCGCGAGCGCGCGGCGGCGGAACTCGCCACGACGAGGGAACGCCTCGAGGTCGCCGAGGGCGTCGACGTGGGCGAGATGCTCGTCAACGCGCCCGTCCAGGGGTCGACGTACACCGACCTCCGCGAGGACGCCGCCCGCCACGCCTACGGGACGAGCCTCGACGTCTTCCCCGTCGGCGCGGTGGTCCCCCTGCTCAACAGCTACCGCTACGACGACATGGTGGAGGTCGTCGCCGCCGCCAAGCGCGGCCTCGGCCAGGACGCCCCGGTCCACCTCTTCGGCGCCGGCCACCCGATGATGTTCGCGCTCGCCGTGGCGATGGGCTGTGACCTGTTCGACTCCGCCGCCTACGCCCTCTACGCCCGCGACGACCGCTACCTCACCGTGCGCGGCACCGAACACCTCGACGACCTGGCGTACTTCCCCTGCTCGTGCCCGGTCTGTACCGACCACGCGCCCGAGGAGGTGGCCCGCTGTGACGCCGACACCCGCGAGCGCCTGCTCGCCCGGCACAACCTCCACGTCACCTTCGAGGAACTGCGACGGGTGAAACAGGCCGTCCGCCGGGGGAACCTGCTCGAACTCGTCGACGCCCGCGCCCGCGGCCACCCCGCGATGCTCGACGGCTACCGCGCCCTGCTCGACCACTCGGCGGAACTCGAGCGGACCGACCCCGCGACGAAGGACTCCTTCTTCCACGTCTCCGCCGAGTCCGCCCGCCGCCCCGAGGTGCTCCGCCACCACGACCGGCTCTCGCGGCTGGCGGTCGAGGGGAGCGTCCTGCTGACGGAGGGCAACGACAGCGACCGCTACGACGCCACCTGGCGGCTGGTCCCGCCCTTCGGTCCCTTCCCGCGCCACCTCTCGGACAGCTACCCGTTCACCGCCGAGACTCCCGAGCACCCGGGTCGGGCGGCCTACGAGCGGGCCGCCGAGGGCGTGCGCGCGCTCGCGGCCGCGAACCCCGAGGCGTCGTTCACCGTCGCCCACTGGGAGTGGCCCGAGAGCGCGCTCGCGCGCCTCCCCGAGGACGTCCGCGTCGAGTCGCTCGCCGACCGCGAGTCCTGACGGGGACGGGCGACGGCGACCGATTCCACAAGACAAGATAGTTCAACGCCGACGCCGCACCTCCGCCAATGACCGACTACTTCGAGGTCCACGAGCGCGACGGACCCGCTCGGGTGGGCGAACTCCGCCTGACCGAGCCGCTGGTCACGCCCGCGCTCGCCGACGACGTCGTCGAGGACGCCGGCAGCCTCTGGCCGGAGGAGCACGCCGCCCCCGAGGGCGACGAGGGCGTCCTCACCGTCCTCCCGCATCGCGCCTTCCCCGCGGGCACCGCACCCGAGGTCCAGGAGGCGTTCGCCGTGGACTACGAGGACGTCGACTTCCCCAGCGCGGCCGTCGTCTCGCGGGCGACGGCCCGCGACGCCGGCGCCGACGCCTACGCCCTCTCGGAGGGGGCCGGCCTGCGCGGGAACGCCCGGGCGTTCGTCGAGACCGTAATCGACGTGCGCGAGGCCATCCCCCCGGACACGGCGCTGTTCCTCTCGGGGGTCGCCACGCCCGCGAACGTCGCCACGCTCTGTTACGCCGGGGTCGACCTCGTGGACGCGAACCGCGCGTACGTCCGCGGGCTGGAGGGGTTCTACCAGACGGCCGACGGCGAGTCCTTTCTCGAAGACCTGACGGAACTCCCCTGTGCCTGTCCGGCCTGTCAGGGGTCGCGGGAGGCGTTCACCCACGAGGACTGCGCCGAGCACAACGTCAACGCGCTCCGGGCGCAGCTCGCGACGGTCAGGGAGCGCATCCGGGCGGGGCGACTACGCGACTACGTCGAGGGGCAGGCCCGCCACGGCGCGTGGCTCACCGCCACCTTCCGCCGTCTCGACCAGCAGTACGGCTACGTCGAGGAGCGCACGCCCGTCCTCCGCCGCGATGAACTGCTGGCGGCGAGCGACGACTCGCTGCGCCGCGTCGAGATTCAGCGCTTCGCCGAGCGCGTGACCTCGCGCTACCACAACCGCTTCGAGAAGCCGCTCGTCCTCGTCCCCTGTTCCGCGCGCAAACCCTACAGCGAGTCCCAGAGCCACGGGCAGTTCCACGACGCCATCGGCTACCGCGCGCACAAGGTGTCGATGACCTCCCCCATCGGCGTCGTCCCGCAGGAACTCGAACTCACCTACCCCGCCCAGCACTACGACTCGGTCGTGACGGGGCAGTGGACGGAGACCGAACGGGAGTTCGTCGTCGAGGTGCTCGCGCGCTACCTCGCCAACACCGAGTACCCCGACTACGTGGCGCACGTCCCGCCCGGCGGTTACACCGACATCGTCGAGCGCGCGGCGGCGCGCGCGGGCGTCGAGTTTCGGTACACCGTCACGGACCACCCGACGACCGACGAGTCGCTCGCGGCCCTCCGGACGGCGCTCGACGGTGAGTCGGCGTACCTGAAGCGCACCCGCGAGCACAACACCGTCCGCGCCATCGCGGACTACCAGTTCGGCGGCGAGGGGACCGAGCCGGCGGGCGACGCGCTGTTCGACGACATCCAGACTGGTGGGCGGTTCCCCTCGCTGCGGGTCCACCACGAGGGCGAGCAGTGGGCGACGCTCGTCCCGCAGTACGGCACCCTCGCGCTCACGCTCGCGGGCGGCGAGCGCTGGGCAGAGAGCGACGTCCCGACCAGGCGCGTCGACATCGACGCGTTCGTCCCGCAGGGGAGCGTCCTCGCGCCCGGCATCCTCGACGCGAGCGACGCCATCCGCGTCGGCGACGAGGTGGTCTTCGAGGGGCCGAGGGCGTTCGGCGTCGGCCGGGCGGCCATGTCGGGCGACGAGATGGCCCGCTCGACGCGCGGCATCGCCGTCGACGTGCGTCACGTCGAGGAGCGCTGACGGCGCGACCGGACAGCCTTTTTACCGACCGAGCGGCACGTCTACGCATGGACGACGTCTCACTCGGCGTGCCACAGCCGATACTCGACGCGCTGCCGGACGACGACGGGAACGCCGCGAACGACATGCACCGGGCGGTCGAGGGGCTCGAAACCCGCATCAACCGCGCCATCGACGACGCCGGCGACGACGCGGAGGCCGCCGGCTTCGTGATGGACGTCGTCGAACACCTGGAGGAGCGCGCCGAGCGCTACGACGAGTTCATCCCCGAACTCCGGGCGTGGGGGCAGTCGCCCATCTACGCCATCGCGTGGCGCAACCTCCAGGCCGACCTCATCGCCCAGTTGTACGACCACGAGGGCCTCGCCGACCGCCTCGACCACGAGCGCAACTACCGCATCGTCGAGGACGGCATCCGACTCAGCGACGTCTTCAAGGACTAGACCGGGCGCACCCCTTTTCCGCACGACCGGCGTAGTCGGGGACGATGACCACCGTGCGCGACCGCGTCCTGCGCGTCGACCTCACCGGCGGGACCGTCGAACGCGAGCGCGTCCCCGAGGAGTGGCGACGCGACTACCTCGGCGGGAAGGGCCTCGGCGCGCGGTACCTCTACGACGAACTCGCGCCGGGCGTCGACCCCCTCTCGCCGGCGAACCACCTCGCGTTCCTCGTCGGCCCGCTCTCGGGGGCCCTCCCCGGCGAGTCGCGCTACGCCGCCGTCACGAAGTCGCCGCTCACCGGCGGCTTCCTCGACTCCTACGGCGGCGGCGCGTTCCCCGACGCGCTCGCCGGCGCGCTCCCCGACTGCCTCGGCGTGCTGGTGACCGGCCGCGCCGAGGAGTGGACGACGCTCGTCCTCGAGGACGGCGCGGGACGGCTCGTTTCCGCGGCCGACCTGACCGGCGCGGACGCGCACGCGACCGACGAAGCCCTCTCCGGCGCCGTCGCCTGCGTCGGCCCCGCGGGCGAGGCGGAAGTCTCGTACGCCACCATCGCCACCGACGGCGGCGACCACCACGCCGGGCGGGGCGGCGCGGGCGCCGTCATGGGGTCGAAGCGGCTGAAGGCCGTCGTGGCGCGGGGGGACCCCCCGGAGCCGTCGCCGGCGCTCGCTACCCTCCGGGAACGCTACGAGCGCGCCTACCGGGAGGGCGACACCGGTCGCTGGCAGGCCGCGAGCGAGACCGTCGAGAGCCTCGACTTCGCCGACGCCGTCGGCGCGCTCGCGACCCGCGGCTGGCAGGCGGGGCGCTTCGAGGGGGCGGAGGGCGTCGGCGTCGAGGCGCTCAGGGAACGGAGCGTCGGCCGCGAGCACCCCGACCGGGCGGTGCCGGGGGGCTTTCGCGTGGCGACCGACGAGGGCGAGAGCGTCCCCCGGGGGGCCACCCCGATGAGCCTCGGGGCGGGCCTCGGCATCGACGACGCCGACGCCGTCGCCGACCTCGGCGCGACGTGCGACCGCCTCGGCGTCGACGTCATCAGCGCGGGGAGCGCCGTCGCGTGGGCGATACGCGCCGCCGAGAACGGGACGCTCGACCGGGACCTCGCCTTCGGCGACCCGGCCGCCGCCCGCGCGCTCGTCGAGGAGATAGCGACCCGCGCGACGCCGCTCGGCGACGCGCTGGCCGACGGGGTCGAGGCCGCCGCGGAACGCTTCGGCGGCGAGGCGCTCGTCCCGACGGTGAAGTCGATGGAGATGCCGGGGTACGACCCGCGCGTCGCGCCCGCGATGGCGCTGGCCTACGCCACGAGCGACCGGGGGGCCTGCCACCGGCGCGCTCGACCCGTCGAGCGCGAGGTGTTCGAGGAGACCTGGTCGACCGCCGAACGCGTCGAGGCCGTCGTCGGCGCGCAGAACGCCCGGTCGGCCGTCTGGAGCCTCGTCGCCGACGACTTCGCGGCCGAGGCGCTCTCGGACCTCGGCGCGGCGCTCCTCGCCGAGGTGGGCCTCGACCACTCGCCCGACGACCTCGCGCGCCTCGGCGAGCGCGTCTGGACGCTGACGCGCCTGTTCAACGTCCGCGAGGGGTTCGACCGCACCGACGACGCCCTCCCGGCGCCGCTCGCGACGCCCCGGGAGGACGGCGTGGCGCTCGACCCGGCCGCGTTCGAGGACCTGCTCACCGCCTACTACGCCGCGCGCGGGTGGGACGACGCGGGCCGCCCCACGGCCGAGACCATCGAGCGGGTCGGTCTCGGGAGCGTGGTCGACGGTGCGACCCCCCTGGGGGAGACGCGCGCCACGACCGAGCGCTGACGCCGCGTCGTCGACCGACCGACCAGCGAGCGCGTCGGGACTGCGCGCGCGCCGCGCTATCGGGTGTGGCTTTATGCCGCCAGAGGCAGTGTTAGAGGCATGGAACTCGAGTTGCGGTTCTTCGCGAACTTCCGCACCGCGGTGGGGTCGAAGACCATCGCGAGGGAGTACGACGACGACGCGACGGTGGGGGATGTCCTCGCCGCGCTCGAAGCGGAGTTCGACGGGCTCGAAGGCCTCATCCTCGACGACGTCGGCGACATTCGCCCACAGCTGAACGTGCTCAAGAACGGGCGCGAGGTGCTCCACCTGGACGGGACCGCGACCGAACTGGAGGAGGGCGACACGATGTCCGTGTTCCCCCCGGTCGCGGGTGGATAGATGCGCCGAGAGGAGTCCTATCGCGGCATCTCGAAGCGACTCGCGGTCCACTACCTGGAGAACCTCGGCGGCGAGCGCGTCGACGAGGACCGCGTCGAGGGCGACGGCTGGCGCGCCGACCTCACCACCGAGGCGGTGGACGTCGCCGGGTCCATCAGCCTGACCGAGGTGACGGTCGCCTTCGAGGGCGAGGAGGCGGCGCTCGACGGTCTCGTCGACGCCTTCACCCAGAAGGCGATGCGCGCCGGGGGGTGAGCGTGAACCCCATCGACGGCAACGCGCTGTTGCTCGCCGCGGCGAAGGCGAGCGTCGGCCCACAACTGCTCCCCGACCTCGTCGAACACGTCCAGGCCGACCTCGGCCCGCGCCTCGAGGACTACCGCCGGCGCTACGAACTCGTCGCCGAGGACGACGAGGCGTGCGTCTTCTTCGTCGAGGCGGGCCACTGGGACGACCTCCGCGACCGACTGGACCTCGACCGCCGGGAGGGGGACGCGGTCGAACGCGCCCACACCGAACACCTCCGCCGCGTCGGCAGCGTCAACGACCGGCGCGACGAGTTCGAGACGGCCCTCGACATCCGCGAGGTGGTCGTCGTCGGAAAGGAAGGGTGAGGACCCGTGGACCCGTGGACCCGTGGACCCGTGGACCCGTGGACCCGCCCCGGCGGCCTCACGCGGTGGGCACGACGACGAGGCTCGTGAAGAGACCGAGGACGTCGCGGCGGACCCCCTCGACCCTGAGTCCCGCCTCGCGGACGACGTCGACCGGTTCCTGGTTCCAGCGACAGCCCATCCGCTCGAAGTGCCGCGACGCGAAGCGGTCCTGCAGGCGGGCGAGGGCCGGGACGCTGCTGCGCCCGTGTTCGAACAGGAGGATGCGCCCGTCGGGCGCGCAGACGCGGTCCATCTCCCGGAGGACGGCGACCGGGTCCGGGAACGTGCACGTCGAGAGCGCCGAGACGACGGTGTCGAAGGCGTCGTCCTCGAAGGGGAGGGCCTCGGCGTCGGCCACGCGGAGGTCCGCGTCCCGGTCGAGGTCTCGCGCCGTCCGCGCGGCCCCCCGCAGCATCGCCTCGCTGAGGTCGACGCCGACGAGGTCGGTCCTCTCGGGGAGGTGCGCGAAGTTCGGCCCGGTGCCGCAGGCCACGTCGAGGACGCGCCCCTCCGCGCGCGAGAACAGGCGCTCGCGGTAGCGCCCCACGAGGCGCTCTTCGAGCCAGCCGAAGCGCTCGAAGCGCGCGGCGTTCTCCTCGTAGATGTCGCGGACCTCCGCGCGGGACTTCGCCGGACGGTCGCCCGCCTCGTGAGCGGTCATGACGACGGCTTCACGGCCCGCGGGCAAGAACCCACCGCGACTCCGTTCCGTACTTGAGCGTCGCGACGACTAGAGGGAGTCGATGACGGAGGAGTCCATCCGCGACGGAATCCTGCGGTGCTACCACGACGCGTTCCGCGAGGCCGCCTGGGAGGTCCACTTCGACGTCCACCGCGTCGTCCCCGACCTCGCCGCGTCCCTCGACGCCAGTCCGACGGCCGTCCAGCGCGAGCACAACCGACTCGTCCGCAAGGGATTGCTCGACTCGCCGCCGAACAGCAGGACGACCCACGCGCTCTCGCCCGCGGGCCTCGAGGCGGTCGAGGAGCGCGACGGCGGGACCGTCCTCGCCACCGACGCCGTCGAGACCCTGCGCGAGACGCTCGCCGCCTTCGAGCGCGACCACCCCGGCGAGTACGCCGACCCGGACGAGGCATTCGAAAGCGTCGGGGAGGGAGCGGTCGCCCGACGCGCCTACTGGTACCTCTGGAAGCGCGGCGAGGTGGACGCGACGGGGCGGAAGGACCCCGAGGGCGTGCGTCTCGCGTGGCCGCGCGCGGAGTCCGAGTCGTAGTCAACTCTCGTTCGTGCAGGCCATCCCGCCGACGGTGGACTCGGCCTCGAGTTCCGTCGCTGACCGGACGAACGCCACCGTCGCGTGTTCGTTGCAGTCCTCGAGATGCTCCTCCTCGACGGTGAACCCGTCGCCGTTGGCGCCCTCACCGTCGTCGCCGACCGCGGGCTGCCTCGCCAGACATCCGGCCAGCGCCGCGCTCGCGCCGGCCAGCACGCCGAGGAGGCGTCGTCGGTGCATACGCGCCATATGTGTCATATATATATATATATATATATAAATTCAGCAGGACTGACTGACTGGACAGTGCGTTACCGGGGCACACCACTGCGGCCAGCATCCGCGCCGCGAAGCGGCGCGGTTCACCGGTTGCGAGCGCGGAGCGCTCGCAACCGGCCTTTTTTGGTCCAGATTTTTTGGCCGAGCGGTGCGCGAAGCGCACCCGAGGTCAAAAAAGGTGGGGGTCTCTAGTCGTCCGCGGGCGCGGCGCCGCTATCGCCGAGCGTGACGCCCGTGCCGGGGCCCATGTCGATGCCGAGTTCCTCGAGTTTCTCCTCGCTGACCACGCCGTCGACCCAGCCGCGGTGCTCGTAGTACTCTTCTTTCATCTCGTCGAGTTCGCAGTACTCGCCCTCGCTCGCGCCCTGGCCGGGGATGCCGTCCTCCAGGAAGCGCGCGGGGAGGGAGTCGTCGTCGCCGTCGAAGCCGACGAGGTTGTTGTAGTACCGTTCGAGGTTGTAGACGCGCTCGCCGGCCTGCATCAGGTCCTCCTCGGTCACGTCGAGGCCGGTCATGCCGCTGTACTGCATGACGTACTCCTCGATGCCCTCGGCGAACGCGTTGAACTTGCAGATGTCGAACGAGTCGCTGATGGCGTGCATGTCCTGGAAGGTCGCACAGAGTTCGCCCTTCCCCTGCCACTCGTAGGGGTCGACCTTCTGGGGGATGCCGAGGATTTCGGCCGCGGGCGTGTAGCCGCGCAGGTGGCAGGCGCCGCGGTTCGAGGTGGCGTAGCCGATGCCCATGCCCTTCAGGCAGCGGGGGTCGTACGCCGGGATGGTCTGGCCCTTCACGTCGAGGGAGTTCTCGCGGGCGCCGAACTCCTCGCTGAGGTGGTTCGCGCCGCCGGCGAGGTGGTCCGCCAGCGCGCCGTCGCGGTGGCCGACGTCGTCGAGCAGGTCGATCATCGACTCGACGTCGCCCCAGTCGAGGCCCTCGCCGAGGTCGTCGAACTTGCCCTCCTCGGACATCTCCATCGCCATGGCGAGCATGTTGCCCGCCTCGATGGTGTCCATTCCGAGGTCGTTACACTGGTCGATCATCACGGCGATGGCGTCGCGGTCGGTGTGCCCCGAGTTCGGGCCGAGCGCGTAGGCCGACTCGTACTCGTAGGACTCCATCCGGACGTTCATGTCCTCGCCCTTGTGCGAGTACTCCACCTCGACTTCCTTCTTGCAGGCGACCGGGCAGGAGTGACAGGTCGGCTCGTCGACGAGGATGTTCTCGCGGACGTTCTCGCCGGAGACGCGCTCGGCGTCGACGTCGACGCCCTCGGCGTCGCGGTACGCCTCGGTGGAGGTGTACTTCCCGTTCTTCGTCGGGAGGCCGTCCATCTCCTCGCCGACGTTCATCAGGACGTTCGTCCCGTAGAGCGACAGGCCGCCCTCGTTCGGTGCGGTGACCTCGGACTCCTGGATGACCTGCATGGCCTGCTGGTGGCCCTCCCGGAAGGTCTCGGGGTTCGCGGGCTTGGGCATCTTCGTCGTCGATTTGATGACCACGGCCTTCAGGTTCTTCGAGCCCATGACGCAGCCGGTGCCGCCGCGCCCGGAGGCGCGGTCGTCCTCGTTCACGATGCAGGCGTAGCGGACCTGGTTCTCCCCGGCCGGGCCGATGGCCATGATGGAGAGGTTCTTGCCGTAGGAGCCCTCGACCTCCTCCTCTACGGTGTCGCGGACCTCGTGGACGCCCTTGCCCCAGAGGTGGGAGGCGTCGCGGAGTTCGACCTCGCCGTCCTCGACGACGGCGTAGACGGGGTCCTCCGCCTTCCCCTCGAAGAGCAGGCCGTCGAAGCCCGCCCACTTGAGCCGGGCGCCGGACCAGCCACCGTGGTGGGAGTCGGTGACGGTCCCGGTGAGGGGCGATTTCGTGCAGACGGCGATGCGCCCGCTCATCACCACCTGCGTTCCCGTGAGTGGACCGTTCATGAACGCTATGAGGTTGTCCGAGCCGAGCGGGTCCACGTCCGGTCCCTGGTCGAAGACGTACTTCACGCCGAGGCCGCGCGCCCCGATGTACTTCTTCGCGTCCTCGTCGTCGATACTCTCGTAGCCCACGTCCCCCGAGGAGAGGTCCACGCGAGCTACGTGGTCTTGGAAACCGCCGAGTTCAGTCATGATTAACGTACGCCGTTACATTGGCGGGCGATGGTGTTAGATGTTGCCAGGGTGATGTAAACGGATACGGTTTCGGGCACCGCTCGCCCCCGGTGTGACGCGGGGGTCGCCCGGGGAGGCGAGACGGGACGGCTCCCGTCGGCGACGGAACGGTCACGCGGCGACGCAGTTCGTCGCCGGGAGGTGACGCTGGCTCGGCGGCGCGCAGCGTGTGTCGGGTGCGATTCGCTCGCACGGCGGCGGGTCCGCGGGCGTCGGCGCCACGCTCGCGACGGGACGGACTGACGGACGAACCGGGAGGGGAGTGGTGAGGAGTCGGTATATAACGGCACGAGAGGTTTGATTCGTGGTGCGTTGGCCGCGATAGTAATTGACTTCGTTTGCTCGTCCCGGTCATCACGCGACGGACGGTCGGCCTCACACGTCGTCGTGCGTGAGGAGGTCGCGCTCGACGCCCGGCGCGGGCGGGTCGTAGGTGACGACTTCGAGGAGCGTGCCGTCCGGGTCGAGGAAGTAGAACCCCTCGAACTCCCCCCAGTCGTAGGGGCCCTGTTTGGGGAACTGGCCGTCGAGGTCCGCGACCAGCGACTCGTAGGTCTCGCGGTCGGTGGCGAACGCGACGTGCGCCTTGTCGAGTGGGTGGTCGAGGCCCGTCTCGTCCCAGTTCTCGGCGCGCCCCGTCTCCGCGAGCGTCACGACGGTCTCGCCGGCACGGAACATCGCGTGCTCGCCCTGGAAGTCCTCGGGCGGGCGGAGCAGGTCGAGGTCGAGGACGTCCCGGTAGAACGGGAAGCACGCCCCCAGGTCGTCGACGTCGACGTTGATGTGATCGACGGCGTCCATACGTGGACCCCCACGCGTCGCGGTAAAGAGGTTTCCCCGGTACCACGGGACGCGCCAAGGTTTAACACTCGGCGCCCACGTACGCGAGTCGATGCTGCACGCGACCGGCCCGCTGCTGACGGTGGACGTGAGTCGCCGCGAGACGACCGAGACGGCCTGCGACGACGTGCTCACCGACTACGTCGGCGGCCGGGGCGTCGGGACGAAACTCGCCCACGACCGTGTCCCCTTCGACGCCGACCCGTTCGGCCCGGAGAACCGGCTGGTCTTCGCCGCCGGCCCCCTCCAGGCCTCGAGGACGAGTTTCACCGGACGACTCTCGTGTACGGGCCTCTCGCCGCTGACCGGCGGCCTGCTCTCCTCGAACGCCGGGGGGTTCCTCTCGCGGCACTTCCTCGCGACGGGCCATCCGGCCGTCGAACTCGTCGGGGCGAGCGACGACCCCCTCGTCGTCCACGTCCGGGACGACGGCGTCGCGTTCGAGGCGGTCCCGGACCTCGCGGACGCCGTCGTCTCGGAGGTGTCGGCGTACGTCGAGGAGCACCACGGCCTCGGCGCCGACCAGGTCGCGTGCGTCGGGCCGGCGGGCGAGAACCGGGTGCGCTTCGCGGCCATCGTGACGACCGACCACCGGACGTTCGGGCGCGGCGGCCTCGGCGCGGTCATGGGGTCGAAGAACGTGAAGGCGCTGACGTTCGACGGGAGCGTCGAGCGCTCGCTCGACCTCCCGGACGAGGCGGCGGCCGTCCACCGCGAGGCCGCCGGCTCCGACAGCGTGATGAAACGACAGGGGACGGCGGGGCTGACGACGTACGCGAACGAGGTGGGCGCGCTCCCGACGCGCTACTTCTCCGAGCGCTCGTTCGAGGGGGCGGCGGCCATCGGCGGCGACGCCATCGAGACGAAGAAGTACAAGAAGGGGACGTGTTCGTCCTGCGCGTTCGCCTGCAAGTTGCCGACGCGCGACGAGGAGACCGGACTGGAGACCGAGGGGCCGGAGTACGAGACGGTGATGGCGTTCGGGGCGAACGCGGGGGTCGACGACCTCCACGCCGTGATGCAGTCGAACGACCTCTGTGACGAGTTCGGCCTGGACACCATCTCGTGCGGCGACGTCGTCGCCGCCTACCTCGCCAGCGAGGACGCCTTCGGCGACGTCGACCTGGTCCACGACCTCGTCGAGCGTATCGCCTACCGCGAGGGGGTCGGCGACCTGCTCGCGGAGGGTATCGACCGCGCCCACGGGGACCTCGGCGTCGAGAACTGGACGAGCAAGGGGATGGAGTTCTCGGCGCACGACGGGCGCGCCCTCCACGGCCAGGCGCTCGCGTTCGCCACCTCGAACCGCGGCGCGGACCACCTCTACGGGAGCATGTACGCCTACGAGTACCCCCTCGTCGAACCCGAGTACGCCCTCGACCGCGAGGGGTTCGACGGGAAGCCGGCGCGACTCGTCGAGAAGGAGGCGCGAAACGCGTTCCTCGATTCGGGTATCGTCTGTCGGTTCTCCCGCGACGTGGTGACCGACGAGCGCCTCGAAGCGCTGTTCGACGCCGACTACGAGGACCTCCTCGCGGTGGGCGAACGCGTCGTCACGCTCGAACGCCACTTCAACAACCGGCGCGGGTTCGACCGGAGCGACGACGCCCTCCCCTACGACCTGCCGGGGTTCGAGGCGGCGCTCTCCGCCTACTACGAGGCACGCGGGTGGAACGAGGACGGAACGGTGCCCGCGGACCTGATCCCGGAGTAGTCCTCGAACGCGGTTCAGTCGTCGGAGTCGGCGCGCGCGCCAGCGCGACGTTTCGTCGCCCACTCCGGTTCCTCGCGCGGCGGACTGAGGACGCCGATGCCGACGGCCGGTTCCGCCCCCCGGTTCCGCGCGCCGTGGAGTTCGTCGCTCCGGAAGGCGTAGGAGTCGCCCGGCGCGAGCGTGTGCTCGCCGTCCTCCAGGACGGCGGTCAGCGTCCCGCTGATGACGAACCCGATCTGCTCGTTGTGGTGGCGGTGCGTCGGGAGCGTCGCGCCCGGCTCGATGCGCCAGAACTTCATCGAGGCGCGCTCGCCCGTCGCCAGGTCCGCCAGGTACACCCCCTCCGCGACCTCCACGGGTTCGCGGTCGACCGCTGCGACGTGGTACATGTCAGTGGGTACCACGAACCGACGCGGGTTCATAAATATTCTTGCATTATTTTTATAACAGTATGGTCTCACCGTCTATATCATGGCACGGAGTAACAATGTTCGGCTCTTCCACCTGCCGTTCTCGTTCATGCTTCCGCAGCGGGTGGCGAGCGAACGGGGGTATTTCGCAGCGGAGGGGCTCGACGTCGACCTCGTCGAGCGCGACCGGGGAGACGTCGACTGGAAGTACATCCCGGCCGAGGAGACGCTGACCGGCGACCACGACGTCGACCTCTACCCCATCTGCAAGTGGGAGTCCATCAAGCGCACCTGGGACATGCGCGACGGGCGGGTCGTCGCCTGCGGGACGTTCGCCGACCAGCCCTACACGGTCTACGTCCGGCCGGACAGCGACGTCGAGGAACCGGCCGACCTCGCGGGCGTCCCGGTGGGGGTGAACCGCCGGACGGGACAGGAGTACACCGTCGTCCGGGCGCTCGAAGCGCACGTCCCGGCCGACGAGGTGACGCTCGAACACCACGGGATGCCGACCGACCGCCTCCGCGCGCTCCGCGACGGCGAGGTGGAGGCCATCTCGCTGCTCGAACCCCAGAGCACGCTCGCCGACCACCTCGGCTTCCGACCCGTCCTCGAGTTCGAGAACCACATGGGCATCGTCGCCGGCGAGGAACTGGCGGGGGAGGACCTGGAGGCGTTCATGCGGGGGTACAGCCGGGCGGTCGAGGACATCAACGAGGACCCGGAGGCGTTCCGCGAGGAGTACCTCGCGATGCTCGACGCGGACGCCGACGTCGCCCCCGACCTCTTCGAGGACGTCGACCGCGAGGCCCTGCTCGCGAGCATCGACGTCCCGACCTACGAGACCCCCGAGTTCGTCGACCGGGAGGAGCTGGGCGAACAGCTCGACTGGATGAAGCGCCGGCGGCTCATCGACGGGGGGGCCGACCTCGACGCCATCGTGAGCCCGGTGCGACGATGAACGTCGCCGACCAGCAGGCGGCGCTCGACGCCGTCCACGACGACCCGGGTGACCGGCCGGTGATGCGCGCGCGCTTCGAACACAACGGCAGCCCGCGCTACATGCTCTACACCATCAAGCGCCTGGGGCTGGACCACGACCACGGCTTCCACCTCGACGTGCAACTGGTCTCGGACGAGCTGGAAGGCGGGATGGAGACGGTCGAGGCGCGCCTGCAGGAGGGCGAGGCCGACCTCATCGACATCGACTACATCTCGACGGCCCGCGAGCGGAGCGAGGGCGCGAGCATCGTCGCCTTCCACCCCTACGGCCGGACCGTCGGGGGCCTCGTCGCCCCCGAGGACACCGACATCGAGGACCTCACCGACCTGCCGGACCACCGCATCGGTGTCGTCCGTCGCCTCGACAAGAACTGGATCCTGACGCGGGCGGCCTGCCGCGAGTACCACGGGTTCGACCCGGACGAGGCGGCGACCCCCGTGGAGGCGGGGTCGAAGGTCGGCCTCACGCGAATGCTCCACGACGGCGAGGTGGACGCCGTCCTCCAGTTCTGGCCCATCGTCCCCGAGATAACCGAGCGCGGACCGTACCGCGAGGTGCTCCCGATGGCCGACCTCGTCCAGCGCCTCTCGGAGACCGACGAGCGCCTCCCGATCTCGACGTTCCTCACGAGCGAGTCGTTCTTCGAGGCGCACCCCGAGACGGTGCGCGGGTTCAAGGGCGCCTACCGCGACGTGGTCGACCGCCTCGTGAGCGAGGACGACCACTGGGAGGTCGTCGGCGAGGAACTGATGACGTACGACGACCCGGCCATCGTCCGCGCGGTCCGGGACGGCTGGCGCGACATGGTCGTGCGCGACTGGGACGAGGCGCGTATCGACGGCATGGAGCGGCTGTTCGACCACCTGCTCGACGTGGCCGGGCCGGAGGCGCTCGGCGTCGACCGCATCCCCGAGGGGACGTTCCGCCCGGAGGTGCCGTGATGGCGCCCCTCACCTTCCAGCTGAACTGGGAGCCGAACGGCTTCCAGGCGCCGTACTTCCTCGCCCGGGAGCGGGGGTTCTACGACGAGGAGGGCCTCGACGTGCAGTTCGTCGAGGGCCACGGGTCGCCGTTCGCGGCCGAACAGGCCGCCCGGGGGCGCGCCGACGTCGGCCTCGCGGGGGCGAGCGCCGTCCTCGCCACACAGAGCGAGGGGTTCGAACCGCTGGCGGTGGCGGCGGTGACGAAGAAGACGCCGGCGGCGGTCTACACCCTCCGGGACGTCTTCGGCGAATCGCTCGAACGCCCCGAACAACTGGCCGGCCGGACCGTCGCGCCGTCGGCGACGAAGACGCGCATCCTCGCCGCGCAACTGCTCGAACAGGTGGGCATCGCCGACGAGGTGGATTTGCAGGGGGTGGACCCGAACACGCACCACCGCGTCCAGCACAAACTCCTCGACGGGAGCGTCGACGCCGCGGTGGGCGTCGTCACGAACGGGCTGGAACTCGAACGCGAGTACGACCGGACCGCCGACGAACTCCCCATCGGCGACTACCTCGGCGTCTACGGCATGACGCTCGTGACCAACCGCGCGTTCGCCGAGTCCAGTGCGGGGACGCTGCGCGCGTTCCTCCGGGCGACCGCGAGGGGGTGGGCGGCGGCGACGAACGACCCGGAGGCGGCCATCGAGGCGCTCGTCGCCCGCAACGCGACGCTCGAACGCCGTCGAGCCATCGAGACGGACAAGTTCCGGGCCGCCGCCGAGTCGCTCCAGTTCACCGACCACGTCCGGACGGCGGGGTGGGGGGCCCACGACGGCGAGCGGTGGCACCGTCTCGACGCGATGCTCGCCGAGACCGACCTCCTCGACGGCCCGACCGACCCGGACGCCGTCTGGACGAACGACTACCTCGACGCCGAGGCACCCGCGCTCCGGGACTACGCCGAGCGCATCGGTCGCGGGGGCGAGGAGGCGTGAGATGTCGACGCTGCTCGCCGCGCTGTCGGTCGTCGCGCTCCTCGCCGCCGTGACGGCGACCTACCTGACGGTCGGGAGGTCGACCGACGGTCGCGGGACGTTCGCGGGGGACGCGCGCGCCGCCGGAACCCTCGCCGCCGTTCGGCGCCGAGCGAGCGTGGCCTGCCCGCAGTGCGACGCCGAGAACGACGTCACGACCGTCTACTGCACGCGCTGTCGCGCCCGCCTCGCCCCCGACTGGCTCACGGAGTGGTGACGGTCACTGACGTCGGCCGGAGTATCGACGAGAGTTATCATGAACCGTGAAAAGAACTTACACGTCCCGGGCCGAAAGGAGGTGTCGGACCATGTCGAACGACGCAGTGGACGACTTCCTCATCCTGCGCGAACTGGACGAACCGATATCCCGGGACGAACTCTCGGCGGCGGCCGAGGCGTCCGGCGAGACGCTGTCGACGCTCCGCGAGGAGGGCAGGGACATCGAGTGGGTGGACTCGGAGGTGCTGACGAACGGCGACGAGCAGGTCGTCGGGACGTTCTGTCACTACCGGGCGGAGGACGAGGAGACCGTGTACGAACACGCCGAGCGCGCCGGCCTGCCGGCGACGAAGGTAACCAAGCGAGGCGAACCGCTGTCGGGCGAGTGAGGCGTTCCCGACGCCGGTCGCCGGGTCGAGCCGTGACGACCGCGAGCGGGTGACCGGACCGTGTCCTACTACTTCGGAATCTACCACTGGCGACGGCGCGGACGAGCGCTAGCCCTCGGCACGCTCGCGCTCGCGGCCGGGGCGCTCCTCGCCGTCGCGTCGACCCGGCGCACCCGCCGACTCCTCGCCGTCGCGCTCGGACTGTGGGGCGCGCGCACCGACTACCGGACGCTCTCGAAGCTCCTCCGGCCGCCGCCGTGGCGTCTCGACGGCGAGAAGTACGCGCTCCTCGCGGCGGCGCTCCCGCTCGACGGGGCCGACCGCGTGCTCGACGTGGGCTGCGGGACGGGGCGCTCGCTCGTCGGGCTCGCTCCGACGCTCGCACCCGAGACGACCGTCGTCGGCGTCGACGTCTTCGACGACCGGGTCATCCTCGGCAACGCGCCCGCGCTCGCCCGGCGCAACGCCGTGCGCGCCGGCCTCGACGCCGCGGTCGTCCGCGGCGACGCGGCCCGGCTTCCCGTCGCGGACGGGAGCGTCGACGTCGTGACCGCCTGCCGCGTGCTCCACGACCTCCCGGAAGCCGCCGCGCGGCGCGCGGCGGCCGAGGCCCACCGGGTGTGCGCACCGGGCGGCACGCTCGGGGTTCTCGAACTGCGCATCACCCACGACGGGTCGACGGACCCGGCGCGCTACTGGCGCGACCTCGTGGCCGAGGCCGGCTTCGACGTCCGGCACGTCGAGGAGGTCGAGCGCGAGCGCGGCCGGTACGTCCTCGTCGTCGCCGACGCCTGACGTTCACTCCTCGAACTCGGACGGCCAGTCCGCTCCTCGACGGTCGGCCGCGAACCGTTCGTCGCCGAGCGAGCTCGGGTCGAGCGACTCGAGCGCGCGCTCGAAGTGCGCCGCCGTCACGTCGAGTTCCTCGACCCGCGGCGTGCCCGTCCGGACGAACGAGCGGACGGCGACCGTCGCCGCCTCGCGGCAGACCGCCTCGACGTCCGCGCCGACGTAGCCCTCGGTGCGCCGGGCGAGGTCGTCGAGGTCGACGTCGTCGGCCAGGGGCTTCCCCCGGGTGTGGACGGCGAATATCTCGCGCCGGGCCGCCTCGTCGGGCGTGGGGACGTGGACGTGTCGGTCGAGGCGACCGGGACGTAACAGGGCGTCGTCGAGCAGTTCGGGGCGGTTGGTCGTCGCGACGACGACGACGTCCTCCAGTTCCTCGAGGCCGTCGAGTTCCGTGAGCAGTTGGGAGACGACGCGCTCGGAGACGCCGGCGTCCCCCCGGTTCCGACCGCGTTCGCCGGCGAGCGCGTCTATCTCGTCGAAGAAGACGACGGCGGGGGCGTTCGCCCGGGCCTTCTCGAATATCTCCCGGACGCCCTTCTCGGACTCCCCGACGTACTTGTCGAGCAGTTCGGGGCCCTTGACCGAGATGAAGTTGCTCTGGGACTCGTTGGCGACGGCCTTCGCCAGCAGCGTCTTGCCGGTCCCCGGCGGGCCGTACAGCAGGACGCCGTTGGCGGGGGTCAGCCCGACGCGGTCGAACGCCTCGGGGTACTCGAGGGGCCACTGGACGGTCTCCTGGAGGCGCTCTTTCGTGTCCTCGAGACCGCCGACGTCGTCCCAGGCGACCTCCGGCACCTCGACGAACACCTCCCTGAGCGCGGAGGGTTCGACCGAGCGGAGGGCGGTCCTGACGTCGTCGTCGCTCACCGACAGCGACGCCAGGAGGTCCGCGTCGAGGGTCCCGTCCGCGAGGTCTGCGTCGGCGCGGAGGCGTCGCAGGGTGCACATGGCGCTCTCGCGGACGAGGTTCTCGAGGTCGGCACCGACGAAGCCGTGGGTCACCGCCGCGAGCCGAGCGAGGTCGACGTCGTCGTCGAGGGGCATCCAGCGGGTGTGGATGCGCAGTATCTCCTCGCGGCCGTCGCGGTCGGGGACGCCGACCTCTATCTCGCGGTCGAACCGGCCGGGTCTTCGGAGGGCGGGGTCGACCGTGTCGAGGCGGTCGGTCGTCCCGACGACGGTGACCCGGCCGCGTTCGGCGCGGTCGTCCAGCAGCGAGACGAGCTGGGCGACGACCCGTCCGCCGGCCTCGTCGTCGCGGGGGGCCAGCGACTCGAGGTCGTCGAGGAGGACGACCGCGGGGTCGTTCGCTGCGGCCTCCTCGAACACCTCCCGGAGGCGTTCCTCGCTCTCGCCGCGGTACGCCGAGGCGACCTCCGGTCCGGAGACCTCGACGAACGAGGCGTCCAGTTCGGCGGCGACGGCTCGCGCCATGAGCGTCTTGCCCGTCCCCGGCGGGCCGTGGAGCAGGACGCCGCTCGGGGGGGCGACCCCGAGCACGTCGAACAGTTCGGGGTGGCGCACCGGGAGTTCGACCATCTCGCGGACCTGTTCGAGTTCCGCGTCGAGGCCGCCGACGTCCTCGTAGGTGACCTCGGTTCCTCCCCGACCGCCGACGACCGCGTCGAGCGAGAGCCCCGCGTCGGCGTCGGGCGAGAGCTGGACGCGCGTCCAGTCGCGGACCACGACCCGGTCGCTCGGTCGCGCCGCCGCGATTCGGACGGGGAGGTACTGCGCCTCCTCTCGCGACCCGACGGCGAGGGAGACGGGGACGGTCTGTCCCACGACGACCGCCTGCCCGATGAGCTCCTCGCGGAGGGCGAGCTTCAGTCCCTCCTCGGCGCCGAGACCCGCCGGCAGGGCGACCTCCACGCGGTCGGCCGACTCGACCGTGGTTCGCTCCGCGGTGACCGACTCGCCCGCCTCGACGCGACCCGTCCGGCGGACCTGCTCGTCCAGCCGAATCGCGCCGTCGTCGACGTCGTTCGAGGGGAGGACCTGCGCGACCGCCCGGTCGCCCTCCGGCCCGCGGACGAGGAGGTAGTCGCCGCTCTCGACGCCCAGGTCGGCCATCGTCTCGCGGGCGACGTGCGCCAGCCCGTCCCCGCCGCGCTGTCGCGGTAACGGTTCGACCGTCAGTTCCATGGGAGCAGTCTCCACGCACGTCGCGCCGCGGCGGTCTTAAACTCGCGGGTCGACGAGACGCGTCGCCCGTGACGTATCAACGGTAAACTATCATAGATGTTCTCACGCTGTCACCGAGTTTTCCGTCGAAAATCGATGGTATGAACGGATACCAGAGGAATAATCGATAAAATTTCCGAACAGTACGGTAAGGTATTTCATGACACGGGCAAGTCATTACGACGGTGGTTCAATGACCGATGTCAACGTTCCGCACGTAACCGAGGGAGAGCGGCGGCAACTGGTGCAGTCGCTCGGTATCGACGAGTCGGTCGGGGACGAAGAGTTGACGCTCTCGGAACTGAAAGCCGCGGTCGAGCCCGACACGGACCCCGCGTTCGCCACGCTGGGGCAGACGATTCGGGACGACCTGGAGGGGTCGCTCGACGCTGCACTCCTCGACGAGGCGCTGGCGGACCTGGCGGAGCAGCTCGGTCGTCTCCCGGAGGTACGCGAGCAGGGGATACCGGACGGCGAGCGGGAACCGGAGGAGCTGTATCGGGAACTCGTCGAGCCGGGGTGGCGCGTCTACGACCACCTGCTCGACGTGGGGTTCTTCGGGAGCGTCGACGAGAACGCGTCGCGGTTCACGTCGTCGTACATCAGGGACACCGCCCACGAACTCATCAGGGCCGACCGGCTGACGGACGCGCTCGGCGACGTCGGGTTCGACGACCGAGAGCAGACCGCCCTGATGATGGACATCGTCAACAACGACATGCGCCTCTCGCGGTGGGTGCCGACCGGTGAGATTCCCGACGGCGTCGAGTTCAGGGTCGAGTTCGTCCCACCGCTCCATCAGCGCGCGATGGGCGGGGCGTTGCTGTGGATTCGGACGCTCGACGTCCACCTCTGGCAGAAGCAGGTCCTCATCACCGACGAGATTCTCGACGACGGAATCTGGGACGTGAAGGCGATGCTCGGCGGGCTGTACCTGCTGACGCTCGCCGCCAGAGAGGTCGCCGACGCCACCGACGCGACGCTCACGGACAGCCAACTGTCCGCCGCGCTCACCGCGAGCGCCGCGGTTCTGATCATCAACCAGGAGGACGTCTGCAGCGACGTCTTCCACATCACCGAGGAGATGCGCGCACCCAGTTTAGCGAGGTAATTCACGATGTCGATAGAGAAAGACAAAGCGGTACAGGCCGCACAGGACACGGTCGTTCGAGAGACAGACAACGGCTATCGGGTGCTCGGCTCGCCCGATAAGTCCGTCACCCACCAGCACGACACCGACCGCATCCCGCGCGAGGACGTCACCCAGGAGATGTTGAGCGAGTCCGGGGAGAACCCGGAGGCCTGGCTGATGTACGGTGGGAACTACGAGCAGCACCGGTACACGACGTGTGACGTCATCACGCCGGAGAACGTCGACGACCTGGAACTCGAACACGAGATGCACGTCGGCGCCGGGTCGAGCATGGAGGGGACGCCCGTCGTCGTCCCCGGCGACCCGCCGGTGATGTATCAGTCCAACGGGCCGAACCACGTGAAGGCCATCGACCCGCGCGAGGGCGACGTCCTCTGGAGTTACACCTACGCCGTCCCGTCGGACGTGGTGCTCTGCTGCGACGACAACAACCGCGGCGTCGCGGTCTACGAGGACAAGATATTCATGTGCACCCTCGACTCGGGGGTCGTCGCGCTCGACCGCTACACCGGCGAGGAGGAGTGGTACACGAGCACGGCCGACCACGAGCGGGGCTACTCCGCGACGTGGGCGCCCATCGTCCACGACGGGACGCTCTACACGGGGAGCGCCGGCGGCGAGTACGGCGTCCGCGGGTTCCACACGGCGCTCGACACGGAGACGGGCGAGCAGAAGTGGTTCACACGCACCTGTCCCGAGGAGGAGTGGGTCGGCGACAGCATCGAGCAGGCGGCCGGCACCAACTGGATGACCGCCACCTTCGACGAGGAGCGAAACCGCCTCTACCTCCCCATCGGCAACCCCGGCCCGGACTTCGACGGGTCGGTGCGCCCGGGGCCGAACCGCAACACCTGCGGGACGCTCTGTCTCGACGCCGAGACGGGCGAACGGCTCTGGTTCCACCAGGAGTCGCCACACGACGTCTGGGACTACGACTCGGCCTGCCCGCGCGTGCTCATCAAGGACCTCGAGATCGCCCACCGAAACCAGACGAAGGACGTCGTCGTCGACGCCGGGAAGACCGGCTGGGCGTACACCGTCGACGCCGAGACGGGCCAGCTCATCGAGCGCTCCGAACCGGGCGTCCAGCAGCTGAACATGTTCAGCATGATTCCCCACATCGACGAGGGGCGCCGCGGGACGTTCATGCCCGGCGGGATGGGCGGTAACGACTGGCAGCCGCCGGCGTACAACCCCGACACCGGGCTCATCTACTACAAGATGCACAACAACGCCCAGGAGGCGTGGTGGCGCTTCGAGGAGTTCGAGGAGGGCAAGAAGTACTGGGGCGGCATCCTCGAGGACGAGACCGAGGACATGCCCGACGACTACAACGGGCACATCGCCTCCATCACGGCCATCGACGCGGCGACGGGCGAGCGCGTCTGGCGCGACTGGATAGACAGCGACACCTACCTCTGGGGCGGGTCGATGGCGACCGCGACCGGCCTCGTCTTCGCCGGCACGCAGAACGGCGACCTCATCGCCTACGACGCCGAGAACGGCGACCGCGTCTGGGAGTTCGACTGCGGCGACGCGCCGGTGTCGTCCAGCCCGATGAGCTGGTACGACCCCGGGACCGACAAGCAGTACATCGCCGTCCAGGTCGGCGGCAGCGGCTGGCTCCGCCGGGGCAAGCGCGACGACCGCCTGCTGATCTTCTCGATGGCCGCGTAACCCGACCACCCACTTCATTTCTCGTGCGACAGGACCGTCCGAGCGCGCCGACCGGAGCCACCGCGTCCGGGAACGCCCCCACCGTCACGACTGCCAGTCAGGGATACTGTCAAGTACGCTGTCAAAATTTATATACTGCGTCGTGACACGTGTCATCACATGGCGATACAGACACCCCACAGGCACGCGCCCGAACCGACGACCGAGGAGAGCGAGGCGGAGTCGACGCGAGAGGGCGGGGCGGCGACCGGGGAGACCGAACCGGAGGTCACGATGGAGAGCCTGGTCGAACAGTTGGTCGAGGAGCGCATCGCGTCGCTCGAGCGCGAGATAGCGGACCTCGAGGACGCGGTCGAGGAGGTCGACAACTTCGCGCGCATCAGCCTGAACGAGCGCAAGATAAAACAGAGCGAGGCGAACCTCTCGGAGTTCTCCGACTCGCTCACCGGGTTCGCGGAGAAGGCGTTCAACGGTATCAACGAACTGGAGGACCGACTCGACGCCCACGCGCTGGTGCTCGCGGCGCTCCTCGACGCCGTCGACGCCGACGTCGACCTCTCGGAGGCCGAACGCTACCAGGAGGAACGGCTGGTGATGGACACGGCGCCGGACGAGCGACTCGCCGAGGCCATCGAGCGTCACTCCTGAGGCGCGCTACACCTCCCGCTGGCCGACGACCGTCTGGAGGTAGTCGTGGCTCCGGGCGTTGTAGACGAGTTTCACCTCGTCGGAGGCGGGCGTCGACACGCAGGTCAGACGCAGCCCCATCTCCTCGACCTCCTCGTCGGTGAGAAACAGGTTCATGTCCATCTCGACGTCGCCTTCGGTGACGAAGGCGCAGCAGTTGGCACAGGAGGCCGCCCGGCACTCGAACGGCCAGGACTGGCCCGCCTCCTCCGCCGCGTCGAGGACGTACTCGTACTCGCCAACCTCGAGCGTCCCGTGGTCGATGTCGTCGAGGTCGGCGGCGGCCGCCTTCTCGAAGAGGTCCTCGTCGTCTACGTCCCACCCCTCGCGCTCGACGGCCCGGTAGTTGAGGTACTCGACCGTCGAGACGGTCTCCTCCTCGCTCTCGTACGCCTCGTCCCTGGCGGCGTCGCGACCGACCTTGATGTTCGGGAGCTGTTGGTCCGGCGTCATACATCATCTATCGTCACGGTCGTACTTAGGGCCGTGGGTCGCGATAGCACGAGACGGGAGACGGTCCGTCACTGACGGAGGAGTCGCTCGCGGACGGCACCCTCGCCCTCCGCGGCGACGACGGCGGCGTCGGCCACGAGCGCCCCGCAGTCGGAACAGACCGCCTCCGCGACGAGGTGGGGGCGCTGACAGCAGGGGTCGACGCGCTCCTCGCCCCGGTCGAGCGCGCCGTCGCAGGCCGGACACCGCTCCAGGGAGAGACGGAGGCCGAGCAGGAGCGACTGCCGCCGCTCGCGGTCGAGGGCGTCCCACTCGACGCCGTGCGTGCGGAGGACGCGCGCGCACGCCACGTCCGCGACGAGCGCCGCCTCGGAGTCCCACCGGACCGAGGCGCTCCCGTCGACGACGAACGAGCGCTCCCCGGTGCGAGAGACCGCGTCGGCGTCGAACAGCGCGCGCACGTCCGCCCCGTCGACGGCCGACCCGCGGACGGCCCGTATCTCCTCGCGCCAGTCCTCGCGGACGGCGGGCGGGAGGGCGAAGCCGTCTCCGTCCCGGACGAGCACGCCCGCAGCGACGAGCGGGTGGCCCGCGTCGGGGGACGCGGACGCCGCCGGGTCGGTCGTTCCGTCGACGGCCACCGCCGCTATCGGTTCCTTGCCGAACAGCCGAAGGAGCCACGGCGGGAAGTAGCGTTCCGTGAGCGTCGGCGTCCCCGGGACGAGGTAGCCGCGGAGGTAGACGAGCGCGCTCGACGCGAGGAAGACGACGACGCCGGGGCCGGTCCGTCGGCTGGCGGCGCGGACGAGGACGGCGAGCGCGAGGGCGATGGCGACGTTCACGACCGTACACGGGAGACAGCGGTTCTCGCCGGTGTACTCCGGTCGTCGAAGAGCGCCGACCGCGCGGGAGAGGTCCATGGTTCGTATCACCAAGGATGTCGGCAGAGGGTCATAAGTGTGCGCGCGAGCGCCGAATGATATTTGAGAGTGACACGTGAGTCGGTGAGCATGCCGCTCGGGGTCCCGCCGACGGTCGTCGGCGTCGTCGCCTTCGTGCTCGGCGTCGTGCTGGTCGTCGCCAGCGTCGAGACGTTCATCGAGGCGGTCTCCGAGAGCGCGCTGGCGCTCGGCGTCTCGGGGTTCTTCCTCACGGTCCTGCTCGCTGGGACCGACCTGGAGAACGCCGTCCTCGGCGTCGTGGCGGCGCTCGACGGCCTGCCGGCGCTCGCGCTCGGGACGGTCTTCGGCGAGGCGCTGTTCATCCTCGGGGCGGCCGTCGGTCTCGCGGGCGTGCTCACCCCGTTCGAGACGACCGTCCCGCGGTCGTACCTGCTGTTGATGCTCGGCGCACCCGCGTTGCTGTTCGCGCTCGCGCTGGACGGGACGCTCACCCGGGGCGACGGCCTCCTGCTCACGGCCGGCTACCTGCCGCTGGTCCTCGTCGTCTACGGCCTCGAGCGCCGGTCGAGCACGCGCTACCTGAGCGCCGAAGAGGTCGAGGCGTTCGAGGCGACGGGACGGACGCGCCCGGCCGCCGACGGCGACGGCATCGACGGCGAGGGCGGCGAGGCGGTCTTCGACGTGGACTTCGACCTCGACGTCCTCTTCGAGAACCGGTTCACCGAACCCCTTCGCGAGCGCAACGAGGGGTGGTTCCGCCTCGGGGTGGCGGTGGCCGCGGCCGTCGGCATGACCGTCGGCTCGGAACTGGCGGTGACGGGCGCGGAGGAACTCCTCACGCTCCTCGGCGTCACCGGCCTCGCCTTCGGCGCGACCGTGATGAGCTTCATCGCGTCGCTCGAGGAACTGTTCCTCACCGTCGAACCGGTCCGGCGCGGGCGCCCCCACCTCGGGGTGGGGAACGTCGTCGGGAGCGTGCTCTTCTTCGTGACCGCCAACGCGGGGGTCGTCGCGCTGGTCCACCCGCTCGACACGAGCGGGACGGTCCTCACCGTCCACTGGCCGTTCTTCCTCCTCACACTCGTCGTCGTGGGAGGGATGTTCGCCCGGGGACGGGTCGGCCGGGCGGGCGGGACGACGCTGCTGGCGCTGTACGCCGCCTACTGGGGGGCGAACTACCTGGTGTGACCGACCCGACCTATTCGCCGATCGGCACCCCGCTGAACACGACGAGCGCGACGACCCAGTAGGCGACGTAGAGGCCGCCGAGCAGGTACCCGTGCCAGCGCTTCATCTCGCCCTCGTAGAAGAAGTAGGCGGCGAGTGCGGTCACGACGATCATGGCCGGGAGGTGGAACGTCAACACGGACGACGAGATGTCCACCTCGCTGAGGAACATGATGACGCCGATGTTGCCGGTCACGGAGAACAGGACGCTCCCGATGACGTTGCCGACGCCGATTTCCGGGAAGCCACGGCGGACCGGTTCGATGGTGAGCATGATGTCCTCGAACGTGAGCAGGAGCGTGAGGAAGGTCGCCCCGAAGATCGTCTCGGAGATACCGAAGCCCTCGATGACCACTTCGGAGCCACCCTCCAGGAGCATCGCCGCGAAGACGATGCCCGCGAGCGCGACGATGGAGAGGGCGATCCACACGAGGCCGGAGTCCGCGAGGTCACCCAGCACGCGCTCCTCGGGTATCTCCTCGAGCGCGTTGGGACGGGCCACCCCGCCGTCGGGGCGGAGCTGTTCCCCGAGTTCCGTATCGCGGAACACCGGGATCTCCCGCTGGCGCTCGCGGAGGATGAAGTAGCCGAAGGCGAAGACGAAGAAGGCCGTCAGGACGACACCGTGGATGGCCGTCAACGTCCCGACCAGGGCGAACGGAACGAGGACGAGCGGTGCGAGACCGAAGATGACGATGTAGTCGGTCGGGAGGTCGACCGGGAACGGGCGGATGATGGCCGCGAGCGCGAGGGTCAGGCCGATGATGGCCAGTCCCGTCCCGAGCGCGGTCCCGAGGGCGGCCTCCTCCAGACCGCCACTCGACAGGACCAGCGCGAGGATGGTGTCGTCGAACTCGAAGCCGGTGAAGATGATCGCGAGCGCGAACAGCGACATCTTCATGTTGAGCGACGCGCGGGCGAGGTAGCTGATGAGCTTCTCGGTACACGCCGTCAGGAGCACGATGCCGCCGAGGAGGACGGCCGCCGCACCGACCGTTCCCTGCGCTTCGATGAAGCCCTCGATGGCACCCTCGATGCCGCCCTCTTCACCCTCCTCGCCGGCCTCGCCCTCGTCACCTGCACCTCCGCCGTCGTCGCCGTCCTGTGCGACGGCGACGCCGCCGCCGACGGCGACGGCACCCAGCACGACCACGAAAACGAGCGCTACGACCCCCAGATACCTGCTACCGATGCGCATACACCCACCATCGGTGGGGCCCACCTATAGGTTCCCTTTCATGTACTGCAGTACGTTGAACTGGTCTACACGCTCGGTCGTCGCCACTCTCGCGTCCCGTCTCGGCGTCCTCGGACGGTGGGCGACCTCCGGGTCGACCGAGCGCGCGACGGGGAGACGTCGGCTTCCGGGTCGTTTATGCGGGGACGGTGACACCCTCCGTCAGTGTCTCCTCACCTCCCCCTCGCCCCACGGTGGGTCCGGTACGCGCTCGTCGTGCTGTGGGCGGGGTACGTCCTGGTCGCGTCGACGGTCGACCCCCCGACGGCCGGCGTCCCCACCACGGGACCGCTCGGTCTCGTCGGGTTCGACAAGTGGCTCCACGCGCTCAGCTACGGCGCGATGGCGGGGCTGGTCGCGTACGCCGTCCTCGCGCGCGACGCCCGGGCAGTCGTGCTCGCCGTCGCGGCGGCCGTCGCCTTCGGCGCGGGCGTCGAGGTGATTCAGGACTTCCTCCCCTACCGGGCGTTCGACGTCGACGACATGCTCGCCAACGCCGTCGGCGCGGTCCTCGGCGGTCTCGGCTGGACGGTGCTCACCGCCTACCTCACCCTCCCGGGCGACCGCGGGGGTTTTACCGGCGCGTCGGGTAGCGAGAGCCGATGAGCAAGCCGAACCCCGAGGTCTACGAGCGGGGCCGCGGGATGGACGCGCACAACAAGGTGATGCGGGAGGTCCGCTCGCGCAACCAGCGCACCTACGACGCGCGCGAACCCACCCGCGTCTGGCTCGACGAGGACAACACGCCGGCGGGCGTCTACCAGTCGCTCACCATCATCCTCAACACCGGCGGCTGTCGCTGGGCGCGCGCCGGCGGTTGTACGATGTGCGGCTACGTCGCCGAGTCCGTCGACGGCGGCACCGTCGCCCACGAGGACCTGATGGCGCAGGTCGAGGCCTGCCTCGACCACGAACGCGAGAACGCCGACGCCCCCTCCGAACTCGTGAAGATATACACCTCGGGGTCGTTCCTCGACGAACGCGAGGTCCCCGCGGAGACCCGGGCGGCCATCGCGGAGACGTTCGCCGACCGCGAGCGGATGGTCCTCGAATCCCTCCCCAACTTCGTCGACCGCGAGAAACTGCGCGACTTCACCGACCGCGGTCTCGACGCCGACGTCGCAATCGGCCTGGAGACGGCGACCGACCGCGTGCGCCACGACTGCGTGAACAAGTACTTCGAGTTCGCCGACTTCGAGGCGGCCTGTGCCGAGGCGCTGGCGGCCGACGCCGGCGTGAAGGCGTACCTCCTCATGAAGCCGCCGTTCCTCACCGAGCGCGAGGCCGTCGCGGACATGAAACGCTCCGTGCGGCGCTGCGCCGGCGTCGAGGGCTGTCACACCGTCTCGATGAACCCGACGAACGTCCAGCGCTACACGATGGTCGAGCAACTGTACCACGACGGTGGCTACCGCCCGCCGTGGCTCTGGTCGGTCGCCGAGGTGCTGCGCGAGACGGCCGACGAGGACGTCATCGTCGTCTCCGACCCGGTCGGCCACGGGAGCGACCGGGGGCCACACAACTGCGGCGAGTGCGACGACCGCGTCCAGACCGCCATCAAGGACTTCGACCTCCGACAGGACCCGACGGTCTTCGACCAGGTGAGCTGTTCCTGCGAGCGGACCTGGGCGGCCGTCCTCGACCGCGAGCGGAGCTACGGGATGGCGCTCACGAACTGAGCGCCACCGTGCGCTGACACGGACCGTGGTAGACGTGCACGTTTAAGGTCGCGGGTACGGTGTTGACGGTAGACGGATGGAAAGCGACGCGACCGACGAGCGGTTCGTCCGCCTGCTGGAGCGCCGCGCCGAGTTCCTCGTCCACCTCGGCGACGAGCCACAGCGCAAGCCGGCGCTCGTGGAGGCGCTCGGCCGGTCGCGCTCGACGGTCGACCGGGCGCTGCGCGAACTCGAACACGCCGGCCTCGTCGAACGCCACGACGGCGGCTACGCGACCACGCTCGCCGGCCGACTCGCCGAGGAGGCCTACCGGACGTTCGTCGAGACGACGAGCACCGTCGTCGCCGCCGACGCGTTGCTGGACGCGCTCCCCGCCGAGTGTGAGTGGCTCGACCCGGCGGTGCTCGCCGGTGCCGAGTACGTCCCCACCGACGACCTCACGCCGTACGAACTCCCCGCCGCGCTGCGCGAGACGGTCGAGACGGCCGACCGACTGACGGCCCTCGTCCCCGTCGTCGCCGACCCGAAGGTGCTGGCGCTGTGTCACGACCACGTCGACGAGCGGGGCCTCGACCTCGTCGTCGGGCCGGCGCTGTACGAGACCCTCGAGACGCGGTTCCCGGAGACGCTCCGAGGGCTCGTCGACGGCGGCGCGACGGTCGTGCGGACGGACGAGGAGCCGCCCTGTACCCTCCTGCTCTCGTCGGGCGAGGAGCCGCGCGTCGCCTGCGTCGCCTACGACGGTGACGCGAGCGTCGGGGTGTGTTACAACGACACGGCGGCGGCGCGCGCGGCGGCGGAACGGTACGTCGAGGCGGTCCGCGCGGACGCGACGGACGTGACCGCGAGCGCCGGCGCGCTCGACCCGGGCGACCGGCGGCTGACCGCCGGCCCGACCGACCGGCACCGGGACGACCGCCTCGTCCTCGAACGCGAGGGGTTCGTCGAACTCACCGACGACTACTTCGCCGAGCGCTCGCCGTGTCCGCCGCCGACGAGCTGGCGCACGGGCCTCGACCTCGCGGAGGTCGCCGCCGGCTACGCCGTCGACCGCACCTACGACGAGGCCGGCGAGCGGCGCGCCCTCACGGCCGACCTGCTCGCCGGCCTCCGCGCGGGGCGGGACCACGCGCTGGTCGGACCGCCGGGCGCCGGCAAGAGCACGGTGTGCAAGACGGTCGCCTACCGGTGGTACGAGGCCGGCGTCGGGACGGTCCTCTACCGTCGCCGCGGCCGGGGCGAGCCGTTCACGAGCGCGGAGGCGCTTCGCGCGCGCCTGCGCGAGGCGACGGGGCGGGCGCTCGTCGTCGTCGAGGACGCCCTTCGCGAGGACGCGGTGGCGGTCTTCGGCGCGATGGCGGAGTACCGCGACGACCCCTCGGTGACGTTCCTCCTCGACGCCCGCGAGTCGGAGTGGGAGGACCCGACAGCGTTCCCGGCCGACGCGCGCGCAGCGACCCACCGCGCGGAGGCCGTCGAGCGCGTCCACATGCCACCCCTCGACGCGACGGAGTGCGAGCGCCTCGTGCGCCACTTCGAGGCGACGACCGGCCGGCGCGTCGACCTGACGGTTGAGGACCTCGTCTCGGGGCTCGACGGCGACGGCGAGGCCGCGGACCTCCTCGTCGTCCTCCACCGCCTCGTGCTGTCGGTCGACCCCCTCGCCGGTTACGGGAGCGCGACCCCGACGACGCTCACCGAGGACGTCGCACGGACGTTCGAGCGCCTGCGGGAGGCCGGCGAACACGCCCTCGACGTGGGCGTCCTCGTCAACGTCCTGAACGCCGCCGAAGTCGGCGTCTCGCCCGACCTCGTCTACGCGCTGGCCGCCCGGGAGGACGACGACGCGCCGGGGTTCTGTGAGGTGGCCGAGGCGCTCGACCTGCTGTCGGGTCGGGTGCTCTTCGAGCGCGAGGCCCCCGGCGACGGCGAGGCGGCCTACCGCTCGGTCCACGAGTCCTGGTCGTCGCTGTTCCTCAGGCACCTGCTCGAGTGCGACGGCGACCGGGCGGCCGAGCGACGCTTCGGGCGCGTCGTGAGCGCGCTGCTGTCGCTGGCCGACGACGAGACCGCCCGGGCGCGCATCGAGTGGGAGTTCCAGGGCGCGGCCCCCGCGATTCGAGAGCTGTCGGAGGCCCCCGGCGAGTGGGCCGACGCGACCGTCGAACGGCTGTTCGGGCTGGGGCTCTCGCGACCGGCGCTCGCGCCGCTGTTCGGCACCAGCCCCTACACCTCGCTCGCGCTCCCCGAGGCGTGTTCGCCGGCCCTCGCCGTCCGCTGCACGCAGTGGCGCGGGGAGATGTCGCTGCGAGCGGGGCGCCTGGAGGCGGCCGAGCGGGAGTTCGAACGCCTCGGGACGTTCGCCGACGAGGCGGCTGACGACGCGCGGGCGGCGGCGCTCCGCGCGCGCAGCCTGAAGTTCCGGGGGACCGTCGCGCTCCGGCGCAGCGAGTTCGACGACGCCGAGGCGTTCTACGAGCAGAGCATCGGTGCGTACCGCGCCTGCGACGACGAGCAGGGGGAGGCCGACGTCGTCAACAACCTCGGCATCGTCGCGTGGTCGCGCGGCGACCTCCCGGAGGCGGAGGCGTACCTCCGCGACTGCCTGTCGCGTTACCGGGAGATGGGCAACCGTCGGGCGGCGGCGGACGCGCGGTTCAACCTCGCGACGGTCCTCGACTCCCGGAGCGTCCTCGAGGAGGCGGCCGACCACTACCGCGACTGCCTCGCGTACTTCCGGTCGACGGGCGACCGGCGGACCGAGGCGGACACGCTCAACAACCTCGGGAGCCTCTGGCGGGTGCGCGGCGACCTCGACGCGGCCGAGCGCGACCTCACGCAGGCGCTCGACACCTACCGCGACATCGGCGACGAACTCGGCGAGGCGAACTGCCTGCACAACCTCGGCTGCGTCGCCCAGCAGCGCGGCGAACTGGAGCGGAGCGTCGAGTACCACGAGCGCAGCCTCGAACGCTACCGGGCCGTCGGCGACACCCAGGGCGTCGCCCAGTGCGAGTGCAACATCGGCGACGTGGCCTACCGCCGCGGTGACCTCGACGAGGCCGAGGCGCGCTACGAGCGCAGCCTCGACCGACGGCAGGGCATCGGCGACGGCATCGGCGAGGCCGAGAGCCTCGCGAACCTCGGCCGGGTCGCACGCGACCGGGGGGACACGGACCGGGGACGCGACTTCGCGCGGCGCGCCCTCGACCGCTACCGCGACAGCGCCGACGTCCGCGGGGAGGGCGAAGCGCTCCGCCTGCTCGGGTCGCTCGCCCGCACGGAGGGCGACCTCGACCGGGCGGCGGAGCGCCTCCGCGCGAGCCTCGCACGCTGTCGCGAGGGCGGGCACCGCTACGGCGAGGCGGAGACGCTCGTCGAGCGGGGCCACCTGGCGCGGGCGTGGGGGGACGACCACGAGGCCGAAGCGCGCTACGCGGAGGCGCTCGACCTGTTCACCGACATCGGCGCGCTGCGCGACGTCATCGACACCCACCTCGCGCTGACGGCCGCGTGCGAGGCGCTCGGCGAGCGGGCGGCCGCCATCGACCACTGCGAGGCGGCGGTCGTCCTCGGCGAGCGAAACGGCGTCGACGTCTCCGAGGCACGCGACCGCCTCCGGCGACTCGAGGAGGTCGTCTCGGAGGACTGACCACGGCCGCGGGACCGGTCCGGCGACGGGACGAAGCAGCCCTTATCGTCGTCAGCAGCTACCGGACAGCATGGCTGGCGAGCGAATCGGGATACTGGGGAGCGGCGACGTGGGGCGGGCACTGGCGGCGGGGGTCGCCCGACACGGGTGGGAAGCACGGGTCGGAACGCGCAGTCCCGGGAAGGTACAGCGGTGGGCCGACGGAACCGAGGGGGTGTCGGTCGGGTCGTTCGCGGAGGCGGCGGGCTACGGCGACGTCGCCGTCCTCGCCGTCCGGGGCGATGTCGTCGACGCCGTCCTCGACCTCGCCGGGCCGGAGCGGTTCGCGGGTCGACTCGTCCTCGACGCGACGAACCCGCTCGACTTCGCCGGGGACGGGCCGCCGCACCTCCTGTTCGGCGCGACGGACTCGCTCGGCGAGCGCGTCCAGGCGCGCCTCCCGGACGCACGGGTGGTGAAGTGCTTCAACACCGTCTCGAACGCACAGATGGTCGACCCCGAGTTCGCGGATGACACCCCCCCGATGTTCGTCTGCGGCGACGACCCGGACGCGAAGGCCCGGACCGAGCAGATACTCGTCGAACTCGGGTGGCCCGGAGCGTTCGACGTCGGCGGCATCGAGTCGGCGCGGTACCTGGAGGCGCTCGTCCCGCTGTGGGTGCGCGTGGGGGCGGAACTCGACACGTGGGAACACGCGTTCGCGGTCGTGCGCTGAGGCCGCCGCGGGGAGCGTCGAGTCGTGGAGAGTGGCGTCCGACGCCGGTCCCGAACGTTCATCCGCGCCGCGGCCGTCCTTCACCCCGATGTCGCACCGAGTCCTGGTGACCGGCGCGACGGGGACGGTCGGGTCGGCGCTCGTAGAGCGGCTCCGGGCGTCACCCGTGCCGGTCCGCGTCGCGGCCCGCAGCCCCGACGCTGCGAGGGAGCGGTTCGGTGACGGCCCCGAGTCCGTCGCGTTCGACCTCACCCGCCCGGAGACGTGGGGGGCCGCCCTGGACGGCGTCGACCGGCTGTTCCTGCTCTTCCCGCCCCGCGTCGGCGTCCGGCCGGTCACGGCGTTCGTCGACGCCGCGGTCCGGACGGGCGTCGAGCGGGTCGTCACCCTCTCGGTCGTCGGTGCCGACCGGGTGCCCGTCCTCCCGCACCGCCGCATCGAGCGCCACGTCGAGCGCGCCGGCCCCGCCTACACCCACCTCAGGGCGGGGTGGTTCGTGCAGAACCTGAGCGGCGTCCACCGCCCCGACGTCGTCGAGCGGGACGAACTGTTCGTCCCGGCGGGACGGGCCGCCCTCCACCTCGTCGACGCGCGGGACGTCGCCGCCGTCGCCGCGACGGCGCTCACAGAGGCGGGTCACGAGAACCGCGCGTACGACCTCACGCTCCCGGAGCCGCTCGACTTCGACGCGGTCGCGGCCGCCTTCAGCGACGTCCTCGACCGGGAGATTCGTTATTCAGCCCCCTCGCACCTCGCGTTCGTCCGGCGGCTGTCGCGTCGGGGCGTTCCCCGGTCGCTCGTCGCGTTCATGGCGCTCGAGTACGCCGTCGTCCGCCTCGGGCTCGCGAGTCGAACCACGGACGACCTCCGACGGCTCCTCGGCCGCGACCCGACGTCCGTCGAGCAGTTCGTCGCCGACAACCGCGAGGCGTTCGCGCCGGCGGGGCGCGACGGCTGAGAACGGGGGGTGAGACGGGGACGGGAGGTGCGAAACGCGGCGAGTCAGCGAGCGCCGTCGAGTCGCGCCGGTGCCGTCTCGAACCCGCGCAGGATGCCCTGTCCGTCGGTGCTGCCCAGTTCCGGGAGCGTCGCGCGTTCGGGGTGGGGCATCAGCACGGCGACGGTGTCGCGCTCGCCGAGGACGCCCGCGACGTTCCCCCGCGAACCGTTGGGGTTGGCGGCGTCGGTGACGTCTCCGTCGGCGTCGCAGTAGCGAAACAGGACGCGGTCCTCGCTCACGAGGCGGTCGTAGGTGTCGTCGTCGGCCTCGAAGCGCCCCTCGCCGTGGGCGATGGGTATCGAGAGCACGTCGCCCGCCTCGTAGGCGCGGGTCCACGGCGTGTCGGCGTTCTCGACGCGGAGGAAGACTGGTTCGCACTGGAAGCGGGCGCTCGCGTTCGTGGTGAACGCGCCGGGCGTGAGGCCGGACTCGCAACCGATCTGCGCCCCGTTGCACACCCCGAGGACGGGGACGCCGCGGTCGGCGCACGTCCGCACCGCCTCCATGACGGGGGCGCGGGCGGCCATCGCCCCCGCCCGGAGGTAGTCGCCGTAGGAGAAGCCGCCGGGCAGGAGGACGCCCGTCGTCTCGGCGGGGAGGCCGTCCTCGTACCAGACGCGCTCGGCGTCCATGCCCAGGTACTCGAGGGCGCGTTCGGCGTCGCGGTCGCAGTTCGACCCGCCGAACTGGAGGATGGCGATCATCGCTCGTCGACGCTGACCTCGTAGTCGTGGATGGTCGGGTTCGCCAGCAGGCGCTCGGCCATCTCCTCGGCGCGGGCCGCGGCGGCGTCCGCGCTCTCGGCGTCGAGGTCTATCTCGTAGCGGTCGGTCGAGCGCAGTCCCTCCAGTTCGAACCCGAGACGCGAGAGCGCCTGGGCCGTCGTCTCGGCCTCCGGGTCGAGGACGCCCCGCTTGAGTCGGACCGTGACTGTCGCCGTGTAGGCGGTCATCGGTCGAATGACCGCAGTCGTGCATCAAAACGCTTGTGTTGTCGTTCGTCTGTGCATAGACGTGGATAGAGACGGTCACCGCCACGGACCGTTGCGTGGACCGTCGCGCCCGCTGGAGGCGGCGCTCGTCGAGGCCGAGGCGGGGCCGAACGACCGACTACAGGTCGCGCACCGCGTCGACGGCCGCGTCGAGCGGCGGCGCGTCGAACAGCGCCCGCTCGAGATAGGCGTTCGCGCCGGCGCGGTAGAGGTCGCTCGTCGCTCGCACCACGCGCTCGGGGAGCGGTTCGGGGTCGCGGTCGCAGAGCGCGCGCCAGTCGGCGACGTCCTCGCGCGCCGCGCGGGCCTTCGCGTCCGTCACCGCCGCCACCCACTCGGGCTGGGTGCGCTTGTGGTACTGGCGGACGACCTCCTTCGAGACCTGTTGACCGTCGTAGGAGAAGCGGTTCTCGTCGAAGGTGCCGACCACGTCCGCGACGCGCACCTCGCCGTCGACGTAGAGGCACTCTATCTTGCCGTCCTCGTGGGTGAGGCCGGCCGCCGCGGCGCGCTCGGTGACCAGTCGGTTCACCTCGCGCGCCACCGATTCGAGGTCCTCGACATCCGCCTTCCCGGCGATTCGGTCGGCCTCCTCACGGGCGAGGTAGCGGTCCTCCTCCTCGTACTTCGTCGAGAACTCGACGACCGGGTCGGGGAGGTCGACGGGCGCGTCGGGCCAGTCGTCGTGGTCGAGGCCGTAGTCGGCCGGGGCGCCGCGCGACCGGAGGCTGGAGCCGACGGGGACGGTGTTGCGGAAGACGATTTCGAGCGGGACGAGGTAGTTCTCGCCGGCCGCCGCGTGGAAGGCGTCGTAGTCGTACGTCCGGCCCTCGTGGGGGAGGTCGGGCACCTGCGTGAGGTCGATAGCCATCTCGCGGGGCGGTTCGGCGGCGGCCGAGAGCGGGACGGGGAGGCCCTCCTCCTCGACGGACCCCTCGACGACGACCCCGCGGTAGTGGGTGGGGACGCCCGCCTCCTCCAGCAGTTCGAAGTTCGCCGCGCCCATCGCGCAGAGGGCCGCCCCCTTGCCCGGAATCTCGTCGGGCATCTTCCCCCAGTCGAAGACGGAGTAGTCGTCGGTGAAGCGGAAGGCGCCCCGCCCCAGTCGCTCGGGGGTCGCCGGCGCCACGACGCGGAACTCCTTGACGCTCGTCATACCGGGGGGTTCCGGGCGGCGGGCATAGGGGTTTCCCTTCGGTCCATCTCACAACGGCTTTGGGGCGACGGACGAACCGCTCGACATGGCCTGGTCCCCGGCCGTCGCCGCCGTCGTCGTCGTCCTCACCACCGCCGCCATCTGGAAGGGGAGCGACTGGCTCGAGTCGTCGAGCGAGCGCCTCTCGCGGTACTACGGCCTCCCTCCGGTCGTCCAGGGGTCGGTGGTGGTGGCTATCGGCTCCAGTTTCCCGGAACTGGCGAGCGTCGTCGTCGCCGCCCTCGAGGGGTCCGTCGCCCTCGGCGTCGGCGCCATCGTCGGCTCGGCCATCTTCAACGTCCTCGTCATCCCGGCGGCGGCCGGCCTCGCGACCGCCACGCCGGTCGAGTCCAACCGCACGCTCGTCTACAAGGAGGCGCAGTTCTACATGCTCGCGGTGTCGACGCTCCTCATCACGTTCGCGTTCGCCGTCATCTACGTCCCGGGGACGGCCCCGCTGACGGGCAGCGTCACCCGACCGCTCGCGCTCATCCCCCTCGGCCTCTACGCCCTCTACCTGTTCATCCAGTACCAGGACACCGCGGAGTACGTCGCCGACCCTGCAGAGGCCCGCGGCGTCGACCCACTCCGACAGTGGGCGTTCCTCGCGGCGGGGCTGCTCGTCATCCTCGTCGCCGTCGAGAACCTCGTCCACGCGGTGCGCGTCCTCGGGAGCACGTTCGGGGTCAGCGAGTTCGTCCTCGGCGTGGTCATCGTCGCGGGTGCGACCAGCCTCCCGGACACGCTCGTCAGCGTCCGCGCCGCCCGCGCCGGGCGCGGCGTCACCTCGCTGGCGAACGTCCTCGGGTCGAACACGTTCGACCTGCTGGTCGCCATCCCGGTCGGGGTGCTCATCGCCGGACCGGCGCTCATCGACTTCGCGGTCGCCGCACCCATGTTCGGCGTGCTCACCGCCGCGACGGTGCTCCTGTTCACCGTCATGCGGACCGACCTCTCGCTCGACGACCGCGAGGCGGCCGCCCTGCTCGGCTGCTACGTCGTCTTCGTCGCCTGGGTCGTCGCGGAGACCGTCGGCGTCGGCCCGGGGCTCCTCCCGGTGTCGTGAGTGTCCCCACCCGGCACGGTTTTATCGCAGGCGAGGGGAGTCGTTGGTATGGACCGTGCCGTCGACGACTTCGGGTTCGAACACGTCCCCGAGACGGACCAGTCGTTCGAGAACGCGCTCGCGAAGGCCCGTGCCGGCGACCGACTCACCGTCGACGACGGCGTCGAACTCCTCACGACGGGGACCGACCACGAGGGCATCGACCCGCGACGGAAAGAGCAGGTGCTCGAGGCCGCCGACCGCCGCCGCGCCGAGGTGGTCGGCGAGGAGGTGACGTTCGTCGCCAACCTCAACAACAACGTCACGACGGCCTGCAACACCGGCTGCCTGTTCTGTAACTTCAAGGACACCGCCGCGAACTTCGAGCGCGACAGCGGCGTCGACCACCCGGGGTTCACGAAGACCCCGGCCGAGTCGCGCGCCGTCGTCCGCGACGCGCTCTCGCGGGGCGTCTACGAGGTGACCTCCGTCTCGGGGCTTCACCCGGCGCTGGCGCTCGACGCCGAACACCACGAGATACTCGCGGGCTACGACGCGCCCGCCAACCAGGTGAACTACAAGCCGCCCGAGCGCTACGACACCGACCCCGGGACGTACCTCGAACAGATGCGCGCGATGTCCCGCGACGGCGCGCACCTCCACTCGATGACGCCCGAGGAGGCGTACCACGCGATTCGCGGCACCGACTGGAGCTACGAGGACGCCTACCGCCGTCTCGCGGACGCGGGCCTCGCGAGCGTGCCGGGGACCGCCGCCGAGATACTCGTCGACGAGGTGCGCGACGTCATCTGTCCGGGGAAGATACGCACCGACGACTGGGTCGAGGCGATGGAAGCGGCGGCGACCGTCGGCCTCCCGATGACCGCGACCGTCATGTACGGCCACGTCGAGAACGAGATGCACCGCGCGATGCACCTGAAGGTGGTCCGCGACCTCCAGGACCGCACCGGGAACATCACGGAGTTCGTCCCGCTGTCGTTCGTCCACCGGACGACCCCCCTCTACGAGCGCGGCATCGTCTCCGGCGGCGCCACCTTCGAGGAGGACGAACTGATGGTCGCCGTCTCTCGGCTGTTCCTCGACAACGTCGAGCACGTACAGTCCTCGTGGGTGAAGTACGGCGACGAGCGAGGACTGAAACTGCTCTCCTGCGGCGCCGACGACTTCATGGGGACCATCCTCTCGGAGGAGATAACGAAACGCGCCGGCGGCAGCGAGGGGGAGTTCCGCTCCGTGCGCGACTACGTCGAGATGATAACGGCCGTCGGGCGCGTCCCCGTCGAGCGCTCGACGGACTACCGGACGCGCCGGGTCGTCGACCCCGAGGAGAGGCCGTTGGGGCCGACGCTCGGCCCGCAGGCGGACGGGACGCCGCTGATGGCGTCGCAGACGGCGCCCGCGGACGACTGACCGAACTCAGTCCGTCTGCCGCTCCTCGACGGGGTCGGTCGGGTCCGCCAGTTCGCCGGTGACGGCCTCCATCGCGTCGGTCGCGGTCAGCAGGCCCACCACCTCGTCGTCCTCGACGACGAGCGCGAGTTCCTGGTTCTCGTCCTGGAAGCGGTCGATGGCCTCGGCGATACTCGTCTCCGGCGTGAACGTCAGCGGCGGGACCGCGAGGTCCGCGAAGGTCCGGTCGCCGTCGCGCAGGTCGTCGAAGTGCCTGGTGACGACGGGAATGTAGACGATGCCCTCGAAGTCCTCCAGGGAGTCGCCGACCAGCGGGAAGCGGGTGTGGGGGTTCTCCTCGAGGACCTGCAGGTTCTCCCGCACGTCCTTCGTCGTCGACAGCGTCACGATGTCATCGCGTGGGACCATCTCGTCGCCGACGGTGAGGCGGTCGATGTCGAGGGCCGCCTGGATCTCCTCCCGGCGCTCCTCTGGCATGTCGCCCTGTTCGAGGATGTCGTCGAGCTGGCGCCGGAGGTCGGCGCGCGACTCGATGACGTCGGCCTCGGCTTCCGTCCACGCCCCCGTCATCTCGATGCCGAACAGGCGGAGCGTCGCCTTCGCGACCCAGTCGCCGAACGTGATGAGCGGACCGATGGAGCGGGCGAACCAGTAGAGCGGCCGCGCGCCGTACCGACAGACCTGGCGTGAGCGCTCGACGCCGAGGTAGGTCGGCGTCTGTTCGCCGTGCGTCAGGTGGACGAGGTTGATGAGGCCGAACGCGACGAGGGAGGCAGCCCCGACCGAGGCGAGCGCCGTGTTCTCGAAGACCGGCTCGATGAGCGCCGCCAGCCCCGGTTCGGCGACGATACCCAGCGCGATGCTGGTCCCGGAGATCCACACCTGACAGGTCGTCAGGTAGACCTCGAGGTCGTCGGTCATGTCCCACGCGCGCTGGAGCGCGGGGTCGCCGTCGACGAACTCCTCCTCGGTGTACTGGCGTGCCCGTGTCAACCCGAACTCGGTGGCCACGAAGAACGCGTTGGCGAGGATGAGGAGGATCCCCGCTATCAACCGTGCAGTGACCTCGAGCGGGGCCATCTCGCCCTGGAGTGGAATCATCCCGAACGTCTACCCGGAGCGAGTGCAAAAAAGCAGCGAACCAGCCGTCTCGGCGGTATCTACCCCCGCGTCGGGGCGGGGAGCGTCAGTCGCCCAGGACGGCGCGGTAGCGGGCACCTGCTTCGTCCTCGCCCTCGAGGGCGTCGAGGATGGCCGGCGAGAGCCACCCCGGGACGAACCGCTCGTGGACGGGCAGGCGTTCGCGCAGCGGGACGCCCGCCTCCTCGGCGATGGCCTCCAGTTCGCGCAGCGCGGGCCAGGCGTAGTCGGGGTTGATGTAGTCGTCGGTGACGGGTGAGACGCCCCCGAGGTCGTCGATACCGCAGTCGAGCAGGTCGCGGACCGGCGCGAGGTTCGGCGGCACCTGCACGCTCACCTCCTCTGGGAGCGCGACGCGGGCCATCGCGGTCACCCGACGGAGTGCGTCGAGGGCGGGCGTGTCGCCCCGCCAGCGCTCGTTGGCGACGACGGGCTGGACGATGACCTCCTGGACGTGGCCGTAGCGCTCGTGGAGGTCGCGGATGGCGAGCAGCGACTCGGCGCGGTCGGTCCAGTCCTCGCCGATACCGACGAGGAGACCGGTCGTGAAGGGGACGCCGAGTTCGCCGGCCGTCCGGATGGTGGCGAGGCGCTGGCCGGGGGACTTCGCGCGGGGACCGCCGTGGGCGCGGACCTCGGCGGTGGTCTCGAGCATCACGCCCATGCTCGCGTTCACGTCCGCGACCAGTTCCATCTGCTCGCGCGTCTGGTCGCCGGGGTTCGAGTGGGGGAGCAACCCCTCCTCCAGCGCGATGTCGCACGCCTCGCGGAGGTACGAGTGGACGGAGTCGTGGCCCCACTCGGCCAGTCGCTCGTGGACGGCCGTGTAGCGGTCGTCGGGGTCGTCGCCGAAGGTGAACAGCGCCTCGGTACAGCCCGCCTTCGCCCCCATCCGACACGTCTCGCGTACCTCCTCGGGCGACATGAGCGACGCCTCACCGGGCACGTCGTAGTACGTGCAGTACGTACAGGTGTAGCGACAGGCGGTCGTCAGCGGGAGGAAGACGTTGCGCGCGAACGAGAGTTCGGGGGCGGGGTCGACGTCCGCCGGCGTGACCGAGCGCAACCGCTCGACGGCGGCCGCGTCCACCGCGACGTCGACGTCGTACTCGTCCGCGCCGGGAATCACGGGCGAACCTCACCCCCGCGGAGCAAAAAGGCTGTCACTCGGGGTCGTGGTCGCGCTCGGCGCTCGCGTCGGCACCCCCGACGCCCGATTCCTCTACCGCCCATTCGCGGCCGTCGTCCTCGCGACGGACGCCGACTCGTCCCTCCCCGACGGCGAGTCGAACCCCGCGGTCGCGGAGCCACGACCGCGACCGCCCCTCGCCGTGGAGCAGGACCTCAGCGAGGTCGCCGGGTTCGTCGACGTCGGTGCCGAGGCGGTAGGAGTCGAGCGTCGTCGTCGCCGCGCCGATACGCTCGCAGACGCGGCGGTGGTCGCGGTACGAGACGCCGTGGTAGTCGACCCGGAAGTCGGGGTGACGGACGACGAGCGCGTTGGTGCCGCCGCCCACCCCCGGTGCGATGACCACGTCGCCGTCGGCGTCGAACAGGCGCGAGAGCGCGGGCGTCGTCGCGAGCGCGAGGTCGGCCATCACGACGGCGACCGGCCCGTCGCCGAGGAGGGCGTTCACCGCGTCGCTGAGCGGGCGGTCGTCGACGCGCACGTTCGTCCCGGGTACGGAGGGGTCGACGTCCTCGGTGGCGAGCACCGTCGGGGCGTGACCCGTCGCCGTGACGGCGTCGAGGACGTCCGCGAGCATCGTCTCGGAGAACGACACCCGTTCCTCGCGGTCGAGGAGGGGGGCGAGGCGGGTCTTCGGGTCCGCGACGCGGTACGGGACGACGACGCGCATACGCCGGGGAACGCGGTCGAGTCAGAAGAGCGGTTCGAGTTCCTCCGCGTCCTCCTCGACGAGGCTGTGGAGGTTGGCGTCGCTCCGCGCGCGGATGTCCTCGATGTTCTCCTGGGCCTCGATGGCGACGCGCTGGAGGTCCTTGATGCGCTCGACGCGCGTCACCCCCGAGAGCAGGACGACCGCCGACACCTCGGCGGCGTCGCGGCGGGGGTAGTCGCCGCCACGGACCTCCATGCTCCCGGTCTCCTCCTCGAGCCAGGTGCGCCCGCGCTCGATGCCCTTGCGGTTGAGGTAGCGCGGCGGGCCGCTCAGGACCAGCAGCGCGCGCTCGGTCCCCTCGAGTTCGCAGGGGAGGGTGAGCCGTCCGAGGGCGGCCCGGCGGACGAGACTGGTGATGCGATTGGTCGTACTCGCGGGGTCGAGGTCCTCCGCCTCGGCGCCGCGCAGTCGCGAGAGCAACCCCGCGTCGGGCCGCTCGACCTCCTCGGTGGCGTAGCCGACCGTCGAGACGCCGCCGCCGGCGAGCGTGTTGATTATCTCGCTGGAGTCGACGACCGACTCCGCGACCTCGCCGCCGGCCTCGACCTCGCCCGCGCCGAACAGCAGGCCGAACCGACGAACGATCTCCTCGTTGATGCCGTCGTAGCCCGACTGGACCGACTCCCCGGAGCGGCGCCACGCGTCGTTGTCGAAGACGAGCAGGTGGTCGGTCTCGCGGACGTAGGTCTCGAACGACCGGGCGGCGTTGAGCGTGTAGATGCCGCCCTCCTCGGCGCTCGGGAGGACGCCGAGCGCGTAGACGGGTTCCGTGTAGATGCGCTTGAGGTGACGCGCGAGGACGGGGCCGCCGCCGGAGCCGCTCCCGCCGCCGAGGCCGGCGACGACGAGGAAGGCGTCGACCTCGTGGACCGGGACGTCGTCCAGCGCGCCCATCACCTCGTCGATGTCCTCCTCGGCCACCTCGGCGCCGAGTTCGTTGTCCGCGCCGACGCCGTGGCCCTTCACCCGCGACTGGCCGATGAGCACGCGCCGGTCCTCGGGGACGTACTCGAGGCCCATCAGGTCCGCCCGGGCGGTGTTGACCGCCAGCGCCGCCCGGACGAGGTTCGACCCCGTCCGCCGGTCGTACTCCAGGAACGCGTCGAGGACCTTCCCCCCCGCCTGCCCGAAGCCGATCATTGCGAGTCTCATTGGTCACTAGATGAGATACGTAAGCTATAAACTTTGTCACGAATCTGTGAATAAAATCGTGCGGGTGGCGTGCGCCGGCAGACGAGTGAACCGCCCCCCGGTCGAACCCCGTCCATGAGCGTTCTCGACGATTCGACGGACCGCGAAGCGGGGGCGGGCCGCGAGACGGTCCCCGACCGGGCGACGATGCGCCGGGCACTCCTCGGGGCGGTCGTCTTCGGGTTCGGGTTCAGCGCCGTCATCGACGTGCTCGTCCTCCACCACGTCCTGCAGTTGCACTCCCTCGTCTCGAACCTCTACCCGACGACGACCGTCTCGGGCCTGCGGACGAACGTGTTCGCCGACGGCGTGTTCGCCACGGTGATGCTGGCCGTCGCGGGCGGCGGCGCCGGCCTCCTGTGGCGCGCCGAGCGTCGCGCCACGACCCCGCTGCCCGTCCGACCGCTCGCGGGGGCGGCGGTCCTCGGCCTCGGGGCGTTCGACCTCTTCGACGTCGTCGTCAACCACACGATACTCGGCCTCCACGACGCGACGGAGGGACCGGGCTACTACGACCCCCACTGGGCGGTCATCAGCCTCCTCATCGTCGGGGCGGGCTACTACGTCTACCGGACGAGTCGACCCCGGACGGTGAGCGAGTCGTGACCGGGGCGGACCCGCCGTCGGGACCCCCCGCTGTCCGCTCGCTGGTCGCGGCCCCGACCCTGCTCGTCCTCCACGGCGGGGGCGGGCCGGTCGGCCTCCCGCACTGGGCGTGGCTCCTCGTCGGGGGCGTCGGCGTGGTCGCGCTCGCCTGCGCGGCGACGTCGCTCTTCGAGGGCGTCGTCCGGGCGTACGAACTGGCGGCCGAGGAGTAATGCGGTCAGGCCGTCGCGCGCTCCTCCAGGCCGAGGTACTCGCGGAGGGTCGTCAGGTCGCCCTCGTCCACGCCGAAGGCGGTCACGTCGTTGTCCGCGACGGTGTTGTCGATGCGCAGCGAGCGCGCCTGGTCGCGACCCATCGGCCCGCCGACGGCCCCGAGCATCGAGAGGCCGACGTCGGCGAACGCCATCGGGATGGGGATGGCGGTGAAGGAGTGGCCGTCGGCCCTGTGCGCGAGTTCGGCCACCTGCTTGAGGGTGAGCACCTCGGGGCCGCCGACGTCGTAGGTGTCACCGACGCGGTCGTCGTCCTCGACGGCCTCGGCGAGCATCGGGACGAGGTCGCCGACGTGGATGGGCTGGAACTTCGTCTTGCCGCCGCCGGGGAGCGGCGCGGCCGGGCGCGGGGCGAGTTTCTTCGTGAACGGGACGAACTCCCCGCCGTCGCCGAAGACGACCGACGGCCGGAAGACGACGACGTCGAGGCCGGCGTCCCGGACCGTCTCCTCGGCCTGGCCCTTCGCCTGGAGGTAGGCCGTCTCGCCCCTCGGGTCGGCGCCGAGCGCGCTCATGTGGACGAGTCGCTCGACGTCGTGGGCCTGCATCGCCTTCACGACGTTCTCCGCGCCGCCGAGGTGGACGTCGAAGTGCTTCGCGTTCCCGCCGTCGGGCTTGAACAGCGGCGAGAGCGCGACGAGGTAGACCACGGCGTCCTGACCGACGAACGCCTCCTCGATGGAGTCGTAGTCGGTGACGTCGCCCTCGTAGGTGTCGACGCCCGCGGGGAGGCCCTCGTCGTCGGGCGAGCGCGACAGGACCGTCACCTCGTGGTCCCGCTCCGTGAGTTCCCGACTGAGTTCCGTCCCGATGAATCCGGTGCCGCCGACGACGAGCACGTTCATACCCCTACACAGGAGCCGACCGAACCTAAAACTACCTCGCGAGCGGGATGTCTCGCCGGGGAGAGTTCAGACGACTCAAGGCCCCCCGCCCGGAACCCCGACTATGCTCATCACGCTGGAGGGCATCGACGGCTCCGGCAAGACCACCGCCTGGGAGGCGTTACAGGACGTCTACCCCGACGCGGTGTTCACCCGCGAGCCGACCACCTCCTGGTACGGCGAGGCGGTCCGGCGCTCGCTCGACGACGACGACGCCGACCCGCTGGCCGACCTGTTCCTGTTCACGGCCGACCACGCCGACCACCTCTCGCGGGTCGTCCGACCCGCCCTCGAGGAGGGGCGACTCGTCGTCTCGGACCGCTACTCCGACTCGCGCTACGCCTACCAGGGGGCGGCGCTCTCGGGGGTCGTGAAGCGGCCCGTCGAGTACATCCGCGGCGTCCACCAGCCCTTCACCCGGCCGCCGGACGCGACGGTCTACCTCGACGTCGACCCGCAGGTCGGCGCCGAGCGCGCCGGCGCGACCGACAAGTTCGAACACGCGGACTACCTCGCCGCCGTCCGGGAGAACTACGAACGGCTCATCGACTACGAACCGGAGCGGTTCGTCCGCGTCGACGCCGAACGCTCCCCGGAGGACGTGGTGGAGCGCGTCGAGGAGTGCGTCGCGCGACTCGTCGACGAGAACGGGGCGTGAGGGGAGGAGGAAACTACCGACGAGGACTGTTCTCGCGGGCGTACTCGGTCGGGAGTTCGACGTCGTCGGGCGCCGGCATCCAGAAGTAGTCGAAGGCGACGCCGAGCGCCAGCGGGAGGGCGATGGCGATACCGACGACGGCGCCCGCGGTACCGAGGTTGAACCCCAGGCCGACGATGCCGCTCAGGACGAGCGTCGAGACGAGCAGGACGACCGGCGTGATGAGCAGCGTGTAGACGATGGGGCCCCACTGGGTGTCGAGGCGGACGCGGAAGAAGCGCGTCAGGAGGGCCGCGGCCGTGCCGTTGACCCCGAGGATGGCGAGCAGGCCGACCACGTCGATGACCGAGACCATAGCGACGGTTGGGGCGCGGCCCTCTTTGGGGTGTCGCCTTCCGGCGGGGCGGGAGCGGCGCCGACCCGGCACCGGCGCCCCTACGCGACGTAGTCCCCGAGGCGTCCCTCCACGAGGCGGACGAAGACGGCCGCGAACGCCGTGTCGGCGCTCCAGATGGCCGTCTCCCCGGCGGGGCTCGACGCGTCGGCTCCACCGACGCTCAGCAGCACCGACCGCCCGTCGACCAGCAGGAGGCGGCCCCCCTCGCCCTCCCAGTCGCCGAGGTCCGGGAGGTGACGGGTCGCCACCCGGTCGTCGAAACGGTCGAGGACCGCCTGGGAGGCGCTGAGGACGGTGACGCCGACGCCGCGCTCGGCCGCCTCCGCGAGCGCCGCGACGGTTCGTTCGTCGGCCAGCGGGGCGTCACCGGTCGTGAACAGCGCCGAGGCGGACGCCTCCGCGAGGAGCCGTTCGAGACGACCGGTGACGGCCTCGCTCCCCTCGACCGTCCAGACGCCCTCCTGTTCCTCGGCCGGGTCGGCCGCCTCGTGGACGTCGTCGAGGTACTCGAAGGCGGTGTCCAGGTCGCGCTCGAAGCGCCGCCGGAGTCGGTCGCGCGCCTCGGACAGGTCGACGGGGCGGTACTGGATGGGCGAGGACTGCCGGCTGTCGACGAGGCCGTGTCGTTCGAGGCGGTCGGCCGCGCCGTACACCTGCGAGCGGGGGACGTCCACGACGTGTGCGACGTCGCTCGCCGACCCGACGCCGAGCGAGACGAGCGCGATGAACACCTTCGCCTCGTACGTCGAGAGGCCGAGGCGTTCGAGGGCGTCGACGGCCGCCTGTTGGTCCATGCGCGCCGTACCGCGCCGGCCCGTTTAGGCTCCCCGGTCCGGCGTCAGACGGCGTCCGTCGGGTCGTGGGTGGCCGACAGTCGGTCGACCTCCGCGGCGTAGCGCTCGCGGGTCTCGGCGTCGTCGACGGTCGCGGTGTCGTCGAGCGAGACGGAGAGCGCGGCGCGCGTCTCGCGGTGGTCGCCGGTGAAACTCGTCAGCGCGCGCTCCTTCCTGAACTCCCGGGTGCCGTCGGGCGTGGCGTACGTCAGGATGATGAGGTTCTGTTCGTCGTCGGAGTACGTCCGCTCGACGAGCCACACGCGGACCGTCTCGCTCTCGTCTCTCCCGTCCTCGTCCGTCGCGCTTCCATCGGTCTCCATACGAGCGCTACGAGCCGCGACGGGCAATGGTTTTCGCTGGCCGGCGTTCGGGTGAGGGGTAAGGTTATTGTGACGGGTTCGCGTAGGCACGTCCATGCGGTTTGTTATCGTCGGTGCAGGACGAGTCGGTCGGCGGACCGCCCGCGTGCTCGAGGAAGAGGGCCACGACGTGACGGTCATCGAGCGGGACCCGCAGGTCATCGAGGGGGTTCGCTCCGAGGCGTTCGACGTCGTCGAGGGCGACGGTGCGAACGAGGAGGACCTCCTGTCGATGGGGCTGGAGGAGGTCGACGGCCTCGGGGCGCTCTCAGGCGACGTGACCGCCAACCTCGTCGCGTGCATGATAGCGAAGAGCCACGGCTGTCGGACGGTGTTGCGCGTCGACAACGACTACCGCGAGTACGTCCTCGGCAAGTACGCCTCCGACGTCGACGAGGTGGTCTACCCCGAGCGCCTCGGCGCCATCGCGGCGAAGAACGCCCTCATGGGGGGGAGCATCCGGGCCATCGCCGACGTGGCACAGAACGTCCAGCTCGTCGAGTTGACGGTCACGGAGCGCGCACCGATGCACGGCTACTCCCTCTCGGAACTCGAACTGCCGTCGAACGCCCGCCTCCTCGGCTTCGGCAAGCACGGGGAGGCCGTCTCGCTCCCGGGCGACGACCACTCGCTCGAACGCGGCGACCGCGTCATCGTCATCGCCGACTTCGACTCGATGGCGGACGTGCGCGAACTCATCGTCGGGCCGACGGCGGCGCCGGCCTGACTACAGCGGCATCGGCCCGCCGCGGCCGTCCCCCTCGCCCTGCTGCGCCTGCGAGAGCAGCCCCGCGACCGGGTCGCGGTAGGTGTAGCCCGGGACGACGCCCTCGAGGTAGGTCCCCTCCGTGTACTCTGCGAGCGCCTTCGCCACCGCCGGGGCGCGCTCCGCGTTCCCGAACGCGAAGACGAAGGTGGCGACCACCTCCTCGCCCTCGACGTCGACGTGCAGGTCGTCGAGGTCGACGTCGGCGCGAACGGAGCCGGGGGCGTCCTCCAGGCGGAGTTCGTACGTGTCGCGCCACCCCTCCTGGAGGTTCGGGCCGACCGGTTCCTCGACGGCGGCGTCGAGCGTCGGGGCCCGGACGGTGAGCGTGTAACGAAGCGCCCAGTCGTCGGTCCCCGTCGCCGTGACCAGCGCGTCGAACGAGACGGTGTCGAGTCGGTACGCGTCGCCGCGGTCGGTCGCCGCGTACGCGTCGTGGGCCTCGAAGGCTCGTCGGGCCCGTTCCGGTAGCTCCTCGGTCATCGGTGGTCGTAGACGCGTCGGCGGCAAAAGCCCACCGCGTCGCGCGCGGCGGCCGGGAGGGAGGCCGCCGTCGGCCACCCGACACCGCTCCGACCCCGCACGTCCCCTCCGACTGTCATCACCCCGGGAGACACCGAACCGGGCGACTCTCGCCCCCCCGTGACGTTCGAGCAACACTTACGTCGAGTGATGGTGAGTGGTACCACTGGTGATACCATGCCAGAGACGATGATAGAGATAGACCTCGACAGCCCCCCGGACGAGCAACCGACGCCGGTCCACAACCGCTGGCACCCGGACGTACCGGCGGCGGTGAGCGTCGACCCCGGAACCCGGATGCGCGTCGAGTGTCTCGACTGGACGGGCGGGCAGATATCCGACGACGACAACGCGAACGACGTCCGCGACGTGGAACTCCAGCAGGTCCACTACCTCGCCGGTCCCATCGAGGTCGAGGGGGCCGAACCGGGCGACCTGCTGGTCGTCGACCTGCTGGACATCGGCGTCCTCAACGAGCGGTGGGAGTACGGCTTCACGGGAATCTTCTCCCAGCAGAACGGCGGGGGGTTCCTCACCGACCACTTCCCGGACGCCGGAAAGGCCATCTGGGACCTCCACGGGACGGAGACCACCTCCCGGCACATCCCGGACGTGCGCTTCGAGGGGAAGGTCCACCCGGGGCTCATCGGCACCGCCCCGTCCCAGGACCTCCTCGACGAGTGGAACGCCCGCGAGCAGTCGCTGATGGACACCGACCACGGCGACGTGCCCAACCACCCGACCGGCGAGGAACAACCGCCCGTCGCCAACCCGCCGACGACCGACGGCGCGGTGATGGGGACGATGGACGACGACGAGGCCGAGGCGGCCGCCGAGGAGGGCGCACGCACCGTCCCGCCGAGGGAGAACGGCGGCAACTGCGACATCAAGGACCTCTCCATCGGCTCCCGGGTGTACTTCCCGGTGTTCGTCGACGGCGGAAAGCTCTCGATGGGCGACATCCACTTCTCGCAGGGCGACGGGGAAATCACGTTCTGCGGCGCCATCGAGATGGCGGGCTACCTCGACATCGAGGTGAACGTCATCAAGGACGGGATGGACAAACTGGGCGTCGACCACCCCATCTTCGAACCGGGCCACCGCGGGCCGCACTACTCGGAGTACGTCGTCTTCGAGGGCTACTCCGTCACCGAGGACGGCGAGCAACACTACATCGACCCGCACGTCGCCTACCGGCGGGCGTGTCTCGACGCCATCGAGTACCTGAAGCAGTTCGGCTACAGCGGCGAACAGGCGTACATGATACTCGGCACCGTCCCCGTCGAGGGTCGGCTGAGCGGGGTCGTGGACGTCCCGAACGCCTGCGCGACGCTGGCGCTCCCGAAGGAGGTGTTCGACTTCGACGTCAGCCCCCACGCCATCGACTCCTCGCAGGGGTCGCGGGGGAACGTCCCGATAACGGACGACCCGATGTCCTGAGGAGGGGACCCGTCCCCGCTTCGGGCCGTTCGAGGGGTCACTGCCACGTGACGTAGACGAGCACGGAGATACCGACGACCTCCAGCAACTGGAGTATCATCATGATGCGGACGGCGGCCGTGGGCATGACCGGCCCGGCGACGTAGTAGTAGAGCGCGACGGCGTTCTCGGCGAGGAGGAACCCGGCGAACACCATCGACCCGAGCGTCAGCCGGGAGCGGACGAGGCGGTAGTTGCGGGCCCAGATACTGATGAGTACGAGTAACAACACGACGTTGATTCCCGCCGCGACGCGCGCCGCGTCCAGCATCAGTCCCATCGGAGTTCCTCTCTGTCGGAGTTAGCGCGTCGGGTGAGTAATATCTCGCGGTTCACGTCTCCACCTGTTCGATGATGTCCTCGACGGTCGTCCAGTGCTGTCTCGCCCGCGTACTCGGCAGGTACACCGTGCCGTAGTCCTCGTCGCCGCTGGTGACGATGCCGTTCCGTTCGAGGACCGCGAGGTGGTGTCTGACGGTGTTGTACGCCAGGTCGAGGTCCTCGGCCAGCCGGTTGGCGTTGCGGGGGCGCTCGTCGAGCGCCCGGAGGATGCGGGCCCGGTTGGGTGCCCCACGCGTCCCGGCGAGCACCTGCCAGAGCACCACCTCCATACGTGTCCGTAGTGCACCGGGCGTCGGCAATAATCCACCGAAACGCACGAACGACGGCGACGCGACGCGCGACGAGCACCGACGGACCCGGAGGCGCCCATCGAGAGTAGTTTCGACGAACCTTCGAGAGATTCTAGTCCGAATCACGAAAGTCGTTATTCGTCTGACAGTCGTCTCTCAGGGTGACCGATGACGGACGAACCTGTGACGACGCGACGACGTGTACTGCTCGGAGTTGGAGCGACGGCGGCGACGGCCGCCCTCGCTGGCTGTGCCGGCAACGGCGGTGGGGGAGAGAACGACTCGAACGACACCGACAACGAATCCGACGGCATGGACAACGAGTCCATGGGGAACGAGTCGGACGGCATGGACAACGAGACCGACGGCGAGGGTAACGAGACCGACGAGGAGGGCAACGAGACCGACGCGGGCGAGATGGCGAACGTCCGGGTCGCCCACCTCTCGCCGGACGCGCCGAACGTCGACGTGTACGTCGCGGGCGACCCCGTCCTCGAGGACGTCGCCTTCGGCACGGTGAGCGACTACCTCGAACTCGCGCCCGACACCTACGACCTCGAGATAACCGCCGCCGGCGACCCCGAGACGGTGGTCTTCGAGGGCGAACAGGAGGTCGCGGCCGCCGACTACACCCTCGCGGCCGTCGGCGAACTCGCGGACGACGGCGAGTCGTTCGCCCTCGAAGTCCTCGAGGACGACAACAGCTCCCCGGGCAGCGACACGGCCCGCGTGCGCGCGGTCCACGCCTCCCCCGACGCCGGCGCGGTCGACATCACGACGGCCTCCGACGGCGAGGCGCTCTTCGACGGCGTCGAGTTCGGCGACGCGGCGTACGTCGAGGTGCCCGGCGGCTCCTACGAACTCGAGATTCGCCCCGACACCGAGGAGAACGACGGCGAGGTCGTCGCCACCTTCCCCGTGGACGTCGAGGGCGGCGGCGTCTACAGCGCGTTCGCCGCGGGCTACCTCACGCCCGACGACGAACCGGCCGACACCGAGTTCGACCTCATCGTGACGGAGGACGCCGCCCCGTAGTCGACGCCCGCACGACCCACGACCGGAACCGGGCGCTTCGCGCCCACGCGCTTTTGCGACGAAACCGTGCCACGAGCGAGTGCGCCCGCTCGATTCGGTGCCGGCACAGTCCGGGAGAAGGGATTCGAACCCTCCTCGCTCCTTCCAGTCGCTCACTGATTCAAACCACAGTACCCGATTCTCCGCGCTCGTGTTCACTCGCGCGGACGAATGCGAGAGGGAGGATTTGAACCCCACTCGCTCACGCTGTTCGCTCGTTCGTTCGAATCCCTCGACGACTGCGGTCGCTCTCGGCCGTTCGCGACACGCAGTGCGGGAGGGAGGATTTGAACCCCCGAATCTCTACAGAAGCGGATCTTAAGTCCGCCGCCTTTGGCCAGACTCAGCCACTCCCGCGCGTTCCGCGGTCGGTCGGCCGAGGGCAAGGACGTTGCGGTTCGCCTACCAGTCGACGCTCAGCGTCCCGTCGCCGTGCGGGTCGGGCGCTATCTCCTCGTTCGTCCGGCGGTCGACGACGTGGATGACGCCGCGGTCCTTCTTCGCCGGGCACACCTCGGCCGCGTGGACGTTGTGTTCCAGTTCCGACTCGTCGAAGAAGTACGTCAGGGGCTTCGCGATGCCGCTCAGGAGGTCCATCTCCCAGTTCGCCGAGACCTCGGCGCACCGGCCCGCGGCGATGCACTTGTTCGCCTCGAAGATTATCTTGTAGGGCTTCTCCTCGACCGGTGGGGCGTCGCGCTCCCCGATGGCGCTCGGGTCGACGGGGCCGTCCTCTGCCATTGCCGTTGGTTGGGAAGGCGGCGGTTTGGCGTTGTCGGTGTCCGTCAGCGTGCGTCCGCGAGCGAGACGAACGCCCCCTCGCTGGCGGTCAGCCACGTCGTCGGGAGTTCCGCGGCCGAGACGTCGTCGGGGTAGAGGGTGCACTCCTCGGGGGCGTTCGGGGGGCGGACGATGCGGTGGAGCAGCACGCCGCGGTCGCGGCACGACTGCACCTCCTCTGCGATGCTCGGGACGGCGTCGTCGATGCGGTGGTCGGTCATGGCGTGGGGTGTGCAGTGCGTTCCCGTACCGATGGCTCACGGCTCACACGGTATGAGTCTTGTCACTCACGGTGACAGGACGGGAGGGGTCTACCGGTAGACCTGGACACCCTCGATGAGGGCGTCCTCCTGGGGGCGGTCCTGCGCGTCGGTCGGGAGCGAGCCGATGTCGCGGACGACGTCCATCCCGTCGATGACCTGCCCGAAGACGGAGTGGCGGCCGTCGAGGTGGGGGGTGGCGTCGAGCGTGATGAAGAACTGCGAGCCGTTGGTGTTCGGCCCGGCGTTGGCCATCGAGAGCGTCCCGGCGGCGTCGTGGGTCAGGTCGTCGTGGAACTCGTCGTCGAACTGGTAGCCGGGGCCGCCGCGGCCGGTGCCCGTCGGGTCACCGCCCTGAATCATGAACCCCTCGATGACGCGGTGGAAGACGACGTCCTCGTAGAGGGGTTCGGACCGCGTCTCGCCCGTCTCCGGGTCCTCCCACTCCTGGGAGCCGGTGGCGAGGCCGAGGAAGTTCTCGACGGTACGCGGGGCGCGCTCGGCGAACAGTTCGAGTCGGATGTCGCCGTGGTTCGTCTGCAGCACCGCCTCGGGGTTGTCCTCGTTTTCCTTCTCGTGCATACCCGAGGGTGCGTCCCCGGAGGGAAAACCCTACTGGAGGGCGCGCGCCTACACGCCCGGGACGCCGAGGGCGTCGAACGCGACCACGCCGAGGGCGCCGAGCACCAGGAGGACGACGAGCGACGCCAGCCAGGCGACCAGGGCGATGCCGACGGCGTTCACCCAGCCGCCGGGGTACTGGTAGTTGACGACGGCGAGGTACGCGACCAGCGCGAGGAGGAAGCCGACGATGGGAATCCACCCGAAGATCGCCCACGCGATAGCACCGACCAGCGCCGTGACGACCGCCTTGGAGAAGTCCTCGACGCCGGTCAGTACCTTCGCGCCGACGTATATCCCGAGCCCGCCGATGAGCAGGCTCACGACGAAGTTGATGAGGCTCCCGACGATACCTGCGGCCTGAATGGGTGCTGGCTCCATGCGGTCACGCACACGTCGGGGGGCCTTTAGTAAGTGTAGCTTGCAACCGACGAAATCCCGGCTTCAACCCGCAGGAATCGAGTTACTGCGGCCTCAGAACGCCCGCAGGCGCTCCAGCGTCTCGGCCGCGCTCCCGTCGTCGATGGCCGCGCGCGCCATCTCGAGACCCTCCTCCAGCGTGTCGGCGTCGTCGCGGGCGAAGATGCGCACGGCGGCGTTGACGGCGACGGCGTCGGCGAAGCGGTCCTCGCGCGCGCCGGTCAGCACCGCCTCGGTGATGGCCGCCGAGTCGTCGGCCACGTCGTCGACCGCGAGGTCCTCGCTCGTGAAGTCCATGCCGTACTCGGCCGTCTCGATGTCGAAGTCGCTCAACTCGCCGCCGTCCCAGACGGCGACCTTCGTCGACCCGGGACGGATGTCGTCGTAGCCCTCCATCCCCTGGAACATGACGACCCGCGAGAGGTCGTAGCGCTCGCTCGCGTCGAAGGTGTCGATGATGCGCTTGGCGTAGGGGAGGTGGTAGAAGCTCCCGAGGTGGACGTCGGCGCGGGCGGGGTTGGCGAGCGTCTCGATGGTGTTGACGAACGTCCGGACCCCCATCCGGTCGCGCCGGTCTTCGAGTCCCGTGACCCCCGGGTTGCAGTTCGGCTGGTAGTAGAAGCCGAAGCCCACCTCGTCGGTCATGCGAGCGGACTCGACGGGCGTGAGGTCCGTCTCGACGCCGAGGGCGTCGAGGACGTGCTTGTAGGCGTCCTGTTTCTGCGTCGGGACGCGGTCGCCGGAGTGGACGACGACGGGCGTCCCGGCGGCGGCGGCGACGAGGCCCGCGCCGACGCCGAGCAGCGCGCTGCGACCCTTCCCGTCGTAGTTCGCCCCGCAGTCGACCGGGTCGCAGTCGGGTTCGGCGAAGACGACCGACTCCTCGGCCATCACGTCGATGTACGCCGCGAGTTCCTCCGGCGTGTTTCGCTTCCAGCGGTTCGCCAGCCAGAACGCCCCGAGCGTGGTCGGGTCGGGTTCGAGCGCGAGGATACGCCGGAACGCCTCGCGGGCCTGCTCGCGGGTCATGTCGTCGGCGGACTTGTGTCCCGTCCCGACGACCTCCGTCATCAGCCGTTTCAGCGGCCACTCGCCGAATGACTGCGTCGCTTCTGCCATACCAGACCGTCGGGACGCGCGGAGCAAAAGCGTCCCGCTCGTGCCGGCACAACACCCATGTCGGCCCCCCGTGTCTCTCACGTCAGCAATGGTGAACTTCATTCCACTCGTCCCCGAGAGCCCGGCGTTCGAGCGCGTCATCGACTGCTACCGCGACGTGTGGGCGTCGGCCGGCGAGGGCGAAGCGCGCACGAGCGTCGCCGAGCGGTTCTCGGCGCACGCGACGTACCCCGGCTACCGCGGGGTCGTCGCGCTCGCCACGGACCCCGACGAACTCGCGGCGGCGGGCGTCGAGGGGGAGGACGAGGCGGTCCTCGGCTACTGTTACGGCTACGCCTCCCGACCCGACCAGTACTACCACGGACTGCTCAGGGAGAGCCTCCCGGTCGAGGAGGGCGACCGGTGGCTCGCCGACTGCTTCGAGTTCGTCGAACTGGGCGTCCACGTGGGGGCCCGGGAGCGCGGGCTCGGCAGCACGCTCCACGACGCGCTGCTCGACGGCGTCGAGAACGCGACGAGCCTCCTCACGACGGGCGTCGAGAACGACCCCGCGCGGCGGTTCTACGAGCGCCGCGGCTGGGACGTCGTCCACGAGCCGTTCGAGTCCGACGACGGCCGGCCGTACGTCGTCATGGGGCGCTCGCTCGGGCAGGACGCCGGCGCGGCGGGCTCAGACCGCGGCCGCGTGTGAGTCGAGCTGTTCCGTGAGCAGGCGGCTCACCCGCTGGGGGTCGGTGACCGACTCGAAGACGATCTCCGTCGCGCCCGACCCCGCCGTGTCGATGTGGACGTCGCCGTAGGAGAGCAGGCGCTGGGGGAACGACTGCGTGAACGTGGTGTTCTGGATGCGCCCCATCCGGAGGCTCGTCACCTGCCGGGAGACGAGGCCCGTCTTCTTGTACACCTCGTTCGACGTGATGACGTACTGCGTGCTGCGGTGCGAGAGGTACGTCCAGCCGATGAGCGCGAGGCCGGCGACGACGAGGACGACCCCCACCAGCCGCCACGGGTCGGGGAGGAACACCGTCGAAATCGGCCCCAGTACGAAGAGGACGGCGCCGACGACCAGCGACATCGCGACGGGGTAGAAGCTCGGGTGGCCGCTCCAGACGACCGACTCGTCGGCCCCGAGCGTAACCCAGTCGGGGACCTCACGTGCGGATGACATTGTTCGCGAGGGGATAGGACGTCGACCTATTTCCCTCTACCCCCGCTCCCGGAGCGGGAGCGCCCGGGGGACGCCGACGAGGTCCGCGCTCGCGTTCCACAGTCGCTCGCGACGGGCCGCGTCGTGCGCCCGGTCGTCGGGTGTCTCGCGCGAGCGACCCGCGACGTACGCTCCCGTCAGGTCGGCCGGGGCGTCGGCCGCCAGCGCGACCAGTCCCGCCGCCCCCTCGGCGACGCTCGTCCCGACGAACGGGAGGCGGGCGGCGAGGCGGACCGCGAGCGAGAGGGGGAGACTCGTATCGCGGTAGAGGCCGCTCCCGGGGACGAACCCGGGGTGATAGGCGTTCGCCGTGACGCCGGTACCCGCCAGCCGGTCGGCGAGTTCGACCGTGAACAGCACGTTCGCCAGTTTCGAGCGGGCGTAGGCGTCGAGGGCGTCGTACTCGTCGTCGAGCGCGAGGTCCGAGAGCGCCAGCTCGCCGCGCCGGTGGACCGACGAGGCGGTGACGACCACCCGGGCGGGCGCCGACGCGACCAGCAGGTCGACCAGTTCGTACGTCAGGAGGAACGGTGCGAGGTGGTTGACGAGGAACACCGCTTCCACCGCCCGCCCGCCCAGGTCGACCGTCCGCCGGGACGACAGCGACAGCGCCGCGTTGTGGACGAGGACGTCGAGGCGGTCGTAGCGCTCGCGCACCACGTCGGCCAGCGACCGGACCGCGTCGAGGTCGGCGACGTCCGCACGGACGAAGCGTCCGTCCCCGCCCGCCTCCCGGACCTCGCGGAGGGCCGCCCGACCCCGCTCTCGGTCGCGGCCGGTGAGCACCACCGTCGCTCCCCGTTCGCCGAGGCGACGGGCGGCGACCCGACCGATGCCGCTGGTCGCACCCGTCAGGACGACTATCTTCCCGGCCATCGTCCCCGTGGTCTCGTCCATGCCCGGTCGTCGGGTGGGGGCCGCAAAACCGTGTCGCGCGGAACCGACAGCGTGTAAGTTCCCGAGGCCGTACGGGAGACGATGAGCACCCTGGAGGACGACTGGCGCACAGACCTCGACGCGGTCGACGCTCGACTCGTCGACGACTTCCAGAGCGGCTTTCCCGTCGAACCGCACCCGTTTCGCGCCGTCGGCGCGGCCCTCGGCGTGAGCGAGCGGGAGGCGCTCGCGCGCGTCGAGCGCCTCCGCGACCGGGGTATCTTCCGGCGCTTCGGCGCCGTGTTGAACCCGCCGGTCATCGGCAGTTCGACGCTCGCCGCCGTCCAGGCACCCGAGGAACGGTTCGACGAGGTCGCCGGGGTGATCAACGGCTACCGGCAGGTGAACCACAACTACCGCCGCGACCACGAGTGGAACATGTGGTTCGTCGTCACCGCCGGGTCGCGGACGACGCGCGACCGCATCCTCGCGGACATCGAGACACGGACCGGGTGTCGGGTCCTGAACCTCCCGATGCTCACGGACTACTACATCGACCTCGAGTTCCCGGTGGTCAACGAGGACCGCTTCGCCCGCGAGTCCCTCGACGCGACCGAGGTGACGGCGACGCGCATCTCCGAGGAGGCCACCGCCGACCTCTCGCCCCTCGACCGACGCCTCCTCCTCGAGATTCAGGGGGGCTTTCCCCTCTCACTCACTCCCTACGCGGACGTCGCCGACGCCATCGACGCCGACACCGGGGAGGTGGTGGCGGCCGTCGACCGCCTGCTCGAGTCGGGCTGTATCAAGCGCGTCGGCTGCGTCGTCAACCACGTCGTCACGGGCTTCGACGCCAACTGCATGGTCGTCTGGGACGTCCCCGACGACGCCCTCGACGCCCGCGGCGAGCGCGTGGGGCGCCTCCCCTACGTCACCCTCTGTTACCACCGCCCGCGCCGGCCCGGCCAGGACTGGGCGTACAACCTCTTCACCATGATTCACGGGCGCGACCCGGCGGCCGTCGACGAGAAGATAGACGAACTCGCGGCCGACTTCCTCCCCTTCGACCACGAACGGCTCTACTCGACGGCGACGCTGAAGCAGACGGGCGCGCAGTACGAGGAACTCGTCGGGGAGTGACCGCTCACTCCCGCGTGAGGAGTTCGGGGACGGTCACCGCCGCGGCCAGCGGGACGCGCCCGTCGCGCGCGCCGACGTAGCCGACGATGGCGACGCACCCGACGGCGACGGCGGCGATGCCGAGCAGGCCCGCCTCGGGGCCGAACGACCCGCCGGTGAACAGGTCGGGGCCGACCTCCCGCGCCTCGACGAACGAGGCGTCGAGGCGGTTGCCGCTGACGGGGAGGCCGTAGACGACGCCGAGGAAGAAGTTCCACGAGATGTGCGCGCCGATGGGGATGGCGAGTTCGCCGGTGAGGACGTAGCCGAGCGCCAGCCAGACGCCCGCGAGCGAGATGCCGAGGACGCTCACCGCCGTCGCGTTGGGGTTGGCGGCGTGGAGCGCGCCGAAGAGCACGGACGTGAGGAGGACCGCGACGGCGACGGCGCCGCGGTGACCCAGGTAGCCGCGGAGTCCCTCCGCGACGTTCGTCAGCTGGTACCCCCGCGAGAGCACCTCCTCGTAGACGCCGACGGCGACGAACATGGCGAGCGCGCCGACGACGCCGCCGAGGAGCGCCGGCGTCACGCGCGCGACGTCCGTGACGACCACGAGGCCGGTCGCGACCTGCCCGGCGAACAGGAGCGTCTGGAGGCCGGCGCCGAGCGCGAGGCCGAAGCCGCAGTCGAGCCACCACTGCCGGTCGATGTGGAGGCCGAGGTCGGCGAGGGGGCGGCGGTCGAGCACGCGCGCCGCGATGGCGACGCTCAGGGCGACGGCGACGGCCATGACGAGCGTGTTGAGCGCGAGCGGCGAGGCGCGAGTCGAGAGCGGCGAGAGGACGAGGAGCGTGGCGGTCGCGAGGACGAGGAGCAAGAGCGTCTGGAGCAGGAGGCGCCAGGGTGCTCTGAGGCGACCTTCCTGCGGGTTTCGGAGGAGAGAGATGGAGGGCACGGGCGGTGGGGTCGTGTTACTGTCCGGAGACGATGACCATCGGGCCGACGACGACCAGCGCGAGGCCGAACGCGCGGTAGATGAACTCGCTGTCCATCATGCTGAGCGGCGTCAGGACGAACAGCAGGCCGAACAGCACGACGTGCAGGCCGACGACCGTCTTGCTCTTCAGCGGGAGCGTCGCCAGCAGGCCGACGACGAACAGCAAGAGGAACGCTTGCCCGATGTTGTACTGGAGCAGGAAGCTGTCGATGACCTGCAGCGGGAGCGTGAGCATTCTTGACTACCACTCGTGGCGAATCGAATTTCAACCTTCCGTTACCGCTCGGCACCGATGTCGAGCGGTCGGATGAACAGGACGAAGAGGACGACCACCGTCGTGGCGTAGCCGATGGCCCAGACGCCGGCGCCGAGACCGGGCGCCCCGAGGGCCGTGAGGGCGTAGTCGGTGATGCCGGGAGCGAGGACGCCGAAGAGCGCGATGGCCGCCCCGAGTTTGAAGCGGTCGGTGAGGAACGCCTCGTCGTCCCCGTCGACCTGGTCGGATGCGTGGTCACTCATCGGCGGCGCTACGGGCGCCACGGCCCTCAACCCCTCGGTCCGAACCGACCGCCCTTTCACGGTGCGAGAGAACGAGGGACCGTGAACGTCGGACTCCTCTACGCCGTCTGTGCCGCCCTCCTCTTCGGCGGCTACCTCGTCCTCTACAAGCGCTTCTTCGGGGCCTACCCGACGACGGCGTACATGACGGGCGCGTACGCGACGGCGCTCTGCTGGTACCTCCCGCTCGCGGCGCTCTCGTGGCCCGACGACGCGCCCGTCGCCGAGGTGGTGAGCGCGCCCGACGCCGTCGGCGCCGCGGGAGCGACGGCGCTGCTCACCGGCGTCGCCATCGTCGTCTCGCTGCTGGCGGTCAACCGGGGGGACGTCACCTACGTGACGCCGCTCAACAAGCTCGTCCCGCTGTTCGTCCTCCCCATCGAGGTGCTCGCGCTCGGGCAGTACCTCGGCCCGTGGCAGGTGGGGGGCGTCGTCGTCGCCACCGCGGGCATCTACGTCGCGAACTACCGACCGGGCGCGCTCCTCGCCCCGTTCCGACGGGCGCTGAGCTACACGCCCGCCCAGCTGGCGCTGGCGGGCGCTGCGCTGTTCGGCGTCGCCGACGTGGCCAAGCGCGTCCTCCTCCAGGAACTCGCGCTCCCCGTCCCGTTCGTCGTCTGGCTCACCCTGCTCGGGGTGCTGGTCGTCGCCGCCCCCCTCGGCCGGTCGCGCCTCGACGCCCTCCCGCGGCGGGCGTACCCGGGCGTCGCCGGGATGGGCCTGCTCATCGCGTGTGTCAACCACGTCAACGCGCTCGCGTTCCAGGCGATTCCGGCGAGCGTCGCCTCGCCCATCGTCAACTCGCAGGCCGTCGTCGCCGTCGTCGTCGGCGGCGTCGTCCTCGACGAGGGGGCGTTCGGCAAGCGCCTCGTGGCGAGCGTCCTCGCCGTCGTCGGCGTCGTCCTCGTGGCGCTCGGGTGAGTCGCATCGTCGGGACGTCGCGCCGCCGGGACCCGACCCCTGCTGTATCGGTCGTTCGAGACTGCTCGTTGAGCTATCGAATCGCGAACCGTTCTACGTATCTTCAATCGCCGTTCTGGAAAAATACTTCTACCTGCCTAGGTATATGTTACTCGGCAGAGATAGTTCGTGTTATGTCGGAAGAGGATGCCACCAATTCGACACAGGCGTATCGACGACGCGGGTCGGCGTACGCCGTCGACCGTGGGGCGGGACCCGCCGTACTCCTCGCCCACGGAACGCTGATGGACCGAACGATGTTTGCCCCGCAGGTGAGCGCGCTCTCGGACGCCTACCGGGTCGTCGCGTACAACCTCCGGGCCCGGACCGACCGGTACCGGGAGTCGTACGACCTCGACGACCTGGCGGACGACTGCGCGGCGCTCATGGACCACCTCGGTATCGAGCGCGCCGTCCTCGGCGGGATGTCGATGGGCGGGTTCATGGGCCTGCGGTTCGCGCTCCGGTACCCCGAGCGCCTGTCCGGTCTCGTCCTCATCGACAGCATCGCCGACCCGCACACCCCCGAGGAACAGGAGACGTACGAGGAGATGATAGCCGGCCTCCGCGACGCGCCGGCCGTCCCCTCACGACTCGCCGAGACGGTGTCACACCTCCTGTTCGGCCGGACGACCCACGAGGAGCGCCCGGACCTCGTCGCGGAGTGGGTCGAGCGATGGCAGACCTACCCGCCGGCGTCGGTCGTCGGCGAGGTGGAGTCGTGGCTGTACCGGGAGGGGGTCGCGGACAGGCTCGGTGAGATAGACGTCCCCGTGCTGGTCGTCCACGGCGAGGAGGACGCCGCGCTCGACGTCGAGCGCGCGGAGCCGATGCTCGACGCGCTCCCCGACGCCCGGCTGGCGCGCATCCCGGCCGCGGGCCACAGTTCGAACCTCGAACGGCCGGCGGCGGTGAACGAGGCCGTCCGAACGTTCCTCGACGACGTGGCGTGATGTACGACCTCACGCATCCCGTCGCGCCCGGGATGCCGACGTACCCGGGCGACCCCGTCGTCGAGACGTGGCCCGACGCCACCGTCCACGCCGACGGCTACCAGGTGACGGCCTTCGGGATGAGCACGCACACGGGGACGCACATCGACGCCCCGCGGCACGTCGACCCCGAGGGGAAGACCCTCGACGAGTACGACCTCGAGCGGTTTCGCTTCGAGGCGGTCGTCGTCGACTGCCCGATGGGGACCGACGAGCCGATCACCGAGGACCTCGTCCCCTCCTCGGACGCGGACCTCCTGCTCTTTCACACCGGCTGGAGCGACTACTGGGGACAGGACGTCTACTACGACTACCCCTACCTCTCGACGGAGACCGCCGAACGCTGCGCGGAGTGCGGGTTCGACGTCGGCGTCGACACGCCGAGCGTCGACCCCGTCGGCGCCGACCTCTTCGCGCACAACGAACTGTTCTCGGCCGACCGCCTCATCATCGAGAACCTGACGAACCTCGGGGCGCTCCCCGAGCGCGTCACCGTCTTCGCCCTGCCCGTCCCGCTGACGGACGCGGACGGCGCACCCGCCCGCGTCGTCGCCCTCGAGTGAACGGGGCGGGACGACGCGGTCCGACGGTTTATAACCCATCGAGCGGATAGAGCCGCCAGCGTGAGCGACCCCGCCCCCTCCGAGTCGGCCGCCGACCCCGACCAGCGGACCGTCCCCCGCGCCGGACTCGACGCCGCGTGGCGCGACCTCTTCCCGTTCGACCCCTACCCCCAGCAGGTCGACGGCGTCGAGCGCGCCCGCGAGGTGATGGACGACGGCGGCTACCTCCTGCTCGAGGGGGCCTGCGGGACGGGCAAGACGCTCATCGCGCTCGTCGCCGGCCTGCAGGCGATACGCGACGGGGCCGGCGAGCGCGTCTTCGCCGTCACCCCCGTCAAACAGCAGTTGAAACAGTTCGTCACCGAGGTGCGGACGCTCAACCGCGGGCGCGAGGAGCCGTTCGCGGGCCTCGTCCTCGTCGGGAAGGGCGACCTCCTCCCCTACGCCCGTACCGGGGCGTTCCCGGGGGACGGCGGCGTCCACGACGCCTCCTCGCGGATGCGCGAGATGACCGCGAAGCTCGTCAGCCGGGAGTCGACGCTCAGCCTCGACGTGGCCCCCGACGCGCTCGACGGGCGCATCGAGGTCTGCGGCGACGAGTCGTGCGACCGACTCTCGTACTCCGAGGGGCGCTGTCCCGAGCACCGCGGCGAGCGCGACGAGGAGGCGCCGTGGTACGACCCACTGCGCGCGGAGGCGCTCTGCGAACTCGTCGAGTCGCTCGACGGCCCCCGGCTGAAGACCGCGGGCGAGAGTGCGCCCTACCCGGCCGACCCGCCGCACACGCGCGACGTCCTCGACGTCTACGATGGGGGCGACCTCCCCGCCGGGCAGGCGGGTTACTTCGACCCCTTCTACGCGCGCTTCTTCGCCGACGAGGGGTGGGTCGGCTTCGGCTTCGAGCGGGGGGAGGCGCACGTCCTCGACGCCGACGCCGTCGTCGCGGCGGCCGTCGACCGCGGCGTCTGTCCCCACGAGTCGATGGCCGCGCTGATGCCCGAGGCGGACGTCCTCGTCGGGAACTACAACCACGCGTTCGACCCGAAGACGCGCCGCCTGACGCGCGAGAAGGCGGGCGTCCTCGACGACGGGACGCTCCTGGTCGTCGACGAGGCGCACATGCTCGAAGAGCGGGTGCGCGACCTGCTCTCGGAGACCCTCTCGCTGCACGCGCTGCGCACCGCCCACCGCGACGTGACGCTGGCGCGGGAGTACCTCTCGGGGACCGGCGGGGCGCCCGGGTCGGACCCGGAAACGCACCGTCGCCACGCCCGGAAGGCGCTCTCCGACTTCTCCGGCGTCGACGAACGCGACCTGGAGGTCGCCCAGTCGTTCCTGGAGTGGCTCGCCGACGCCATCGACGGGGAGGTGTCGACCTACCTCCGCGAGGAGTACGGCGACTGGCAGCGGCGGTTCCGCGAGGGGTCCCTTCCCGAAGCGGACCACGAACTCCCCCTGCGCGACCCGGAGGCGGTCGAGACGGACCGCCTCACCGCCGCCGCGCGCGAGGCGTTCGCCGACGACGTCTGGCGGCGGATGCGCGACGTGGGCGCCGCCGTGGCGGCCGTCCACGATGACGACGGCCAGACCGACCGCACTCCCGTCTGCGACGCCGTCGGCACCCTCCTCTGGCGGTGGGGGACGGCCGACCACGCCCGGTACTTCCGGGAGGTGGAACTCGAGTACTCGGAGAAGGCCCTCGAGGACACGACGCTGCCCGACTGGGCGAGCGCGTACAACGCCGACCTCGTGCTGTTCAACTGCATCCCACAGGAACCGCTCGCGCGGGTGTTCGACGAACTCGCCGGGGGCGTCGTGATGTCGGCGACGCTCGAACCGTTCGACGTCTACCGGCAGGTGAGCGGGCTGGCGTTGCTTGCGGAGGACGGGCGGGACGGAGGAGACGAGGACGGAGCGGACGCGGGGGACGACGACCGCGTCCCCCGTCGGGTGGAGACGGCGAGGTACGGCCTCGGCTTCCCCGAGGCGAACCGGGCGAGCTGGGTGCTCGACGTGCCGCCGTTCACCTACCGCAACCGGGGCGACCCCGTCGTGGAGTACGACGGGATGACCCGCACGCGGCGGGCGTACGCGAGCGCGCTCGTCCGCCTCGCGCGCGGCCACGGCAACACCCTGCTCTGCCTGCCCTCCTACCGCGAGGCGGAGTGGGCCGTCGAGTACCTCCGCGAGCACGTCTCGAAGCCCGTCCTCCGGGACCGCTCCTCCGACAGTTCGGAGACCGACGCCATGCTCGCGCGGTTCTTCCAGGGCGACGACACCCACCGGGTGCTCGTCACCAGCGCGCGGGGGACGGTGACCGAGGGCGTCGACTACCGGGGACAGCGCCTCCACTGCGCGGCGGTGGTCGGCGTCCCGTACGCGAACACCGCGACGCCGCGGATGCAGGCGGTGATGAACGCGTACGGACGGACGTTCTCCGAGGAGGGGCGCGAGACGGGCTTCGAGACGGCCGTGCAGGTCCCCGCGGTCAGGAAGAGCCGACAGGCGTTCGGGCGCGTCCTCCGGGGGTACGACGAGGTGGGCGTCCGCGTCCTGCTCGACCGGCGCTACCTCGCCGGGACCCCGCGGTCGGTGAACGACCTGCTGGGGGAACGAGAGCGCGAGGAGTTCAGCGCCGTCAGCCCGGACATGCTCGACCTCGCGCTGGAGCGGTTCTGGGGGCGTCAGCGCCAGGCGTAGACCCGGTCCGCGACGACGACCGAGAGGCCGTGGTAGCGGCCGTCGAGCGCGACGTACGCGAGCGAACGCGAGGGGTCGCGCTCGCGCTGGCGGGCCACCCGCTCACGGAACCGGGCGACGACCCGTTCGAAGGCGTCGTCGGGGTCGCAGGTCGCGTACTGGCCGTCCTCGACGGTCGAATCGAGGAGCGCCCGCTCGTCGTCGGGGAGGGTGTCGGCATCGAGCGGCGAGGCGGCGTCGGGGAGGGTGCGACGCGTCCGCTCGACCCGGAGGAGGGCGGCGTCGCGCCCGCCGCAGTCGACGTACGGGCGCCACTCGGTCGACGGGTCGGCGCGGTCGTCGCCGTCGGTCGACCCGTTCCCCGCGGCGGCCCGCGGGGAGGGACCACCGGCGAGACACCCGGCGAGCGCGAGCGTCCCGAGGCCGGTCACGAACGACCGTCGGTCCATGCGCGACCGTTCAACGAACCCACACATATGCTTTCGGGAGGGTCAAATTTCGGATAGTGTCTCGTCCTCGAAGGCGCGGATGGACGCGCGCCAGTCGTCGGGGAGGGGGCGGGAGGACCCCGTATCGGGGTCGACGCTCACCTGGACTGACTCGGCGGTGAGCGCCACCTCGTCCCCGACGCGGACGCGGTAGGCGAACGTGAAACTCGACGTACCGAGGTCGCTCACCCGGACGTCGACCCCGACGGTGTCACCGAGGTGGACGGGCGCGCGGAAGTCCATCTCGACGTGCGCGAGGACCATCTCGGCGCCGTCCGCCTCAACGACCTCCCGGAGGTACTCGACGCGCGCCTGTTCGAGGTAGGTACTGTAGACGGCGTTGTTGACGTGCTCCAGCGTGTCGAGGTCGCGGTAGCGGACGGGAATCTCGGTCGTGAACGGGAAGCGGTCGTCGTCGTCCATGGCGAGGGGCGGGGCGCGCGCCCGCATGGCGGTTGCGGAACGTCCGCGTCGTGCGTAATATCACGATATAGAGATAGTACGGGAGTACTGACGAAGGAGTAACTATTTCCTCGGGTGCGCCGAGAACCAGTGCGTATGTCCCCGTTCGCGATAGAGGCGACCGACCTCTCGAAGCTCTACGGCGACGACGTCGCCGTCGAGGGGCTCGACCTCGCCATCTCCCCCGGCACCGTCTACGGCTTCCTCGGCCCGAACGGCGCCGGGAAGACGACGACCATTCGGATGCTGACGACGCTCCTCACCCCGACGTCGGGGGAGGCGCGCATCGACGGCCACCCCATCACCGACCGCCGGGCGGTCACCCGGCGGTTGGGCTACCTCCCCGACACGCCGCCGCTGTACGACGAACTCACCGGCCGCGAGCAACTGGAGTACGTCGCCGGCCTGCGCGACATCCCGGCCGATGAGGCGTCGGCGCGCATCGACGACCTCCTCGGCCGGTTCGCGCTCGCGGAGGACGCCGACCGGCGCATCTCGACGTACTCGAAGGGGATGAAACAGAAGGCGGGTATCATCCAGGCCATCCTCCACCGACCGTCGGTCGTCTTCCTCGACGAACCGACCTCGGGGCTGGACCCGCGGGCGGCGCGGACGGTCCGCGACACCATCGCCGACCTCGCGGCGGGCGACACCACCGTCTTCCTCTCGACGCACATCCTCCCGGTCGTCGACGAACTCGCGGACACGGTCGGCGTCCTCTTCGAGGGCGACCTCGTCGCCGAGGGGCCCCCGGAGACGCTCAAACGGCGCGCCGCCGAGGAGGACGGCGGCGCGGGAACCGGGCGCACCCTGGAGGACGTCTTCCTCGAAGTGACCCAGGAGGCCGACCTCGCGCCGGCGACGGCCGACGGGTCGCGATGAGCGCGACCCGCCACGTCCGCCTCGTCGCACGCCACGAGGTGGTCCGACGCTGGCGCGCCGTCCGCGGTAACACCCGACAGGCGCTCGCTATCGGGGCGTCGATACTGTTCGGCGCGCTGTTCTTCGCGGTCGCCGTCTTCGGCGCGTACGCCTTCGGTGGCGCGATGGCGCGCGGCGAGGTGACGCCCCCCCTCGACCTGCTCCGCCTCGCCGCCGCCGCCGTCTTCGCGTTCGCCGTCTTCCTCACCACCATCCGGGCGGTCCAGACGTCCACCGCCCCGCCGGGGCTCGATGGATTGCTCACGACGCTCCCGCACCGCGAGGTCATCGCCGCGCTGGCGCTCGTCGAGGTGGGGTTCGCGTTGCTGTTCCCCGGGAGCGCGGTCGCGCTCGTCGCCCTCGCGTTCGCGGTCGGTGCGGGCGCCCCGGCGACGGCCGCCCTGCTGACCGTCGCCGTGGTCGGCCTCGTCACCGTCGGGGCGCTGACCGGCGTGACCCTCGGGCTGGCCGTTCGGGTGCTGGTCGCCCGGTCGGCACTCCTCTCGCGCCTGCGGACGCCCGTCGCGGTGGGACTGTTCCTCGCGTACTTCGCGGTCATCACCAGCCAGCAGGCGGGGTCGGCGTTCGCGCCCGTCCTCCGGGCGGTGGGGGCGACGCCCCTCGGCTGGTTCGCCGACCTCGGGCTCTACGGGCTGTCCCCCGACGCGAGCGCCGTCCGGGCCGCCGGCGCGCTGGGCGCGACGGCCGTCGCGGTCCCGCTCGTCGGCGCCGCCGCGAGCGCGCTCGCCGGACGGCTCTGGTACGACGACCCCGTCCAGCCGGAGGGCGCGGACGAGGCCCAGGCATCCGGGATGGGCGACGTCACGTTCGTCCCCCGGCCGATGGCGCGCGTCGTGCGAAAGAGCTGGCTGCGCGCGAAGCGAAACCCCATGCGGTTGCAGTACGTCGCCTACCCCCTGTTCTTCCTCTGGGCGCCGCTCGCGGACGTCGTCCGCACGGGGACGGTGCCGCCCGGACTGGCCGCACTGGTCGCCTTCTACGGCGCGTGGGCCACCGGCAGCGCGTTCTCGCTGAACCCGGTCGGCGACGAGGGACCGGTCCTCCCGGTGACGCTCACGACGCCCGTCACCGGCCGGACCTTCGTCGGCGGGGTCTGTCTCGCCGGGGTCCTCGTCGGCGTCCCGCTGACGGCGCTCGCCGCCGTCGGCCTCGCGCTCGCCGCCGGCCTCGAACCGGCCGCGCTCGCCGCCGTCGGCGTCTCGGCGGTGGTCCTCCCCCTCGCGGCGACGGGTATCGCCGCCGGCGTCGGCAGCGTCTTCCCGCGCCTCCAGACGGTCCGCCTCGGGCGCAACCGACAGGCGGTCGTCCCCAGCCTGTTCGCCTTCGCGCTCTACTCGCTGGTCCTCGGCGTCGCGGGCCTGCCCGCCTCGGTGGTGGGCGCGCCGGGCGTCCTCGGCGTGCTCTCGGAGCTCGTCGGCCTCCCGCAGACGACGGCGCTCGTCGGCGGCCTCGCACTCACCGTCGTCCTCGCGGGCGTCGCGGCGGCCGTCGGCGTCCGCGTCGCCGTCACGCGCTTCGAGGGGTACACCTACGACTGACTCGACCGCTCACGCCTCGAACCCGACGGCCCCGAGGAAGTCGCGCCAGGAGTCGGCGACGAGGGCACCCTCGCAGGCCGCCGGGTCGCTGTACGGCTGACGAAAGAGCGCGCCCGCCTTCCCCGCCGCGAGGGCGTTCCTGACGTTCAGGTGGTAGTCGTCGACCAGCAGGTCACCCGGGAGCGCCCCCTTGTCCGGGGGCACCTCCTCGACGAACGCGTCGTAGGGGACGTCGTGGTCGTCGAGCCACCGGCGGGTGACCGGGTGCGTCTCGGCCGGGCGGTGGGTGGCGATGCGGACCTCGTGACCGTGGTCGCGCAGGCGGGCCATCGCCCCCGCCGCGCCGGGAAGTGGGTCCATCGACAGCAGGAACTCCTCGGGGCGGTCGGCCATCGCGTCGTGGATGAGTTCGCCGACGTGCCTGTCGGTGCCCTCGACGGGGTAGCTCCACTCGGTGATGTCGGGTTCGGCCAGCGAGACGCCGTATCGTTCGTCGACGTACTCGACGAGCCGCGGGATGTTCGCGCAGAGCGTCCCGTCGACGTCGACCAGAACCGTGCGCTCGGGGCCGGTGCGGAGGTTCATCGGCCGAGACGCGGGGGGCAGCGCGCAAAGACCCGTCGGTTCGACCGACCGTCCCGGTCAGCCGTGAGCCGCCCGGACCGCCCGTTCGAGGGGCGCGCGCTCGGGGGCGAAGGCGAGGTGCGTGGGGCAGTCGCAGTCGGAGGCGCCGAGGCCGCCGACGGGGGCGAGTGCCTCGACGAGCGCACGGGCGACGGCGCACTCCACGTCGGCCTCGCGGGTCGTCACGACGTCCTCGACGGCGGCGCCGGGGTGACCGAGGAGGTAGTCGACGTGCCAGTGGCGGGCGTCGCGCTCGCCGCGCGCGAGTTCGCGGTGGCGCGCCACGCGGGAGAGACCGCCCGGTCCGAACGCGCTCCCCGTGTAGGCGTACCAGCCGGCGTCGAGGGCGCGCTCGCCCGCCGCGCCGAACTCGACGGTGGCAGGGCCGTCGAGGCGGACCAGGAGCGTGTAGGTGCCGCGGTCGGTCACGCCTCGTCCGCGTCCTCGAAGTCGAGCGCGACGGAGTTGATGCAGAAGCGCTGCCCCGTCGGGTCGGGGCCGTCCTCGAAGACGTGGCCGAGGTGGCCGCCGCAGGCCGCACAGACGACTTCCGTGCGGACCATCCCGTGGCTGGTGTCGCGGCGGAGTTCGACGCTCCCCTCGGCGGCGTCGTAGAACGAGGGCCACCCGGAGCCCTCGCTGTCGAACTTCGTCTCCGAGTCGAACAGTTCGGCGCCACACCCGGCACAGACGTAGGTGCCCTCGTCGTCCTTTCCGACGAACTCGCCGGTGAACTTCGCCTCCGTTCCCTGCTCGCGCAGGACGCGGTACTCCTCGTCGGTGAGGAGGTCGCGCCACTCCTCGTCGGTCTCGGGCAGGTCGTGGGTCTGCTCGCTCATGGTCGTGGTAGGCGTCGCGGGCGTAAATGCTCACGGCCGCTGACGGTCCGTCACGACCGCCGAGAAGTCACGGACGCGGACCGGCGGGCCGCTGAAGTCGCTCGCGGCCGTTCGGTGACCGGTGAGGCGACCGAGGGTCGGCGTCGTGTACCCGTCCGACGTGACGGCGAACCCGCTCAAGCGGCGGCTGTTCGGCGCGATGAGCGACTGGGCCGACGTGGTCCGTCTCGACCCCGCCGAGGCTCACCCCGCCCTCTGGCGGTTCGACCTCGACTGCCTCCACGTCGCGCGGTACGCGCCGCCGGCGCTCGCCGACATGCGCCGGGCCGAACTCGCCGGCGTCCGGACGGTCAACGCGACCGCCGGGGCGCGCCTCGCCTGCGACCGTCTCGCGCGCAGTCGCCTCCTGCGTGCCCACGACGTCCGGGTCCCGCGCTTCGAGTTCGGGACGGACGACGCCGTCTCGCTCGACCCGCCGGTCGTCGTGAAGCGCCGGTTCGAGTACACCGAACGCGACCACGTCCATCGCTACGTCCGGTCGGGACCCGTCGCGTACGACGGCGAGCGCCTCGTCGAGTCGCTCGTCGGAGCGGAGACGTCCTACAAGTGTTACCGGGTCGGCGAGGCCGTCCGGACGGTGACGCCGTCGTCGGGTCGGGAGGTGTCGGCGACCGACCCCCCCTCAGGGGTCGAGTCGCTCGCCCGGGCCGTGGGCGACCTGTTCGGCCTCACGTGCTGCGAGGTCGACCTCCTCGCGGTCGAGGTGGGCCGACCGTACGTCGTCGACGTGAACCCGGCGGTGAGCCTGCGCGGCGTCCCCGACGGCCGGGCCGTGTACGAGTCGCACCTCAGGCGGGAGGCGCGCCGGGCCGTCGAGGGCGAGTGAGACGACGGTCAGCCCTTGATGTTCGCGATGGGGCGCATCCGCGCCACCTTCGTCCCGATGCCGAGGGCGTCGCTGACGCGGACCACCTCGTCGACGTCCTTGTACGCGCCGGGAGCTTCCTCGGCGACCGTCTCGCCCGAGCGCGCCTTCACGTAGACGCCCTCGCCCCGGAGGCGCTGGGTGAGGCTCCCCGCCTCGTAGTCCTTCTTCGCCTGCGTCCGGGACTTCAGGCGGCCCGCACCGTGGGCGGTCGAGCCGAAACTCAACTCGAGCGACCGGTCGCTGCCCGCGAGGACGTACGAGTGTGTCCCCATGCTCCCCGGGAGGAGGACGGGCTGGCCGACGTCGCGGTAGGCCGCGGGCACCTCCGGGTGGCCGGCGGGGAACGCCCGCGTCGCCCCCTTGCGGTGGACGAGCAGGTCCATCTCCTCGCCGTCGACCTCGTGGGTCTCCTCCTTGGCGATGTTGTGACAGACGTCGTAGACGAGGTCGACGCGCGCCTCGTCGAACAGTTCCTCGAACGTCTGCCGGACGGCCTGCGTCATCGCCTGTCGGTTGGCCCACGCGAAGTTGGCCGCGGCGTACATCGCGCGGCGGTAGTCCTCGGCCGCCTCGTCGCCGAGGGGGGCGTAGACGAGCTGGCGGTCCGGGAGCGAGTCCACCAGGTCGGGGTACTCCCGCTCGAAGCGCCGGATGTACTCCTGGCACACCTGGTGACCGAGGCCGCGCGACCCCGAGTGGATCATCACGACGACCTGGTCCTCGCGGAGGCCGTAGGCGTCGGCGGTGGCCTCGTCGTAGAGGTCGGTGACGCGCTGGACCTCGAGGAAGTGGTTACCGGAGCCGAGCGACCCGACCTGCTTGACGCCCCGCTTCTTCGCGTTCTCGGGGACGGCGTCGGGGTCCCCCGGCAGTCGGCCCCCCTCCTCGCAGTGTTCGAGGTCGGCCGCGCGGGCGTGGCCCGCCTCGCGCATCCACTCCATCCCGTCGCGGAGGATGCCGTCGACGTCGTCGCGGTCGGTCCGGACGTACCCGCCCTTCCCGAGGCCGCAGGGGACGAGGTCGTAGAGGCGCTCGACGAGTTCCTCCTCGCGGCCCTGCACCGCCTCGTAGTCGAGGGGGGTACGGAGGACGCGCACCCCGCAGTTGATGTCGAAGCCGATGCCGCCCGGGGAGATGGCGCCGCCGTCCATCTCGACGGCTGCCACCCCACCGATGGGGAAGCCGTAACCGAGGTGGCCGTCGGGGAGGACGACGGAGTACTTCTGGATGCCCGGGAGGGTGGCGACGTTGCGCACCTGCTGGAGGGTCTGGCCCTCCTCGCGCATCTTCTCCAGCAGGGGTTCGGAGGCGTAGACGCGCGCCGGGACGCGCATGTCGCCGGAGCGCGGAATCTCGTAGACGTCCTCGGCGACTTCGGTTGGTTCCATGTGTGTCGGTTGCCGCCGGAGGGGCAAAAAACGACGCGAGACCGGTCAGATGTCGAGGGTGGCTTCGAGGACCCACCCCTCGCCGACGGGTTCGACGCGCATCTCGCTGTAGGTGGGACTCTTCACGTCGAACAGCGGGTCGTCGATGGGACCGGCGCGGACGGTGGCCGACAGTGTGTACCCGCCTTCGTTCGCGCGCTCCTCGACGGTCACGTCCTCGGCCCGGGCGACGGCCACCTCCTCCAGTTCCTGGAGGAGGACGAGTTCGGCGAGGTAGTCGAACAGGAGCGCCTCGCGGTCCTCGGCGTCGAGTTCGAGGGGGAACGCGAGTGCGTCGTCGCCGCCGCCCTCCGAGATGGCGGCGAACGCCCGGGCGGCCTCGGCGAACGCCGCCGCGAGCGTCGGTCCCGTCGCCCGGAAGCGGGCGTCGGCCGGGTGAGAGAGCAACTCGAAGCTCACGACCGCACCTCCACGGTGGTCATGGTCGAACGGAGGGCAGGGCCCCTCAAGACCGTTGCCACCCGGCGTCAGACGTACCCGGCGAGGTAGGGACGGACGTCCTCGCGGGTGACGGTCTCGCCGCGCTCGACGTAGTAGGAGGCGCAGGTGTTGGCGAGGCCGAGCGCGGAGCGCCACCCCCACCCCACGGCGAGCCCGTGCGCGAGGCCCGCGTCGAAGCGGTCGCCGCCGCCGGTCTGGCGCGTCACGTCCTCGGTTTCGAGGTTCGCGACGTGGACCACGTCGTCCGGCGTGGCCGCGGTCGCCGCCGCCTCGTCGTGACAGACCACCCCCGAGATGCCGGTTCGCTCGCGGAGGCCCGCGAGGCGCGCCGCGAAGTCGACGCCGGTGGCGTCCGTGCCGACGCCGCCGGCCGACGCGAGCGCGTCGGCCTCCCGGCGGTTGACGCTGAGGACGACCCGCGACCACCCGTCACCCACCACCGCCAGCGCGTCGAGGAAATCCGCGAGGAACGAGGGGTCGGTCCCCGTGAGGTCGCCCGGGTCGAAGACGAACACGTCGGCGAGGAGGTGGTCTCCGAGCGCCCGGAGCGCGTCGGTCATCCCCGGTATCGACACCCAGTTGCCACAGCAGACCGCGTCCGCCCCGAGCGCCGCCTCCAGGTCCGCGACGTCGTCGAGGGCGGCGAGGTCCCACGCGGAGACGTCCCCGGAGGCCTCCGCGAGGACGACGTCGCCCTCGACGAACTCACAGACCGACACGCGGGCGGGCGTCCCCATCGAGACCGTCTCGAACGGGAGGTCGGCGAAGAGGGGGTCGTCGAGGTAGCCGTAGAGCGTCACGTCGTCCGAGAGCGCGTGGGCCTGCAGTGCCATGTTCGTCGCCTGGCCCCCCGGTTCGCGGCGGCGGGGGACGAGACGGAACGACTTCGAGGCGCCGGCCTCGACGCGCCCGGCGAAGTCGGTCCGGTCCTCGACGACGGTTCCCGCGCCGACGTGGACCGGACCGAACGTGTCGACGCTCCCGTCGGGGAGCGCCGTGACGCGGACGGGACTGTTGGCGTCGAGTGCGTCCGGCAGTGCCTCGTAGACCGCGCGGGAGGGAGAATCCATGCACACGGTATGGGACGCGCCTACAAATGACAGTCGGTAGCACGAACCGCGGGCGGCCCACAGCGTCGTGCGCTCAGCGCGGTTCGCAGACGAGGACCTCGCCGCTCCCGCGGATGACGACCTCGACGTCGCGGTAGGTGAACGCCACGTACTCGATGACGCTCTCGCCGGGGCGCTGTTCGGTGAAGAGGCGTTCGAGCGCGTCCCACTCGGCGACGCTCGCGAGCGGGGGTTCGAGCAGCATCGGGTCCTCGTCGAGGACCTCGCCGAGGGCTATCGTGACAGTCGCGAGGAGTGATTCGGCGTCGGTGTCGGTGAACTGCGCTCGATTGAGCACCGTCCGGTCCGGCCGTCCCTCACCGTCCCACCGATTCCCACCTGGCGACATGACGTGAGCATATTTGCATCCCTGACAGTAAAACCAACGTATAGTAGTGTTTCAAAATATAGGGTTTGGCACAGGAATATTCAGTCGTATGATATAACTGGGATGTGTACTTATAAAATATCTGAGTAACGTTGAAGTCTGTCGGGTCGAGATGGGAGGGGGATGAGCGACGAACGGGGCTGGCGGCTCGACTGCACGACGTGTGACTTCAGGGCGCGGGTTCGGTCGCGTGAACTCGCCGACCGCCTCGCGACGATTCACGAATCCGCCTCCGGTCACGACGTCGAACGGACCGAAGTGCGGTAGCCGAGACGCCGAGCGAGCGGCCGAGCGGAACTCTCTCCGGAACCGAGAGGTTCGAGGACCTGTCGGTCCTCGTCCGTGCCGACGCGCGTCGGGTTGGCGCGTCCGCGGACCGCCGCCAGAGGGACCGACCGTGCTGGAGGGTGACGAACCCCCTCGTTTCGTGTGGAACTATCGCACGTCTAATACAGTCGCCTGACTGATAGAGGGAATCGGGACTCCCGGGTATCGACACGGGACGACCGAGACCGGCGAGGACCGTCGACGGAGTCACCGCTCGGGGGGTGGCGTCGAGATGAAGTGGCTGGGGAGGTCGCGCCCGTTGTGTTCGGTCCGGTCACGGCGACCGGAGCGCGATGGGTCGACGCGGATTTGAACCGCGGACCTCCCGGTTATCAGCCGAGCGCTCATACCTGGCTGAGCTACCGACCCATTGGACGCACTCGGTGGTACTGCAGTAGCACAATTAAGGGTTTCTCTTCGGCGCCGACGTGTGTCGAATTCGCGTCCGTCAGTTGTCGCTTCCGGAGCCGCGGTCGACGCTGTACTCGTCGTCGCCCATGGTGTACTCCTCGTCGCCCTCGTAGCTGGTCTCCTCCTGGGGGAACCCGCCGGTGTACACCCGGCCGGTCGTGAAGCCCTCCGTCTTCGCGTCGACGTAGGGCGTGACGACGAACTTCTTCACCGCCACGCGGACGGGATAGCGCGTCGGCGGGAGGGCGAGCAACAACCCGATTGCGTCGGTGACGATGCCCGGCGTGAGCAGGAACGCACCCGCGGCGATGAGCAGGGCGCCGTCGACCACCTCGTCGTCGGGTATCTCCCCGCGGGAGAGCTTCGCCTGAATCTTCCGGAGCGTGTGACGCCCCTCCGCGCGGACGAGCAACATGCCGACGAGGGCGGTCAGGACGACGAGCGCGATGGTCGCGACGGGACCGAGGAAGCGGACCGACAGCGCGACGAGGACCAGGATATCGAAGAGCGGGATGAGCAGCAACAGCCCGATGACCCGGAGCATACCCACACTATCCCTCGCGGCGGGAAACCTGTTCCGGCTTGCCCCGTTCGGGCGCACACGCCGCGCGTCCGAGTCGTAACAGGCTTTCGCGCGTCGTCCCAACCCGGGGCATGGACGACGAGACGCTGGTCGAGTGGCACGAGTGGGGGCCGGCCCCCTTCGAGGAGGCCCGCGCCGCCGACCGCCCCGTGTTGCTCTCGCTGACCGCGCCCTGGTGTCACTGGTGCGCGCGGATGGACGAGGAGGCCTACTCGAACCCGAGCGTCGCGGCCAACATCCACGACGACTTCGTCCCCGTCCGGGTCGACATCGACCGCCACCCGCGCGTCCGCGAGCGCTACCAGATGGGCGGGTTCCCCTCGACGGTGGTCCTCACGCCGAGCGGCGACATCGTGAGCGGCGCGACGTACATGACCACCGAGAACCTGCGGACGGTCCTCGAACGGGTCCGCGAGGTGTGGGACGAGCGCGGCGAGGACGCCGGCCGCGTCCCCCGCGCGCTCCGGGACCCCGAACCCCCCCGGGGCCACCTCGACGGCGAGGTAGAGGGCCACATGCTCGAACAGGTGCGCTCGGCCTTCGACGAGGAGTACGGCGGCTGGGGCGTCGACGCGAAGTTCCCCCTCCCCCGGACGGTGGAGTTCGCCCTCAAGCGCGACCGCGACCGCGCCCTGCGCACGCTCGAGGCCGTCCACACCCACCTCTACGACACCTACGGCGGCGGCTTCTACCGCTACGCGACCGGCCGCGACTGGAGCGACCCCCACCGCGAGAAACTGCTCGACGAGAACGCCGCTGTCGCCCGGGCGTTCGCCAACGCCTACCTCTACACGGGCGAGACCACCTACCGCGACGCCGCCCTCGGGACGCGCGATTACCTCACGACGACCCTCTGGTCGGGCGATGCCTTCGCGGGGAGCCAGGCCGGCGGCGACTACTACACGCTGGAGGCCAGCGAGCGCGAGGCGGCCGACCCCCCACACGTCGACGGGACGGTCTTCGCCGACCGCAACGGCCTCGCGGTCGACGCCCTCCTGCGCCTGCACGCCTACACCGACGACGAGGCGGCGGGGCGCTACGCCCGGCGCGCGCTCGACCACGTCCGGGAGACGCTCGTCGACGACGGGGCGGTGGCGCACTACGCCCGGAGCGAGGGCGAACGGGGGCTCCTCGCGGACCAGGCGCGCGTCCTCGGGGCGCTCGTCACCGCCGGGCAGGTGCTCGACCCCGACTACTTCGAGGCGGCGCGGAGCGTCGCGGACTGGACCGTCGACCGCCGACTCGACGACGGGACGTTCACCGACGGGCCGCAGACGGGTCCCGCGCTCCTCTCGCGCCCGCTCCGTCCCCTGGAGACGACCGTCGAACTCGCGGACGCGCTGGTCGACCTCTCGCTCGCGACCGGCGAGGAGCGCTACCGGACCGTCGCCGAGGACGCCCTCTCGGCGTTCGCCGGGGCGCGCCACCGCATGGGCGTCGAGGTGGCGGGGTACGCGACGGCCGCCTCCCGCGTCGTGCGCGACCCGCTGGTCGTGCGCGTCGCCGATGCCCCGGGGAGCGACCTCCACCGCGCGGCGTGGCGCGTCGCCGACCACGAGAAGGTAGTCGTCCCCGGCGCCGACGGCGAACCGGGGACGGCGCGGGTCGTCGTCGACGGCGAGGCAGCCGACCCCGTCGAGACGCCCGCCGAACTCGACCGCCGGGTACGGCAATCCTCGTAAACTGCCGGAGCGTTTATATCGCGCGCGCCAGACCTACAGCCAATGGCAAGCCTTCGCGACCTCGGACTGTCGGAGTACGAGGCGCGCGCCTACCGGGCGCTCCTCACGACCGGTCCGACGACGGCCAAGGAGCTGTCGCAGGTCAGCGACGTCCCGATGGGACGGGTGTACGACGTGCTCAACAGCATCGAGCAGTACAACCTGGCGCGCTCACAGAGCGCCTCGCGACCGAAGAAGTACATCGCGGTCGAACCCGAGACGGCACTCAACCGACTGCTCGCGGACAAGAAACGCGAACTGGACGAGAAGGAGGCCCAGTACGAGGAGATCGTCTCCGACCTCGTCGGCGACCTGGACACGGCCGAGCAGGTCGACGAGCGCTTCTGGACGGCCGCCGTCGGGCCCGACGAGACCGCCGACCTCTTCGTCGAGCGCATCGCCGCCGCCGACGAGCGCGTCGAGATGGTCGCCTCGACGTTCTCCCAGCAGTTCGACCTCGACGACTTCGGCGAGCGCGTCGCCTTCGAACTCGAACGGGCGCTCGAACGCGACGTCGACGTCTCGCTGCTGATGCGCCCCGACCTGGTCGACGCGCTCCCCGAGTCGGTGGGCCGGCGCTACCGCGAGTCGCTCTCCCCGCACGACTGCTTCGACTGCCGGACGAGCGACGACGTCAGCGGGAGTTTCACCATCGTCGACGACCACGAGGTGTGCATCGAGGTTCCCCACCCCCTGCGCGACGCCGACACGCTCGCCATGATCGACCTCAAGGACCGCGAGTTCGCCGGGGACGTCCGCGAGGAGTTCGAACCGCGCTGGCGCGAGGCGGAACCCCTCTCCTTCTAACCGACCGTTTGCGCTGCGCTCGGGCGCTTCGCGCCCTCGCTCGGCAAAATCTCACCCAAGAGCACTCCTCCCTCACTTCGGCGCTGACGCGCCTCCGTTCGGTCGTCGGCCCGCTCCCTCGCTCACTGGCGTTCGCTCGGTCACGGCGGAACTCGGAGTGAACACTGGACACGTATCCAGGGCCGTCGCACGTGTTCTTCTACGTGGGCACCGTGCACTCACCGCGAGCGACCACGGGGAGCGAGCCGAGGAACCCGTGAGGGCCGGCGGCTCGAACGGGAGACGAGGTACTTCTGGTCGGGGGTCTGTAGAGGAGCCACCCGCGGCGCCTCGTTATAACCGGTCGCGGTCCCCGTTCAGTTCCGCACGGAGCGTCCCCATCTCGGCGACGCGCTCGGCGTGGGCGTTGTGCTGGTGGATGGACTCGTCGTTCGACTGCTCCATCGTGACGACGGCGTCGTCGGGGAGGTGCGGGAAGTGCTCGACGACCCCCTCGGCCATCGCCCGGACGCAGTCCTCGACGAACTTCGCGTCGGCGTGGGACTCGTAGGTCATGTGGTCCTCGTCGGGGCGCTTCGCGAGGTTGTAGATGCGTGCGCTCATCGAGTCGCGGGCGATCTCGATGACGTCGTGGAGGTCGACGTCGGGCGACCCCTCGCTCTCGACGGTGACGGTGGCGTGACCGCGCTGGGAGTGTCCCGGCTGGGGGACGCGTTCGAGGAACTCCTCGATGGTGTCGTCCTCGACGCCGAGGGTGGCGAGCGTCTCGCGGGCGCGGACGGCGGACATCCCCTGTGAACAGGGACAGACCGTCATCCCGACGACGTGGGCGCCGATGGCCTCGCGGGTGCCCTCGTCGGTGGCCGTCGCGCTGGCGATGATGTCGGCGGTCGACTGGGTCGGGCGGTCGGACTCGGGGGTCCGGTCGCGGACGACGTAGGTCGCCTCCATCCGCACCTCGGCCTCCGTCGTGTAGTCGTGTTTGTCGAGGAGTCGCTCGGCGGCGTCGCCACAGACGTCCTCGACGCGCGAGGTGGTCCCGCTGACCGCGTCCTCGAGCGTCTCGTCGATGACCTCCATGTTGCGGCTCATGTCCGCCCCCTTGCGCCACGACGGCAGGTCGACGAACACCTCGAACTCGGCCATCAGCACGATCGGGCGGCGGCCGTCGCGGTCGACCTTCACGAGTTTCTCGACGCCGGTGACCCCGACGCGGTTCAGACCGACCGTCACTTCCGGACTCGACGCCTGCACGTCCGGCAGCTGATTGCTCATCGACTTCGAACTAGGGAGGCGCCCGGTTATGCGTTCCGAAAGTGGCGACGACGGCGGGTAGGAGGGTTCCACCGGGCACCGCGGCCGGGCATCCCGGTCGGCTCAGTCGAGTTTCCCGAGCGCCGCGAAGAAGTCGAGGTCCGGGCCGGCGATGCGAAGCGGCGTCTCGGAGCGGCGAACCGTCACCTCGGCGGGCGGTTCGATCTCGCGGGTGAGGCGGCCGTCGCCGACGACCACCGCCTCGTCGGCCCCGTCGACGCGCACCCGCACGGTCCGGTCGGTCCGGAGGACGAGCGGGGGCATCCCCCCGCGGGCGCACATCTCGGTGACGACGAGGGCGTCCGTCGAGGGGTGGACGAGCGGGCCGCCCTCGCTCAGGTTGTAGGCGGTGCTGCCGGTGGGCGTCGAGACGAGGACGCCGTCGGCCTGCCCGCCCGAGTAGCGCGCGCCGTCGACCCGGACCTCGGTCTCGACACCGTTGCCGTGACCGCGCTGGGTGCCCATGACGACCACCTCGTTGAGCGAGGGGGGGAGCGTCCACCCCTCGCCGGTCGCCTGCACGCGCGGCATCGTCAGCACGGCCGCGTCGCCGGCCTGGTGGCGCTCGACGACCCGGGCGACCGTCCCGACGGCGTCGTCGGGGGCGGTGGCGTTGAGGAAGCCGACCTCGCCGAGGTTGACGCCCATGAGGGGAGTGTCGCCCGCGCCGCGTGCGGCGAAGAGGAACGTCCCGTCGCCGCCGATGCTCACCACGAGGTCGCAGGCGTCCATCTCGTCGACCGGGAGGCCGTCCACGTCGAGGGCGGCGGCCGTCGCCGCGTCCGGGACCACCTCGACCGAGAGCGCCTCGCGGATGTCGCCCGCGAGGGCGGCGGCGCGAGGGTTGTCCTTCTGTGCGACGATGCCGACTCTCATCGCTCGATGGTGGGTCCCGACCGGTAAAAAGGGCGGCTGTCCGGGAGCGCCAGGCCGTGAGCGAGCGCGTCAGCCCATCGGCGAGTACTCCTTGGCCTCCGCGAGGCGCTCGAACTGCTCGTCGGTGAGCGACACCTCGTCGGCGGCGAGGTTCTCCTCCAGTTGGTCGACCGTGCGCGCGCCGACGATGGGGGCGGTGACCTGCGGGTGGTGCATGAGCCACGCGACGGACACCTGTGCGGGCGTGGCGCCCACCTCTTCGGCGACGTCCCGGACCACGTCGAGGGCGTCGAAGTTCGCCTCCGAGAGGTACCGGTCCGCGAACCGGTCGCTCTCGGCGCCGCGGGTGCCCTCGGGCATCGACCCCTCGCGCTCGTACTTCCCGGTGAGGAAGCCGCCGGCCAGCGGCGACCACGGGCAGAGACCGAGGTCGTAGGCCTCGCACATCTCGACGTAGTTGCCCTCTATCTCGCGGTTGACGAGGTTGTAGCGCGGCTGGGCGAGCGTGAAGGGCTCGTAGCCGCGCCTGTCGGCGATTTCGTTCGCGCGGGCGACCTCCCACGCGTTCGGCTCGAAGGTGGACGCACCGAGGTAGTTCACCCGGCCGTCGTCGACGAAGCCGTCGAGCGTCCGCATGAACTCCTCGGGCGGGGTCTGGTCGTCGAAGCGGTGACAGTAGAGCACGTCGAGGTAGTCCGTCCCGAGGCGGTCGAGGATGCGGTCGACCTGCCGGCGGAGGTGCTTGCGCCCGATGCCGCGGCCGTTGGGGTCGTCCTCGCGGGTCGGCCAGTACACCTTCGAGGCGACGACGAAGTCCTCCCGGTCGCGGCCCTCCAGCCAGTCGCCGATCCACTCCTCGCTCAGGCCGTCGCCGTACATGTCGGCGGTGTCGATGAAGTTGCCGCCCGCCTCGGCGTAGGCCGAGAGGAGTCGGTGGGCCTGGTCGCGGTCGACCTCGAGTTCGCCCGTGTCGGTCTCGCGACCGAAGCGCCACGTGCCGAAGGAGAGGCCGCTCACCGTCGTTCCGGTTCGTCCGAGCGGAACGGTGCTCAGGGACATGACCGAGCCGTCGCCCGCGGGGGGCTTAGTCGCGACGATGTGCGTGTCCGAAGACGAGCGCGAGGGCGTTGAGGCCGATGAGGGACGCGGCGAGTTCCCGGACCGCCGGGGTGTCGAACGCGAAGACGAGCAGGGGGACGTAACAGAGCGGGAGGAACACCGCCAGCCAGAACGCGACCGCGCGCAGGAGCCGGGTGACCGCGGTACGCACGTACGAGACGAACGGGATGAGGACGCCGTCGGCGACGGTCCGGCGGTCGGTGGAGAGGGGGGTGTTGGTGGACATAGACGTCTGCATTTTTGTCGAGGATGTGGGGTATCATATAAACCCGCGAGCTTTCACGAGACGTTCGACGTTTTACACCCGACATGAACGCTCTATCTGGTTTCAGTAGAACCGCTCAAATCGGGTTAGAAGTTTTATAGCCAGTTTTAACGTTGTATCTTTCGAACATCAAAGAAGGTATGTATTCTGATATGAGTCCGATATATCGAGGTGAAGTTCGGAACTCGGTTCTGGAACCGGGCCGTCGGTGTCGTCGAGCCGAGAGGTGTCACAGGCCGGCCAGTCGCTCGCGGAGAGTCGCCCGCGTCTCGTCGTCGAGCGTCTCCAGCACGTCCTCGGTGACGTGGCTCTCGGCGAGGGTGGCGAACGCGCGTTCGGTCTTCGCCTCGATGCGAGCCGCCGCCTTCTCGACGGCCTCGACGGAGGTGTCCCGGTCGGCCGCGATGGTCTCCCGGGAGTCGCCGGCCGCGAGGCGGTCGGCGACGGCTCGCTCGCCGGTGCTCAGGATGGAGCGCATACGGGGGCCAGCGCCGCGAGCGGCATCAACGTGGCGACCGCCGCGACCCGTCCGTCCCGAGTGTTTTGACCTCGACGCGGTGGGGACCCTCGGACGTCGAGAGCGTCACCGCCGTCGCGAGGTGGCCGCGGACGGCCTCACGCCACGCGTCGACGGCCTCGGTGTGCGCCTCGTAGTGGGCCTCCGTAGTGTACTCCCCGTCGTCGGCGCGCAACCGGTCCTCGGTCGACTCCGGGGTCGGGTAGTCGGGGGCGTCGGCCGCGAGCAGGCGCGCCGGGTCGAGGTGGATGGCCGGCGGGTCGGCGCGCTGTTCGACGTGCAGGCGGGCGCGCATCCGGGCGTGGTACGGTGGGGTCACGCGCAGCACCGTCGGTCGGCCGCCGCGACTGTGTTCGTACGCGGCGACCACGTCGTCGACGGTGACCGCGAGCGACCGGATGACGGTCGGGTCGTCTTCCACGCCACCGACACCGGACGGGAGTGACTTAACCCCGCCGCCGTACGCTCGGCTATGGACTGGAACGAGGAGCGAGAGGGGGGGACGACCCGGTTCACGCGGAGCGACGGGACCGTCGTCGTCTCGGTGCGCGAGACGGCGGACACGCGGTGGGCGGTGACGCTCGACCGCCTGGAACAGGCACCCGAGGGACCGGCCTACGAGCGCGAGACGGTGGCCACCCGCGAGGCCGCACTGGAGGTGGCCGCCCGCTGGCGGTCGGCCCACGAGCCGTGAGGGCCGGGACCGGCGCCAACGGCTAAGTCGCTCGGGCCGGTGGCTGGGGTATGCCAGAGGTAGGCACGGGACTGGCGCGGGTCGAGCGGGACGGCCACCGCGCCGACGTGGTGTTGAACCGACCGGCGAAGCGCAACGCGATGAACGGTGCGCTCGTCGACGACCTGACCGAGGCGTTCGCCCGCGTCGCCGACGACGAGTCGGTGCGGGCGGTGGCGCTCCTCGGCGAGGGGCCGGTGTTCTCCGCGGGGATGGACCTCGAGATGATGCGCGACGCCGACCGCGCCGAGCACGCCGCCCTCTGCCGGCGGTTGCACGCGCTGTTCGACGCCATCGAGACCCTTCCCCAACCGGTCGTCGTGGGCATCAAGCGCGCCGCCGTCGCCGGCGCGTTCGAGTTGACGCTCCCCGCGGACCTCCGCGTGCTCGGCCGGGAGGCGGCCTACGGCGTCGTCGAGGTCGAACTCGGTGTCTTCCCCCACGGCGGGACGACGCAGCGCCTCCCCCGACTGGTCGGTCTGGCGAAGGCGAAGGAACTCGTGTACACGGCCTCGTACGTCGACCCCGAGGAGGCGCGTCGGCTGGGACTCGTCACGGCCGTCTGTGACGACGACGAGGTGGACGAGCGCACCCGCGCACTCGCGGACGACCTGACCGAGAAGTCACCGCTCGGCCTGCAGGCGGCCAAGCGCGCGCTCGGCCGCTCGCTCGACGTCCCCCTCGACGCCGGACTCGCCTACGAGCGCGCGCTGGCCGACCCGCTCTACGCCACGCGCGACCGCGAAGAGGGATTCTCGGCGCGCCTCGACGGACGCGAACCGTCGTTCGAGGGACGGTGACCGTCGTTCTCGACGGGATGGACGTGCGCCCGAGATGAAATGTCTCCCCGGGAGAAACCCCGGATGATTTATTTGTACATAAACATATGAGATGACAAGAATGGACACCGGTACCGCTCGCGGAGGGAACCTCGACGGGGACGGCATCGCCGCCGAGTTGGCCGAATTGAAACGCGAGGGGTGCCACCTCCTCGTGACCGGCGTGGTGAGCGACGCGGTGCGCGCGCGCCAGACGCGGAACCTGTTCGGGTCGCCACGCGAGCGACGGCGACGTATCCTCGCGCTGGTCAGCACCGACCTCGCCGGCGCGAAGACCTACCTCCCGGGAGACATCGACGTGGACGACGAGGACGTCGCCCTGCTCGACTTCTCGACGACGGTCCGCTCCACGGTCGGAACCGAGACGTCGGGTCCGTCGTGGACGACGGGGCCGGCGTCACCGGCGGCCCCCGGCGACGGCCTCGTGGCACTCCGCGGGGCGCTCGAACGCGAACTCGTCGACGCGGTGTCGACGACCGAACGAACGCCGGGACGCATCCGCGTCGGGGTCCTTACCCTGGGGGTGCTACTCGACGAGTACGGCCTCGACCGGACTCGCGGGTTCGTGACGTCTCTCGGGCGCGCCGTCCGGACCGCGGGCGGGATGGGCCACTGCCACCTCCCGCTCGCGCCGGACGCCACCGAGACCGAGGCGCTCGTCTCCGCGTTCGACGCCCGGATCGACCTCAGACACCGCGACGGCCGACCGCCGGAACAGCGCTGGCACCTGACGGAGTCGGACAGCACCACCGACTGGATGCTCCTCTGAGACCGTGAACGTACGTTCACTGTCCATCACCGCCACGGACGACCCCGTCGGCGTCGAAATCGCGGACGACATCCAGGGCGTCACGACGGTGCTCCGGACACCGTCGCCGGTGACGCCCCGACCGACGACGACCGACGGGTTCGCCTTCCCCGTCGACACCGCCGTCCGCCTCGACACCACCGAGGTACGCATCCCCCAGTACGTGAACGTCATCGTTCGCGACGACCGGGGACGGACGGTCGCCGAGGGGACGAACCGGAACGAGGCGCGCGTCCCGCCCGGGCGCTACATCGTCGAGGTCGTCTCGCTCGCGGTGAAGACCTACCTGGCCGTCGAGGGGAGCGTCGAGACCACCATCGACGACGTGGGGCGGCGCATCGCGGTCGGCGACACCGACCACGTCCGCCTCGGCGTCCGCTCGCGCCACGAGTATCCGGCCGCGACGGTCACCACGACCGAGGACCCCCACGACGTGATGCGGGCGCTGTCGTGTCTCGGGTCGTCGCTGAAGACCACCTCGCCCGAGCGCGCCTGGCCCACCCTGCGGGGGCATCCGCCGCTCGTCGAACTCGGCGAGCGCTTCCAGGCGCCCGAGGGGTTCGAACGACGCGACGGCGACGTCGTCATCGAGGTGCCCCCCGAACTGCGCTACGTCTACCCGGTCGCCTCGCTGGCGCACTACCTCGACGCGAGCGTCCGACCGGGGGCGACCCCGCGCCTCCTCGTCGGCGAGCGCGAGTACCCGCTGGTCGCCCCCGCGACGCCGGACGACCAGCGGACCTTCGAACGGACCGTCCACCGGACGCTCGCGCAGGTGTTCACGCTCGACTGCATCACCCGAACCGAGGGGCTCTACCCGGTGCAGTGTCACGAGCGGGCGGTCGTCGCCGACCGCCTCGACCTCGACTTCGCCGCGCTGTACGACCAGCCGCTCGCGACGCGGCTGGACGCCTACCTGGACGTCCCCTACGCCGCCGTCGAACCCGCCGTCCCGACGTGGAAGCAGACGGTCGACGTCGCCCCGGCCCCGGAGAACGTTGCCTACCTCCCGTTCGCCGCCGCCGACCTCGCGGAGATCCGCTGTCCGAGTCCCCGGACCGCCGCGGTGAAGCCGCGAAGCCCCGCCATCGACGCGTTCTGTCGCTCCGGCGTCGACGGCCCGCTTCCCGGAGCGGAGGAGACGGACGGGGAGGACGACGGCGCGGAGGCGGTCCGCGCGCACCTCGCCATCGGCGACGACGAGGACGAACAGCCCATCATCCAGCTCGACCCGACCGACAGCATCGAGCAGACCTGGGTCGGCGAGGGGATTCCGGTGGGGGCGTCGAAGCCGACGCTCGAGGCGTGCAAACGCCGCCTCGACGCCCAGCCGAGCGGCGCCATCGAGGTGGCCGTCGTCAGCAACTCCCCGGAGATGCGCGCGGAGACCGACGTGAAGGACCTCTACGGGCTCCGCGAGTTCGTCGCCTTCGACGTGGAGATGTACGAGGACCTCACCCGCGAGGAACTCCGGGCCATCCTCGCCGAGGAGCGCGACTTCGTCCACTACGTGGGCCACGTCGACGAGCGCGGGATGCAGTGTTCGGACGGGTGGCTCGACGCCGCCACGCTCGACACCGTCGGCACGCGCGCGTTCGTCCTCAACGCCTGTCGCTCCTACGCACAGGGGATGCACCTCGTCCACGCGGGGGCCATCGCCGGCGTCGTCACGCTGGTCAACGTCGGCAACGACCCGGCCACCCGCGTCGGCCGGACGCTCGCGCGCCTGCTCAACTCCGGGTTCTCCCTCGCCAGCACGCTCGACATCCTCGGCACGGACACCATCACCGGCCGACAGTACACCGTCGTCGGCGACGGCCAGGTCGTGCTGGCGGAGGGGAAAGGGGGGACGCCGATTTACACGGAACTGAAACGACAGGGGGGAGAAGAGTACGTATTCAGTGTCTACGGATATCCAACTACACGGTCCGGTCTCGGCTCGCTGTATATGGCGAACGTCGAACAGAACAACGAATTCTACCTCAATTCAGGACACGTAGGGGACTTCGTCCTCAGCCGTGACAAAGTCGAAGAAATATTGGGAAAGGAACATTTCCCAGTATATACGAACGGGGCGATATACTGGAGTGACGAAATCCAGCTCAGTGGTTTGGATTCCGATATGATGAGGAGATAGGGATAGTCGACGTTGTAATATTACCGTTCAGTGCACTCACGGACCGGAGATGGTCTGGCCCACTGCCGCCGCAGCGTTCCCCGCCTGCGTGAGCAGCAACAGGAGCGTGAACACGGCGCCGGTCATCTTCGGGTTCTCAGCCAGGTACTGCGTGAGTGCGCTGTCGGACATGACATATTCCACATATGCTGCGCTTGCAATAAATCTATCGTATTATATTTTACAAATATATTTGATGTTAAAACGAACTTCAGCGTTAGCAAGAATGTGCCGGAAAGAAAACATTCGTGCGGTGGAGTCAGTCGTCAAAAGGCGTGAACCGGACGCCGTCCGGTGGTCGGCGACCCTCAGATGACGTTCTGGAGGATGCCGCCGTCGACGACGACCGACTGTCCGGTGACGTTCCGGTTCTCCGCGAAGAAGACCGCGAGTCGACCCATGTCCTCGGGGGTCTGGTCGCGCCCCATCGGGATGACCCGGTCGATGGTGTCCGCGTACGACTCGCCGAGTTCGGGCGTCAACACGTCCTCCCACATCGGCGTCTCGACGATACCCGGGCAGACGGCGTTGACCGTCACCTCCGGCGCGAGTTCCAGGGACAGCGACTTCGTCAGCCCGAGCACGGCGTGCTTCGAGGCGCAGTAGTGTGCGAGGCCGGCGGCACCGATGCTCCCGGCGATGGAGGCGGTGTTGACGATGGTCCCCTCGGCGTCTCGCAGGTGCGGAATCGCGGCGCGCGCGACGAGGAACATCCCCTTCACGTTCACGTCCATCACGGCGTCCCACTCCGCCTCGGCCATCTCCTCGACCGGCGCGACGGTGATGATACCCGCGTTGTTCGCGAGGACGTCGATGCGACCGAACTCCGCGACGACGTCGTCGACCATCGCCTCGACCTGGTCGGCCTTCGTCACGTCGCACTCGACGACGTGAGCGCGCCGGCCGTGGTCCTCGACGCGCTCGACGGCGCCCTGCGCCCGCGAGGCGCCCCCTATCTCCTCCGACGACCGCTGGTTGTACTCAGTGTCGAGGACGTCCACGTCCGCGATGACGACGTCGCTCCCGGCGGCCGCCAGCTCCGCGGCGATACCCCCGCCGATGTCCCCACCGCCGCCCGTCACTACCGATACGGCCCCCTCTAGACTGGTTCTCTCGACCATCACCCCCGTATGGCAGCGATAGGTAATCATAGTTCGTGACGGAAACCGGACAGAGCGACCGGGGAGACGGTCACCGGGAGGCGTGAGCGCGACGTCGCTTCGCGACGACCGAGGATACCCCTACGGGAACAGGGGTCAGATAACGAAAGTGCCCGGGGTGGGCTCCGAACCCACGATCTCCGCATGTCCCAGGTCGGAGGCAGGCGATGCCTCGCGGGATGCGGCGGATGCCGCCAGGTGAAACCCTATGAGTGCGGCGCTATGTCCAGCTAAGCCACCCGGGCTCAGTCACACGTTTCGGGCTACGCTACTTGACTGTTCTCATCTTCGTCGGCCCGCCGTGGGGGTGTCTCACGCATCGACGCGGGGACGCGCCGTCCCCGGCCGGTCACTCCCGGCCGGTCACCTTCCGGATACACGAGGAGCCGAACGGGCCGTGGTCGCCGGCCTCCAGACGCATGAAGTAGCCCGTCGAGAGGCTGGCGCCACAGCGCTTGCAGGTGAACTCTCCCTCCTTCGTCACCACCTCGCTCTCGAACCGGAGGAAGCGCCCAGCGGTGGGTCTGATGAGGCCGTCCTCGCGGCGGATGACGCCGCGTTTCTCGGCCTCGTCGAGGATGGTCCGGGTGGTCGTCGGCACGGTGGTGACGGTCTCGAGTCGGTCGACGGCCTCCGCCAGCGAGAGCTCCTCGTGTTCGAGGCGTTCGAGCAGTTGCACGCCGAGTTCGACCGTCTCGTCGGTCACGGAGAGGGGTACAGAGGCCGGGAGAATAACGCTTGTGCGACCAGAAAGCGTTTACCGACCCACCGGAAGCCGGGAGTATGCGCATGGACCGCGCGACGCGCCGACAGTTCGCCGGGGTCCTCCTCGTCGGCGGGGTCGCCCTCCTCGCGTCCGCGCTGGTACCGCCGGAGCGCGCACTGGTCGCCCTCGACGCCCTCGTCGACGACCCGCGGAGCTTCGCGCTCGCACTCGCGGTGCTGTACCTCTGTCGCCCGCTGGTCGCCTGGCCCATCAGCGTCGTCTCCGCGCTGGTCGGCTTCGTCTACGGGACCGCCGGCCTCCCCGTCGCGCTGGTCGGGGCGGTGCTCACGACGGTGCCGCCGTACGCGCTGGCCCGCTGGTGGCGCCCGACGACCGGGCCGTTCGCGCGGGCCGGCGAGCGCAGTGCCGACCTCTTCGCCGCGACGGGCGACACCCGGGGCGTCCTCGCCGCCCGACTCGCGCCCGTCCCGACCGACGTGGTGTCGGCGGCGGCGGGGCTCGCGCGCGTCGACCCTCGGTCGTTCCTCCTCGGGACGGCCGTCGGCGAGATACCGTGGGTGGTCGCGAGCGTCCTCGCCGGGCAGTCGATGGAGGCGCTCACCACGGAGGGCGTCCACGCCGGGTGGCCGCTCGTCGTCGCCGGCGTCGCCGTGGCGGGCGCACTCCTCGCCGGGCCGATGTACCAGCGCGTGAGCGACCGCGCTGGCGTCGTCGACTGAGCTAGAAGGGGTCGGAGCAGTCGTAGACGACGCCGTGGTGCGGACAGACGTACTTGCAGTGCCGTCGGTACAGCGGCGTCTCACAGACGGGACAGGGTCGGCCGCCGCGGCGGTCGCCCGCGGAATCGGACATAGGTGTACCGAGGTCGAAGGCCGCAAAGAGCTTTGGTCACCGGTCGGCGCACAACCGGACAACCCGTATAGTCCTGGCACACCTGAGTAAGAGTATGCCAGACACTCGCGCACGTCTCCGAGCGGCCGGCCCGTCGCTCGGACTCGCGCTCGCGGCCGGTATCGCGGGCGTCGCGGGGTCGTACCTCCTCGCCGGCTTCACCCCCGGGTTCGTCGTCGCACCCGTCGAGGCGACCCTCTCGCGGGCGATGCCGGACGTCGTCGTCAGGTACGCCATCCTCCTGCTGGGGAGCCTCGGCCAGCAACTCAACCTGCTGACCGCGCTGGTGCTGACGACGCTCCTGTTCGCCCTCGCGGCCGGCCTCTCGCGCGGTATCGGCAGGCAGGTCGGCGTCCCGTTCGTCGGCGCGGCACTCGCGGCGAGCGTCGTCTGGGGGATGACCGTCACGCTCACGGGCGCGCCCGTCCTCGCGCTCGGTGCCGCCCTCCCCGTGGGTCTCGCCGTCGCCGTCCCGGACCTCACGGCGCTCGCGGCGAGCGACCCCGGCCGCCGCGTCGACGCCGGCCGACGGAGCGCCCTGGGCGTCCTCGGTGCCGCCCTCGGCTTTGGCCTGCTGTCGTACGTCGTCGGCGGACGCGGTGACAGTGGCGGAGGCGCCCTCGAATCGTCGGAGGAACGGCGCGCGACCACCGAGGACCTCCTCGCGGAGGCCGAGGAGAAGTCACTCCCCGTCGAGGGGCTCGAACCGCTCGTCAGCGAGAACTTCTACACGGTCGATATCAGCAGCGTCGACCCGGATGTGAACGCGGAGGACTGGTCGCTCACCATCACCGGCGCCATAGCGGAGGACGTCGCCCTGAGCTACGACGACCTCACCGGGATGGACTCCGAATCGAAGTTCGTCTCGCTTCGCTGCGTCGGCGAGTCGCTCAACGGCAAGAAGATGGACAACGCGCTCTGGGAGGTGGTCCCCATCGCCGACGTCCTGGAGCGCGCCGGCCTCGACCTCGACCAGTGCTGCGTCCGCCTCCGCGCGGCCGACGACTACTACCAGGTGTTCCCCGTCGAGGCGCTGAAGCGGGGCTACCTCGTCTACGGCATGAACGGCGAGGCGCTCCCGCGCGCCCACGGCTACCCCGTCCGGACGCTCATCCCCGGACACTGGGGCGAGATAAACGTCAAGTGGCTCACCGAGATGGAGATACTGGAACAGGACGCGGAGGGCTACTGGGAGAAGCGCGGCTGGCACGGTACCGGTCCCGTCACCACCGTCGCGAAGTTCCACGTCGTCAACCGCCTCGACGACGGCCGTGTCCAGGTCGCGGGCCACGCCTACGCCGGCACGCGCGGCATCAGCCGCGTCGAGGTGTCGACCGACGGCGGCGAGAGCTGGGCCGACGCGACCCTCTCCGAGGAACTGCCCGGCGAGGACGTCTGGCGCCAGTGGGCCTACGAGTACGACGCGCCGGGTGAAGAGCACGACGTGGTCGTCCGCGCCTACGAGGGCGACGGGACGCGCCAGCCGCGCGAGCGTCGCGAGGCCTTCCCCCGTGGCGCGACCGGGTGGGTGACGCGGACCGTCTCGCCGGAGTGAGGAACGGGTCGGCACGCTGATACCGCGGGCGACCCGTGACTCGATATGGTCGACCTCCTCCCGCTCAGCGTCGTCGGCGCCGTCGCGCTGGCGGCGTTCTTCCTCGTTCGAACGCGCGAGGCGCGCTCCACCGCTCGCAACTACGGTATCGCGCTCGTGCTCGTCGCGACGCTGTTCCTGTTCGGCGAGGACCTCGCGGCGTCGGCCGGCATCGCGCTCCCGGCGGGCGTGCGCGTCGCCCTCTCGCTCGCGAACTTCGCCTGCCTCGGCGCCGCGCTCTACTTCTTCGTCGTCCGGGGCGGCCGGTCGGGGTGAGGCGCGAGGTCAGGGGTTCAGCGCCAGCAGGAGCAAGAGCGCGCCGGCGGCGACGAGGAGACCGCCGAGCGTCTGACTCGCGAGGCGGGCCCGGCGCGAGGTGCGCGAGGCGTCCCCGAACAGCAGCGACGCCTCCGGTCGCCGGATACGGTACGCGCCGACGACGAGGGCGACGAGGGCGAACCCGAGGAGCGTGAGGTCCATCGTCGATACGTATCGTACGCCCGGACCAAGGCGTTTCCCCGTCGAGCAGGGGACACGCGAGTGGCGGCGCGAATCGCCAACCGGGAAGCGTAACGATGGACGCGAGCGAGCGAACGAGGGAACGCGAGGCCGCGAGAGGCGGTTACGGACGCGGGGCGGACCGAGTCAGCACTCGGACCAGCCGCAGGACTCGCAGGTCTTGCAGCCCTCGCTGTAGTAGAGGGTCATCGACCCGCAGTCGGGGCACTCGGGGCTCTCGCCGGCGTCGATGAGCGACTGCGTGGCGTCGTCCGCCGCCGCGCCGCCGTCGGTCTCGGGTTCGACGTCGACGTCCGCGTCGGCCGCGGGCGCCTCCCGGTTCGGGTCGGTCTCCGTCTCCGTGCGGGGTTCGTCCCCCAGTTCCGAGAGGTTCTGCTGGCGGGGGTAGGGGCGTTCGATCTCGTCGTCGAGGTAGCGCCGCATCGCCGTCCCGATGGCGTCCGGGATGGAGTTGACCTGCTCGCCCTTGTCCCAGGCGACCTTCGGGCTGCGGATGCCCTTCAGTTCGGCCGCGAGTTCCTCGGGGTCGACGCCACAGCGCAGCGCCGTCGAGATGGTCTTGGCGAGCGCCTCGGTGAACGAGGCGGTGAAGCCGCCGGAGTTGCCGATGTTGGCGAACAGCTCGAACGGCTCGCCGTACTCGTCCTCGTTGATGTTGACGTAGAGCTTCCCGTAGCCCGTGTCGATACGCTGGGTGACGCCGTAGAGCACGTCCGGTCGCGGGCGCTTCTCGCCGGTGGTGCCGACGGTGTCGGCGAGGTCGTCGAGGCCGCCGCCGAAGGCCGCGCGGGCCTCCTCGGTCTCGAGGAACCCGTCGAGGTTCCCGAAGGCGTCCTCGATGCGCTCGACGAGCACCGCGGCCGCCTCGTCCTCGTCCATGTCTGCGAACTCGGCGTTGTCGGCGCGCGTCGTCAGGACCTGCTTCGAGCGCGTGCCGTCGCGGTAGACGGTGACGCCCTTCCCGCCGTGGTCGTAGATGTAGCGATACACCTCGTCCATGTCCTCCTTCGAGGCGCTGTTGGGGAAGTTACAGGTCTTGGAGATGGCCGAATCGACGCCCGCCTGGCAGGCACACTGGACGGCGGCGTGGTCCTTCCCGGTGAGGTCGGCCGTGACGACGAACAGCTCGGAGATGCTGTCCGGGACGGTCGAGAGCGAGGAGACACCCTCGAAGGCGTTGGTCGCCATCTGCTCCTGGGCCTCGCGTTTGACCTCGTCGACGTCGATGTCGTTGTCCTCCAGGACGCGCAGGAAGTAGTCGTCGAACTCGACGAGCATCTCGTCGCCCTGCACGTCGTCGCTCACGTTCTTGTAGTAGGCGACGTTGTAGATGGGTTCGCAGCCCCCGGTGGTGTTGCCGACCATGCTCGTGGTGCCGGTGGGCGCGATGGTCGTCGTGTTGTGGTTGCGGATGGGGAAGCCGTCGGCCCACTCGTCGGCGTCCTCGCCCGTGTGGTGTTCGAACCACTCGCGGTACTCGGTGGGGGCCGCGTACTTCGAGTCGTCCCAGTCCTCGAACGACCCGCGTTCGAGCGCGAGGTCGTGGGAGGTCCGCTTCGACTCGTGGTTGATGTGGGTCATCAGCTGGCGGGCGACCTCGTTGCCCTCGTCGCTCCCGTAGCGGATGCCCAGCTGGATGTAGAGCTGTGCGAGACCCATGATGCCCAGGCCGATCTTCCGCATCTCGCGGACCTTCTCCTCGATCTCGGGCACCGGGAAGTCCGACATCGTGACGACGTTCTCGAGGAAACGCGTCCCGAGGTCGATGCGGCGGTCGAACTCCTCGACGTCGATGGCATCGGAGAGGAACCGCTCGACGCCCTCCTCCAGCGAGTCGAACTCGTGGTCCTGCGACCAGACGCGCCAGTCGGGGGCGTCGAGGTCGGCGACCGTCGAGAGGTTGATGTGCCCGAGGTTGCACGCCTCGTACTCCTCGAGCGGCTGTTCGCCGCAGGGGTTCGTCGCGAGGATGCGGTGGTCCGGGTGGGCCTCCACGTCGAAGGAGTGCTCCTTGTTCACCCGTTCGAGGTAGATGACGCCCGGTTCGCCGTTCTCGTGGGCGCCGCTGACGATGCGGTCCCAGAGGACATCGGCGGGGATGGAGAACTCCTCGCCGGGTTCGACGTACTCGCCGAGGCCGTAGCGGCTGTACATCTCCTTCGTCTCGGCGGTGGCGACGTGTGGCTTCTCGGTGCGGGGGTTCGTGAACGTGAACTCCTCGTCGTTGTACAGGGCCTCCATGAAGCCGTCGGTGACGCCCACCGAGATGTTGAAGTTCGAGAGGTGACCCTCGACGGCGTTGCGGAGGTGCTTGGGGACGCGCCCGTCCTCGTCGATGAGGCTCCGGGCCTCCTCGAGCGCCTCGGAGAAGCTGGTGTAGGTGTAGTCGTCGGGGTCGTTGAGGCGCAGGCAGTGTGCCAGCGAGACGTCCTTGTTCTTCGAGTGGATGAACTCGATGACGTCCGGATGCGAGACGCGCATGACGCCCATCTGGGCGCCGCGGCGCGTGCCGCCCTGCGCGATGGTCTCGCACATCTGGTCGAACGTCCGCATGAACGTGATGGGGCCGGAGGCGATGCCGCCGGTGGAGCCGACCGCGTCGCCGTAGGGGCGCAGGCGCCAGAAGGCGTAGCCCATCCCGCCGCCCGACTGGAAGACCTCGGCGGCCTCCTTCGCGGTCTGGTGGATGTCGGTGAGGTCGTCGTCGGGCGAGTCGACGAAGCACGCCGAGAGCTGCTGGAGTTCGTCGCCCGCGTTCATCAGCGTCGGCGAGTTCGGGACGAACGAGAGCATCGACATGAGCTCCTCGAACTCGTCGGCCTTCTCCTCGACATGCGCGCGAATCCCGTCGGGCAGGTCGGGGACGACGGTGTCGTAGGCGAACTTCGAGACGTTGTACTCCGAGAGGGTGGTCTCCGCCTCGCCGTCGGCCGTCGTGCCCGCCCCGAACACCTCGGCCGCGAGTTCGTCGCGGCGCGGGTGGTTCGGTTTGAGCTGGTCGGGAGTGACGGTCACGTCCACGTCGCGGCGCTCGGCCTCGAAGACGGCCTCGGCGAGCGCGATGTTCTTCGCGACGCGAGTGAACAGGTCCTCCTGCGTCTCGGTGAGGTCACCGTTCGCGTCCTTGCGCAGGTAGCGCGCGGGGAGGATGTTGTGGTACGCGTTCCCCGTCATGCGCGCCTCGAGCGTCTCGCCCGTCGTCCGTTTTATCGGCAGGGTCAGGTCGTCTGCCGAGAGGTCTGCATTACTCATAGCCACCGCCAAGCGATACCGCAGATGTCGAGTGGTGTCGTTCGTGTTCAGTCATTGATAGCGACGGTTAGTTCCGTTGGAGCCAGTTGAACCCATCGTCTGGGTCGCGACGACTCCGAGTAGTCCGCGTGTTCGAACGCACCCGACCGGGGGCTCTCCACGTCCGGGTGCACGTCACCATCCGAGGGACTCCCATCCTATAACCGTAGGTAGACCGGAGTGAAAGTGAGTCTGTCGGCGAAAAACCGTACGACTGCAGACCTGTTCGAGGCGAAAAGACAGGGAGGTTCGACACTGAAACGAAGGGGTCGGGGGCGACCGAGGGGCGGCGAGCCTGTCGCTCCCGAGCCGATACCGTTTACCCCCCACCGACGTAGTAGGGGGTATGGACGCCACCCTCCTCCAGTCCGTCCCCGTCGACGCCCTGACGGCGCTCGCGGTCCTCGGGGCGCTCGTCCTCGTCGGCCGGCTCGCCCTCCGCGTCGCGTGGAAACTCGTCGTGGTCGCGGCGCTCGTCGTGGTCGGTCTCTGGGTCTTCGACGTCGTGAGCGCCCCGTTCGCCGCGGCGCTACTGTTCTAACCGCCGGGCACCCGCGACGAAGTTCCGCATCAGGTCGTGGCCGTGGGCCGTGAGCACGCTCTCGGGGTGGAACTGGACGCACTCGATGGGGTACTCGCGGTGGCGCACGCCCATGACGAGGCGCGCGCCGTCGGCCTCGGTGGTCGCGCTCACGGTGAAGCAGTCGGGGACCTCGGTGGCGACGAGCGAGTGGTAGCGCCCGCCGCGCAGGGGCGAGGGGAGCCCCTCGAAGACCCCCCGGCCGTCGTGGTCGACGGGGAACGCCTTGCCGTGAATCGGCTCGGGCGCGTGGCCCACCGACCCGCCGTAGGCGTAGACGGCCGCCTCCAGACCGAGACAGACCCCGAGGGTCGGCACCTCGGGGCTCACCTCCCGGAGGACGTCGAGGGTGACGCCCACGTCGCGGTCGTTCGCCGGGTGGCCCGGCCCGGGGCTGAGGACGATGGCGTCCGGGTCGGCCGCGCGCACGTCGGCGAGCGAGGCGGTGTTCTTCACGACGGTCGTCTCCGCGTGCTGGGAGACGTACTCGACGAGGTTGTACGTGAACGAGTCGAAGTTGTCGACGAACAGGACCCGGGGACTCACCGCGACACCTCCGTCGGCGGCCGCTCGATGGCCTCCAGGGCGGCGAGCACCCCCCGCATCTTCTTCTCCGTCTCCTCGTACTCCGCGGCGGGGTCGCTGTCGGCGACGAGCCCCGCGCCCGCCCGGACGGTGACGCTCGTCTCCGCGCCGTCGCGTTCGACCAGCGCCGAGCGGATGACGATGGCGACGTCGGCGTCGCCGTCCCACGAGAAGTAGCCGACGCCGCCGCCGTAGATGCCGCGCGGCGTCTCCTCCAGTTCGTCGATGAGTTCCATCGCCCGGACCTTCGGCGCGCCCGAGAGCGTCCCCGCGGGGAAGGAAGCGCGCGTGGCGTCGAAGGCGTCGAACGGCGGCGCGAGCCGTCCCGTGACGGTCGACTCGATGTGCTGGACGTGGCTGTACTTCAGGACGTTCATGAACTCCTCGACGCGGACGCTGCCCGGTTCGCTCACGCGCCGGACGTCGTTGCGCGCGAGGTCGACGAGCATCGTGTGCTCGGCGCGCTCCTTGTCGTCGGCGAGGAGTTCGCCCGCCAGCCGCCGGTCCTCGACGGGACTCGTCCCGCGGGCGCAGGTGCCCGCGATGGGGTTGGCGGTGACGCGGCCGTCGCGCACCGACACGAGCGTCTCGGGGCTGGCGCCGACGACGGTCCGCTCGTCGTAGTCGAGGACGTACATGTAGGGGGAGGGGTTGATTTCGCGCAGCGAGGCGTAGAGACGGAGGGGGTCGACCTCGCCGCGGAGTTCGCGCTCGCGCGAGACGACGCCCTGGTAGATGTCGCCGTCGAGGACGTGCTCCTTCGCGCGACGGACGGCCGCCTCGTACGCCTCGCGCGACCCGGCGCGCTCGCCGGTCCGCTGGAACCCCCCGCGGGTCGGCGGCGTCGCGTCCGAGAGCACCCCGTCCACGCGTTCGGCGGTCGCGAGCAGGGCGTCGTAGACCCCCTCGGGGTCGTCGTCGTCGCCGACCAGGGGCGTGAAGACGAGGCGACAGCGCTCGCGGTGGTGGTCGAACGCGAGCGTCGTCTCGCTGAGGACGAACTGTGCGTCGGGGACGGGCGAGTCGGGGCGCTCGACGCCGACCTCCTCCAGCCAGAGGTCGTAGACGGCGTCGTAGGCGAGGAAGCCGACGAGGCCGCCCGCGAAGCGCTCCGCGCGCTCGAAGCCGCGGCGCTCGACGTCGGGGAGCGCCGCGCGCAGGTCGTCGAGGACGTCGCCGTCCGATTCGGCGCGGAGGGCGTCCGCGTAACGCGCCTCGAAGACGTCCACGCTGGGGCCGTCGGGGCCGAGCGTGACGACGGCCGCCGGGTCGACGCCGACGTAGGAGTAGCGCGCGTGGCGGGTCGCCTCCTCGGGCGCGAACGCCCCGTCGGGGTCGTGGGAGGCGACCTTCTCGCCGCTCTCGAGCAGGAACGAGAACGGCCGGTCGGCGTCGGCCCGGAGCGCGGCGTAGGCGGTCAGCGGGTCGCAGTCGACGTCGAGGTCCGCCGCGACGTGGACGACGGCCGGTCCGTCGCCCGCGAGGTCGGCGAACTCGTCGCGGGTGCGAGAGAGCGCAGGAGTCGGCATCTCAGACCGCCCCCCGCGCGCCGGCGACGAACGCCCGCATCGCCGCGTCGTCCTTCCGGCCGTCCGGTCCCTCGACGCCGCTCGCCACGTCGACGGCGTAGGGGTCGACGCTGGCGACGGCCTCGCCGACGTTCGCCGGGGTCAGTCCCCCCGCGAGGACCACCGGGGTGTCGAGGTCCTCGACGACCGACCGGGTGCGCGCCCAGTCGTGTGTCTCGCCGGTGCCGCCGCCCCCGTCCGTCGCGGGCGTGTCGACGAGGAGGGCATCCGCGCCGTCGGCGTACGCGACGACGTCGGGCTCGTCGGCGCCGACGGCCGCGACGACCCGGGCGTCCACGGCCGCGGCGAGCGTCTCGATGTCGGCCGGCGAGAGGCCGTGGACCTGCACGACGTCCGGCCGGACGCGCGCGACGAGGTCGGCGCCCGCCGCGGGCGAGTCGGGCATCGTCACGAGCGTCGTCGTGACGAACGGCGGGGTGCTCGCGACGAGCGCCGCGGCGTCCTCGGGCAGGAGTTCGCGGTGGGTGTCGACCGACACCTCGCTGATGAAGCCGAGGGCGTCGGCGCCGGCCGCGACGGCGGCGTCGCGGTCGCTGGCGGTCGTGATGCCGCAGAGTTTCACGCGCGCCATCAGGTCGAGGGGGGGACCGAGACGCCCGTCCGGAGGTCGTCCAGTTTCGCGGCGGCGGCGCCGGAGTCGATGGCCTCGCGGGCGCGCTCGACGCCCGCCGCGACGGTGTCGGCCTCGCCCGCGACGTAGACGGCCGCCCCCGCGTTGAGCAGGATGACGTCGCGCTTGGGGCCGGTCACGTCGCCCTCGACGATGCCCCGGAGCGCGGCGGCGTTCTCGCTCGGCGTGCCGCCGGCGACGGCCTCGACCGGCGCGGCGTCGAGGCCGACGTCCGCGGGCGTGAGGGTGTACTGCTCGATGGTCTCGCCGTCCACCTCGGCGACGACGGACTCGCCGTGGAGACAGAACTCGTCCATGCCGTCGCCGTGGACGACGAGCGCGCGCTCGACGGGGAGGTTCGCGAGCGCCCGGGCGAGCACCGGAACGAGGTCCGCGTCGTAGACGCCGACCACCTGCGCGTCCGCCCCGGCGGGGTTCGTCAGCGGGCCGAGCACGTTGAACAGCGTCCGGATACCGAGTTCCTTGCGCGGGCCGATGACGGCCTTCATCGCGGGGTGGAAGACGGGTGCGAGCATGAAGCCGATGCCGTCGGCCTCGATGGCGGCCTCGACGGCCTCGGGGTCGGCGTCCACCTCCACGCCCACCTCGGTGAGCACGTCGGCGCTCCCCGAGGAGGAGGAGACGGAGTAGTTGCCGTGTTTGGCGACGGGGACGCCCGCGCCGCTGGCGACGATGGCGCTGGTCGTCGAGACGTTGATGGTGTCGTAGTCGTCGCCCCCGGTGCCGCAGGTGTCGACCAGCGGCGAGCGGTCGGGCGAGATGGTCAGCGCCGCGTCGCGCATCCCCTGTGCGAAGCCCGCTATCTCCGCCTCGGTCTCGCCCTTGGCGCGGAGGGCGGCCAGCAGCGCGCCGATCTGCGCCTCGGTCGCCCCGTCGAACACCGCCGTGGCCGCCTCCCGTGCCTCCGCCTGTGTCAGGTCCGCGCCGTCGGTGACGCGCTCGATGTAGTCAATCATGGGTGGGTACCGATGTCGATTATTGGTATATGACGTACAAACCTGTGCATCGTAATGAACCTGTCGGAGACGAGGGGACCCCTCGGTCGGACCGAACGTGCGAGGCCGCTACACGCCCGACGGCGTTCGGAAAGGTTCAAGTATCCCTGTCGGGTATCGGGAAATGCACGCAAGCGCGGGTTGGTGGTCTAGGCTGGTTATGACACCTCCTTGACATGGAGGAGGTCGGCAGTTCAAATCTGCCCCAACCCACTTCTGGTGGCGCAACACGACGAGCGAAGCGAGGAGTCAGCGCCACCGAATAGCGGCACAGGCGGATTTGACCCAGAGAGCGAGCGGAAGCGAGCGGCCGTGGGTCAAATCCGCTCCAGACCCATTCTCACGGCACAACACCCGAGAACGGAGCGACCGGTTGCATCGCGGCACACGGTTCTGGTCGGTCGGACTCGGGAGCGACCGAACGTGCACGGAACGACCCCGGTTCGAAGCAGGCCGTGCTCCATCGGAGCGAGCCGACGGGGGACGGTACGAACACGTGTGGTCCGGTCGTGAAATTCGACGGAGTATAGAAAATTAATATCGATTCACCGTGTATGTCTAACTAAGCGTCGTAGTATTTCATACAACACAACGTTTATATCCTGAATCTCGTTGGTGCGGTCGTATGTCAGGCGAAAAACCGAGCACTCGGGCAGCAGAAGACGAGAAAAGTGGCAGTTTCATGCCGAACAGGAGAGAATTTCTGAAACTTGCGGGAGTGGCTGGCGGCGCCGGCTTGCTGGCGGGTTCGGCGGCGGCGGACCCGGAGGGGAGTCAGCTCACCGAACGGGACCTCCCGGCGGAGGGCGACCGGCCCACCATCCGGGTCGTCGGCACCGGGGGGACCATCGCGAGTTCGCAGGAGGCGGCCGAGGACGGCGGCTACTCCCTCGCCAACCAGGCCGAGGCCATCGTGGCGGCGGTCCCCGAACTGGAGTACTTCGTGAACGTCGACTTCGTGCAGGTCGCCCAGAAGGGGAGTTCGAGCCTGCTGGTCGAGGACTACGTCGCGGTGGCGAAGGAGGCGATGCGCGCCGAGGCCGACGGCGTCGACGGCGTCATCGTCACCCACGGGACCGACGCCATCGAGGAGGACGCGTTCTTCAACGACCTGGTGCTCGACCTCGACATCCCGGTGGCGTTCGTCGGGGCGATGCGGCCCTCCGACGCGACGAGCGCCGACGGCCCGGCGAACCTGCTCACGGCCGTCAGGATGCTCACCCGGACGGAGTTCCACCTGGACGACGAACCCTGTGGGGTCTACGTCGTCCTGAACGACACCATCCACGCGGCGCGCGACGTGACCAAGACGTGGACGACGAAGGTCGAGACGTTCGAGTCCGGGCCGGCCGGTCCCATCGGTTACTTCACCGACAACGAACTCGTGCTCTACCGCGAACCGGGTAGTTACTCCGCGAACCTCTCGCACTGCGACCTGGACGCCGTCCCCGACATGACCGTCCCCATCGTCACGCACGGGGCGGGCGCGGAGTCGTACACCCTCGAGCAGGCGGTCGCCGGCGACTACCACGTCGACGGGGCCGTCGTACTCGCGACGGGCTTCGGCGGCGGCGTCTCGCCGGCCATCACGGAGGCGACGGAGGCCGCCCTGGAGGCGGGGATTCCCGTCGCCCGCAGCACGCGCGTCCACTGGGCGCCGCTGAACCCGGGGTACGACGACGACCGGACGGGTGACATCGTCGTCATGGAGGACCTGCCCGCGTGGAAGGCGCGGTTACACGTGATGGTCGCGCTGACGATGACCGGCTCCTACCCCGGCCTCTCGAGCGACCTCGAGGTGGTCCGGAAGACGATGGAGGACAACAAGTACGGCATCGCGGTCCCGGCGCCGTCGACGCTCGGCTGACGTCGTTACCGGTCGTCGGGGTCGTCGAGGACCTTCGCGAGCGTCTCGTGCGCGCCGACGACCATCGTCGGGATGAGCAGCATGAAGATGTGCTCCTCGACGGGGATGCCGAGCAGGTCGACGCCGGTCCGGAGCGGGATTTCGAAGACGCCGACGTGGAGGGTATACCAGTCCCAGACGTAGGCGGCGGGGTAGAGGACGAGCGTGGTCCGGGCGGCCTCGCGCCAGGCGTCCGCGTAGGACACGAGCGCGACGGCGACGACGCCCCAGAGGAGTTCGGTCACGAGGTACGTGTAGGGGCCGAAGACGGAGATGTCCACCATAGTTCGCCTCCGGTCTCCGGAGACAAATCGTCACGGGGCTGACGGACAGCGCTGCCCCCGCGCCAACCTTGATAACGTCGGGTGCGGAAGGGTGACACGGAGAGAACTATGGACATCGCAGACATCGCGACCCGGGAGTTCGTCGAGGTGGACGGAGAAAAACGCCTCTCCAAGGTTCGTTCGATATTCGAACACGAGAACCCGAAGGGCGTCATCGTCACCAACGACGGCGGGTACAAGGGCGTCATCACCCAGCAGCAGTTGCTTCAGTCGCACGTCGAAGACGACATGAAGGCCGCGGCGATGACGAAGTCCGCGCCGAAAGTAGACCGAACTACCGACGTCCGCGAGGTCGCGCGCATGCTCGTCGAGGGCGACACGAAGGTCGCCCCCGTCTTCGAGGGCGACGGGCTCTGGGGCATCGTCACCGCCGACGCCATCCTGGAGGCCGTCGTCGAGAACCTCTCGGTGCTCACCGTCGACCAGATATTCACCAAGGACATCGTCACCGTCACGGAGGACACCCACGTCGGTCGGGCCATCAACCTCCTGCGCGAGAACGGCGTCTCCCGGCTCCCCGTGGTCAACGAGAACGGCCGCCTGACGGGGATGGTGACCACCCACGACATCGTCGACGTCGTCGTCCGTAACATGGACAAGCCGACGCAGGGCGACCGGGCGGGCGACATCGAGCGCATCCTCGACATCCCGGTGTACGACGTGATGGCCAGCCCCGTGACGACCATCGACATCGAGTCGACGGTCGACGAGGCGGTCGAGCTCATGTTCGAGATGGACTACGCCGGCCTCGTCGTCACCCCCGAGTACGACGACAGCCTCCCGGCGGGCATCCTCACCAAGACGGACGTCCTCCGCGCGCTCACCTACACCGAGGAGGAGCACATGGACGTCCAGATAACGAACATCGACCTGCTCGACACGCTCACCCGCGACGAGATACGCCAGAGCATCGAGTCGGTCGTCGAGAAGTACCAGCGGATGTCCGTCCAGCACGCCCACGTGCGGTTCCACCGCCACAAGGAGAAACTCCGCGGCACGCCCCTCATCCAGTGCCAGATCCGCCTCCGGACCAGCCACGGGCAGGTCGCCGGCTCCGGCGAGGGCTACGGCGCCGAGTCCGCCTTCCGCGTCGCGCTCGACCGCCTCGAACGCAACGTCATCGAGATGAAGGGCATCGAGAGCGACGAGCAGTACCGCGGCCAGCTCCTCCGGAAGCTCAACGAGCTGTAGAGCCCGACATTCTCTATTTTCGATACGATTTCACGCCGAGCGCGGCGGGAACCGGTCCACGGAGCGCCGGCGTAAGCGGGGCTTGCAGTCCCCGACCGGTCGACCACACGCCCGGATAAAGAGTCCACTCGGAGAGGTAGTCACGGATAGCAGAAAAATAACCTAACCGCCGTCGTTCGAAGCCGGGGCAGAGATGCCTTCGTTGGTGGTACACGTCGCGCTGGGACTGGTACTCGGGGCGGCCCTGCTGGGCCGTGGATTCACGTGGCGGGCCGCGCTCGCGGTGCTCGTGGTGACGGTGCTTCCCGACCTCGACGCCCTCGCGGGCCTCTACATCCCCGGGGCCCACCGGGCGCTGTTACACACGCTCGTCGTCCCGCTCGCGCTCGCCGCCGCCCTCCTCGTGGACACCCACCTCCGACGGGAGGGGGTCGTCGCCGGACGCTTCGGCGCACGAGGGGTTCGACTGGCGTGGGCCTGCGTGCTCGTCTACGTCCTCGCCGGCATCGGCCTCGACCTCACCAACGGCGGGGTGAACGTGCTCTACCCCGTCCACGACCAGTTCTACGAACTCGACGGCGCCATCGCCTACTCGACCGAACGGGGCCTCGTCCAGACGTTCACGCTCCCGCCCGGAGCCGAACCGGGGACCATCGCGGGCACCATCTACGTCGCCAGCGACGCCGACACCGAGGACGGCGGCGCCAGCGGGTTCGGCTCCTCGGACGAGGTCCACGTCGGCAGCGCCATCGACCCGACCCCGGGGCCGGAGTCGCCGGGGACCGAGCGCGTGTTCCCCCTCGTCCGCTCGGGGTGGGAACTGCTCCTGCTGGTCTCGGGAGTCGTGGTACTCGCCGGCCGACGCCTGTTGCGTACCTACGGCACCGTCCGCCCGGAGGTGGTCACGCCGGACCCGGCCGACTGAGTGGGAAATCGAGGGCGCTATGGCCGGGGCGCGGGCACCTCCCACCATGGACGATTCGACCGACGCGACCGTCAGACCTTACGACCACGACGCCGACTGGCCCGCCCTCTGGTCACTGAAACGCGCCTTCGAGCGCGAACTCGGGAGCGCCGACGACGAGAAGGCCGCCCGCTACGAGGGGAAACTCACCGACGACTACCGCGCCGGCTACCGCGAGTGGGTCGCCGACTGCGTCCGTCGGGACCCCGGGTGCGTCCTCGTCGCCGACGACGACGGCCCCGTGGGATACTGCTTCCTCCTCCCCGCCGACCTCGCCTACATCTGGGACGCCGCCGTCGTCAACGAACTCTACCTCGCGCCCGAGTACCGAGGGAGCGGCCTCGCGGACGACCTGTTCGAGGCGGCGCTCGCGCACGCGGCCGAGCAGTCCCTCCCCCTCGACCGAGTCGTCCTCGACGTCGACCCGGAGAACGAGCGCGCCGCCCGGTTCTACGAGCGCTTCGACTTCGAGCCGTGGGCGGAGCTGGTCGCCCGGTCGGTCGGCGGGACGAAGCGTTCGAGGAGGTAACGGTCGTCACCGACGGGGCCCGTCACTCGACGCTCGCGCGGTACTCCGCCCCCGAGATGCTGTAGCGCACCTCGTCGGCGACCCGCCCCGAGGCGTACTGGAGGGCGTTTCGCACCGTCCCCTCGCGCCGGCCGCCGAAACGCTCGACGTACTTCTCGATGGCGCGGCGCGAGGCGTCGTTCTCGGGGTCGTGGGTCACGTACACCAGGTCGAGGTCGAGGCGCTCGAAGGCGAGGGCGAGGAGGGCGCCGGCGCGCTCGCCCGAGTACCCCCGTCCCCACAGCGGCTTCCGGAGCCACAGGCCGAGGCCCGCCCTGCGACGGTCCCAGTCGAACTCGAGGCCGGTCGTGCCGCCGAGGTCGCCCGCGAGCGGTTCGCCCTCGCGCGTGCGAACGACGTACGTCGCGTGGGTTCGTTCGTCCCACCCCTCCTCCATCGCGGCGACGAACTCGTGGGTCTCGCCGGGCGTCTCGTGGGGGTCCCAGTTGACGTGACGCGTTATCTCGTCGATGTGGGGCGCGCCGGCGCGCGCGTGCTCGTACAGGTCGAGCACGTCGTCGGTCGTGAGGCGTTCGAGGCTGAGCCGGTCGGTCTCGATGGTCTCGGGGAACACGGGCGTGACTGCGCCCGACCGGGCGAAAAACGTTCTCTATGTACGTGACACCGTCGCACGCCGCCCGACGAGCGCGTTACGCGCTCGCCATCTCGCGGCAGGTCTCCGCGCAGTCGCGGAGGACGTCCGCGCAGACCTGGCAGTGGTCGTGGTCGTGCTGTTCGCACTCGTCGGCGCACGCCTCGCAGGCGTCGGCGCAGGTCGCCGCGAGGTCGGCACTGTAGTCCGAGTCGCGCGCCATGAACCGGGCGTGGAGGGCCGTGAGGTCCGCCACGTCTCGACAGAGGCGGATGCACTCCTCCATCCCCTCGCCCTCGTCGATGCACGCGTCCGCGCACCACTCGCAGGTCTCGGCGGCGCTGAGGCAGTTGTCGATGCAGTCGCGCTGTTCGTCGCTCAGACGGTCGTTCCGGGAGATGGTCTCTGTCAGTGACATCGCACTCTAGCTATCGGGCGTCTCGTTTTTGTCGTTTGTCGCTCACGAACCGTCGCGCGGTCGGGGGGACGATTCCGGGCATCGTAAGTCGCGAAGGGTCCGTACCTAACGAATCCGGGGCGGCCGGCGTGCGACGGGAGAACGGCTACCGGGGCGGACGGAAGGTGTGGGGCGGCCGGTCTCGGCCGACGAACTCCGGTGTTCGACCGACCCTCGCGGCCCACCCCCGACACCGACACACGCCGCACGGTGGGTCCGGGAGCGATTTCGGGGAACGTTTTTGCGGATACCCACCAAATGGTCGTACATGTCGGACGCGACGCTCGACGACCGGGGCCGACTGACGCTCCCGAAGGAACTGCGCGAGCGGTACGGCGACCGCTACCACATCGTCGACCTCCACGACGGAATCAAACTGGTTCCGGTCGCCGACGACCCGCTGGAGGCGCTCCGAGACGAGTTCGAGGATGTCGGGACGACGGCTGCCGAACTCCGCGAGCGGGCACGCGAGACGGCACTCGACGAGGCCGGTCGCTGAGATGTACGCGGAGACGGACTTCCTGCTCGCGCTCGTCAAGGACGAGGACTGGCTCGGCGAGGCGGCCGAGGCGGTGTACCGAGAGCACCGGGACGAACTCTGGACCTCCCAGTTCACGCTCATCGAACTCTTGCTGGTGGCCTACCGCGAGGAGCGAGACACCGAGCGCGTCGTCACGAACGCCGCTGCCCTCGTGGAGGTGCGCGGCGACGTGGAGACCGTCGTCGCGGCGGCGACGTACGTCGAGGACCACGACTTCACCCCCTTCGACGCGCTCCACCTCGTCGAATCCGACGGGGACACGGTCGTCTCCAGCGACGGCGCGTACGAGGGGGTCGCCCCGCGACTCGACCTGCGAGCTGCAAGCGAGGAATAGCGGCGCGCGGCGCTCCGGAACCACTAAACGCGACTCGCGCCTCCCTCCGGTAATGACCGACTGGACGGAGAAGTACCGCCCGTCGACGCTCGCGGAGGTACGCGGGAACAACAAGGCTCGCGACGCCCTGCGCGAGTGGGCGGAGACGTGGGACGACCACCGCGAGGCGGTCATCGTCCACGGGTCGCCGGGCGTGGGGAAGACCTCGGCGGCGCACGCGCTGGCCAACGACATGGGCTGGCCGACCATCGAACTCAACGCCTCGGACCAGCGCACGAAGGACGCCATCGAGCGCTACGCGGGCGGCGCGGCCATGAACCAGTCGCTCACGGGAACGGGCCGACAGCTGGTCGTCCTCGACGAGGCCGACAACATCCACGGCAACGCCGACCGCGGCGGGGCGCGCGCCGTCACCTCGCTCGTCAAGGAGGCCAACCAGCCGGTCGTCCTCATCGCCAACGAGTTCTACGACATGTCACAGGCGCTGCGGAAGGCCTGCCGGACCGTCGAGTTCCGCGACGTCTCGGCACGTTCCATCGTTCCCGTCCTCCGGGACATCTGCCGCCGCGAGGACGTCGAGTACGAGAGCGAGGCGCTGGAGGCCATCGCGGAGGCCAACAGCGGCGACCTCCGGGGGGCGGTCAACGACCTGCAGGCGCTCGCCGAGACCACGGAACGCCTCACCCGCGAGGACGTGACGACGGGGGCGCGCGACCGGACGGAGGGCATCTTCGACCTGCTCGACGCCGTCTTCAAGGAGGAGGACGCCGAGGGGGCGCTGAAGTTCTCCTACGACGTCGACGAGACGCCCGACGACGCCATCAACTGGATCGAGGACAACGTCCCGAAGGACTACGCCGGCGCGGAGCTGGCCGACGCCTACGACGCGCTCGCCGACGCCGACCGCTGGCTGGGGCGCGTCCGGGCGACGCAGAACTACAGCTACTGGCGCTACGCGAGCGACAACATGACCGCCGGGGTGGCCGCTGCCCGCGCCGAACCCAAGGGCGGGTGGACGCGCTACGGCCCGCCGAGTTACTGGTCGAAACTCGGGCGCTCGCGGGCGAGCCGCGACAAACGCGACTACGTCGCCCGCCACGTCGCCGAGGTGGGCGGCATGAGCATCGCGACGGCCCGCCGGGAGGTCCTCCCCTACCTCGCGGCGATGACCCACCACTGCAAGAACCGAGAGCTGACCGTCGAGATGGCGGCGCACTACGAACTGGAGGCGGACCACCTCGCGTTCGTCACGGGCAGCGGGAAGGACACGAACAAGGTCCAGTCCATCGTCGAGGACGCCGTCGAGCGCCGGGAGGCGGCGGCCGTCGAGCACTCGGGTGGCGCCTTCGAGGGCGCACGCGCGAGTACGAGCGAGCCAGAGGAGCGCGAGGGGGACGAGACGAACGCGGGGGTGGACGGGGCGGGCGAACCGGACGAGGCCGACGCGGAGGCGACCGACGCGAGCGACGACGCGACGGCGAACGACGACCAGCAGTCGGGGCTGGGCGACTTCTTCTGACGGTACCCCGCTCGGAGGGCGGTCGACCGACCGCGGAGCGACCGCCTCAGGAGAGGGGAATCGCCGGGTCGGGTGCGTTGGCGTCCGCGCGGGTGAGCGCCGAGGCGACGAACGCGACGTACGCCGCGTTCGGGCCGGCGGCGACCATCCCGTCCATCGGGTCGTAGTCGACGACGGCGGCGTCGTCGAGGCGCGGGAGGTGCGCGTGGTGGAGCGAGAGCGCGACCGAGTGGCGGTCGTCGGCCGGGTCGGGGCTGTCGAGCAGTCGGTCGACGACCGTCTCTATCGGGAGGGGGTCGTCGCTCGTGGCGACGAGCGCGACGAGACGGCGACGGCGACGCGAACCGAGGAGGTCGAGGGTCGTCGTGAGACGGTCGTCGGACGGGGCGTCTGTCAGTGTCTGGGCGTGGGGGGAGTCCATCGATCGGTGTCAGTGAACAGTCGAAACGGCCGGGGGACGGGAGTCGCGGTCACCCGGGTCGCGAACGATTCCGTGTTGAACGTACGAGTGAGAGACTATCAACCTTTACAGCAGCACGTTACTGTCACACTCGCATTACGTTTTCGTTCGCCGACCGGACTCGACGGGTCGACTTAAGACTCCTCCGAGCGAGACGTTCACATGGACACGTCATTCTCCGGAGAGCAGACCGACGACAGCACGACTCCGGAGGAGGCGTTCGCCCTCCTCGGCAACGAGACCCGGCTCGCGGTCCTCAGGACCATCTGGTCGGAGGCCGACCACGGCGAGGCGGGCCGCGACGGCGTCCTCCCGTTCTCCGCCATCCGGGAGGCACTCGGCGTCGACAGCGGGAACCTCAACTACCACCTCGACCGGCTGGTCGGGACGTTCATCGAGCGCGTCGACGGGGGATACCGGCTCCGGCAGGCGGGCAAGAACGTCGTCCGGGCCGTCGTCGCGGGGACCATCACCGCCGACCCGTCCTACGGTCCCGTCGGCGTCGACACCGCCTGCCCGCGCTGTGGGAGCCGTCTGGAGACGCGCTACCGGCGCGAGTACCTCTACGCGGTCTGTTCGGCGTGTTCGGGCGGCCTCCGGAGCCACGCCGACCACCCCGAGGGGACGCTCGGCTGGCTGCGCGTCCCCCCGGCGGGACTCCGCGGCCGGACGCCGCAGGAGGTGCTCGACGCGGCCCACCGGCGGTTCAGCCACATGACGGCGGCGATGCTCGACGGCGTCTGTCCGACGTGCGCGGGGACCGTCTCGCCCACCCTGTCGGTCTGTTCGGACCACCGCTTCGACGGCGAGGAGCTCTGTCCGGCCTGCCTGCGAGCCATCCCCGCGCTGGCGCGCGTCACCTGCGACGTCTGCTCGCAGTTCCGGGGGGTGCCGCCCATCTACGCGGTGCTCGCCGAGCCGACGCTGGTGGCCGCCTTCGAGGAGGCGGGCGTCCACCTCTTCCGGTCGTGGGGGGAGGCCGCACCGCCCTCGCGGTGGCCGTTCGAGGTGGTCGAGGGCGACCGCCCGCGTGTCGAGTACGACCTCACCCTCCCGACGCTCACGGGACTGTTCACGGTGTCCGACGACCTGACGGTCGCGTTCGAGCCGGCGGGCCAGACCGGCTAGCGACCCTCGTCGACGCCGAGACCGGGGATGGCGACGGCGCGCTCGACGCGGTCCATGAACACCGTCGCCGAGAGGACGAGCGCGAGGTAGAACAGCCCGAGCAGGATGTAGACGTCCTGGTAGCGGAACGTGGCGTTGGCGATGGCCTCGCCCTCGGTGAACAGTTCGACGACCGTGATGAACGTCGCCAGCGAGGAGTACTTGATGAGGTAGACGAGCTCGTTCGTCCAGCCGGGAATCGCGTACCTGAGGCCCTGGGGCAGGACGACGTAGCGGATGCCGTCGAGCCGCGAGAGGCCGATCGACCGCGCGGCGGTCAGTTGCCCCTCGTCGACCGACTCGACGGCCGCGCGGATGTACTCCGCCTGGTAGGCGGCGCTGTTGACCGTGAAGCCGACGATGGCGACCCAGACCGCGGCACTCGGGAGCACGCCGACGGTGAGGTCGCGGAAGTACTGCGAGAGGTTCAGCCCGTAGTAGACGACGAACAGCTGGGCGAGCAGCGGCGTCCCGCGGATGAGTTCGATGTAGCCGAGCGACAGCGCGCGCGTGAGCCGACCGCCGTAGATGCGCGCGACGCTGAGCGCGATGGCGATGGGGAGGCCGAGCAGGATACCCGCGACGGTGAGGACGACGGTCACCCACGCGCCGGCGGCGAGGTCCGGCAGGCTCGTGACGCCGATGGCGACGAACCCGGCGACGTCGCCGCACCACGAGAGCAGGCCGGCGGCGATATCGGCCGGCCGCGCGAGCGCGCCCGTCGTCCCGCCGATGACCTCGGCGTCGACGGTGAGCCCCTCGGCGGCGCGCTCGAACGGCCCCGCCGGGAAGAACGGCTCGGTGTAGCCGACCCACAGCGCGAGCCAGCGCACCACGAGCCACGCCCAGAAGAGGACCCCGGCGACGAAGCCGACCTGTCCCCACGAGGGGAGCGAGAGGCGCGAGCGCGTGACCGTCTCCCCGCTCATACGGGGCCCTCTTCGAGCGTCGTGAGCCGCTGGAGGAACTCCGCGGTCCGGTCGCGCTCGGGGCTCTCGAACAGCCGTTCGGGCGGACCGCGCTCGACGATGGACCCCTCGTCGAGGAACATCAGGCTCGTCGCCGCCCGGCGGGCGAAGCCCATCTCGTGGGTGACGACGAGCATCGTCATCCCCTCCTCGGCGAGGTCGCGCATGACCTCGAGGACCTCACCCACGAGTTCGGGGTCGAGCGCGCTCGTCGGCTCGTCGAACAGCAGGATGTCGGGCTCCATCGCCAGCGCCCGGGCGATGCCGACGCGCTGTTTCTGCCCGCCGGAGAGCTCCGCCGGGTAGGAGTCGGCCTGGTCCGCGAGGCCGACCTGTGCGAGGTAGCGGTCGGCCGTCCCGGTCGCTTCCTCGCCGCTCATGCCGAGGACGCGCTTCGGTCCGAGCGTGATGTTCTCGCGGGCGGTGAGGTGCGCGAACAGGTTGATGTCCTGGAACACCATCCCCACGCGGCGCCGGAGGTCGTTCTCGTTCATCTCGAGGACGGACTGGCCGTCGAGGCGGATGTCGCCGCCCTGGAACTCAGTGAGGCGGTTGACGCAGCGCAGGAGCGTGCTCTTGCCGCTCCCGCTCGGCCCGATGATGACCTCGACGTCGCGCTGTTCGATGTCGAAGCTGACGTCCGTGAGGACCTCCTCTTCGCCGTACGACTTCTGCAGGTTCTCGACGCGTAGCAGTGGGGTCTGACTCATGAGTTACCGCCGGGGATGGCGTAGTACCGACCGAGGTAGTCGAGCGAGCGGTTCGTGGCGAACGTGAGGACGAAGTAGACGAGGCTGATGGCGAGGAACAGTTCGAGCGTCGCCGTCGACTGCTGGGTCGTGAGGTTGTCGCTCCGGGCGAACAGCTCCGCGAGGCCGATGGCGAACGCGATGCTCGTGTCCTTCAGGACGATGGTGAACTCGTTCTGGAAGCCCGGAATCGACCGCCGGAGCGCCTGCGGGACGACGACGTATCGGAGGGCGGCGACCTTCGAGAGACCGACCGACCGCGCCGCCTCCATCTGCCCCTCGCTGACGCTCTGGAGCGCCCCGCGGAATATCTGTGACTGGTAGGCGGCGCTCCGGAGGCCGAGGCCGAGCGTCGCCGTGAGGAACGCCCCCATCCCGAAGGAGAGGCTGTCGTCGAGCAGCGGAATCGTGACGTCGCCCTCGGGCAGGGGTAACGGCGAGACGAAGAACAACAAGAACAGGATGACGAGGATGGGCGTCCCGCGCAGGACGACCCCCGCGCCCCGGACCGCGGAGCGCAGCGGCCCCCGGCCGTACACCTCGATGGCCCCCGCCGGGAAGCCCGCGAGGAAGCCGAGCACCATGCTCGTCGCCGTCAGCAGGACGGTGATGACGATGCCCTTCGCCAGGTAGCCGGCGTTGTCCCAGACGAACGCCCAGTCGCCGGGGGACGTCTGGAGGCCCGGAGAGAGCGCGAGCGTCCACTGCGTCGGGTCCATGGCTTACGACTCGGTGTTGAACCACTCGGCGCTGATGTCCTCGTACGTGCCGTTCTCCTCGACGGCGGCGAGGCCCTCGTTGAGCGCCTCGCGCAACTGGTCGTCGTTCTGGCGGACGCCGAAGCCGTAGGCCTCGCCCGTCTCGTACTCGAAGGCCACCTCGACGTCGCGCTCCTGCTGGAACGTCTCCGCGACGGGCACGTCGACGACGATGGCGTCGATGTTGCCGTTCTCGAGGTCGGTGACCGCGAGGACGTAGTTGTCGTAGGCGTTGTAGTTCGACTCCTCGAGGTCGCCGGCGTCGATGAGTTCGCTCTGGATGATGCCCTCCCCGGTGGTCCCCTTCTGGGCGCCGATGGGGTGGCCGCCGAGGTCCGAGAGCTCCTCGGGCTGGAAGTCGCTCCCCGACGCGACGAGGATCGACTGGTTGGCCTCGAAGTACGCGTCCGTGAAGGCGATGACCTCCTCGCGTTCCTCGTTGATGGTCATCGCGGCGGCGATGACGTCGATGCGGCCGTTCGTGAGCGCCGAGATGAGCGAGCCGAACTCGAAGGTCTCCCAGCCCGAGAGTTCGTAGTCCGTCTCGCCGACGACGGCCTCCAGCAGGTCGACGTCGAAGCCGACGAGGTCGCCGCCCTCCTCCATCTCGAACGGCGGGAAGCCGGGGGCCGTCCCGGCGACGATCTGGCCGCCCTCGCCGACGGGGTCGGCCGTCTCGTTCCCGGTCTCGTTGCCCGTCCCGTTGCCGCTGGCGTTGTCCGACCCGTTGCCGTCCCCGCCCGCGCCGTCGCCACCGTCGGTGAGACAGCCGGCCAGCGCGATGGCCGACCCGGCACCGACGGCCTTCAGGTACGCCCTCCGTCCGAGCGATTTCTCGTGACTCATGGTAGCAGAGGAGGCCGGTGCGGAAAATAAACCTACTCACTCGAACCGACCATCGACGACTGGTTCACCCCCGTACGGGGTCCGGACGCGACGGGCGACGGTCGCGTCACCGGTCGGTCAGTCGCCGTCGGGGAGGCCGCCCGACCGCGGGCCGGCCGCCCCCGTCCGGGCGGTCAGCCAGAGCGCGACGCCGGTGAGCGCGAACGCGAGCACCGCGCCGGCGAGCGCGAGCGCCTGGGCGGTGTCCGAGAGGACCTGCCGGCCGACGACGAGCAGGCAGAACAGCACCGCCGTCGACAACCCCGTCGCGACGCGTGCGAGCGCGGAGGTCGCCTCGTCGGCCCACACCGTCGTCGCGAGGACGGCGGCGAAGGCGAGCAGGCCCGCCGCGTAGTAGGCTACCTGCGCGCTCGCGTCGTAGACGACGAGCAGTCGGGGGGTCAGCGCGGCGACGATCGGCAGGGCGACCAGCGCGACGCCGGCGGCCCGGCGGGTCCGTCCCGGGCCGCCCTCGAACGTCCAGACGGCCGCGAGGACGACGCCCGTGAAGATGGTCATCGCGGTGACGAAGTGCGCGGTCAGGATGAGCAGTTCGTACCGCGTGACGGTGAGCGCGCCGAGGACGATCTGCGAGGGCAGGAAGAACGTCGCGACGGCCAGGGCCGCCAGGACGCGCCGTTCGGCCCCCGTCCGCCACGCCGCGACGGTCGCACCGAGGATGACGAACCCGGTGACCATCGCGACCAGCCGGTGGAACCACTCGATGAAACTCGGCCAGTTGGCGGGGAACAGTCCGAAGACGGCGCCGTCGCACAGCGGCCAGCGTGCGTTGCAGGTCAGCCCCGCGCCGGCCGCGGCGGTGTAGACCCCGAGCAGGATGAGCAGGAACGTCAGTCCCGCGGACACCCCGACGAGGGTCCGGAAGCGATTCGCCATGGTCGACACTCGGCACCGGGGACACTTACGTTCACCCTTCGGCAGGCGCGCCGTGTGGCCCCGAGGAGGGCAGATTCGTGGGTAGCTTTTTACCATCCCTGTGCGGGATAGGGCTATGGGCATCGAGGAGGACTCACTCGACTACCACCGACGAGAACCGCCGGGCAAACTGGAGATATCGACGACGAAGCCGACGAACACGCAGCGGGACCTCTCGCTGGCGTACTCGCCGGGCGTCGCCGCTCCCTGCCTCGAAATCGCGGACAACGAGGACCTCGCGTACTCCTACACGTCGAAGGGGAACCTCGTGGGGGTCGTCTCGAACGGGTCCGCCGTCCTGGGCCTGGGCGACATCGGGGCGGCGGCCTCGAAACCCGTCATGGAGGGGAAAGGGGTGCTGTTCAAGCGCTTCGCCGACATCGACGTCTTCGACATCGAACTGGACACCGACGACGCCGAGGAGATAATCCGGACGACGGCGTCGATGGAACCGACGTTCGGTGGCATCAACCTGGAGGACATCAAGGCGCCGGAGTGTTTCGAAATCGAGGCGCGCCTGCGCGAGGAAATGGACATCCCCGTCTTCCACGACGACCAGCACGGCACCGCCATCATCTCCGGCGCCGCCCTCCTCAACGCCGCCGACATCGCCGGAAAGGCCCTCGACGAACTCGACATCGTCATCTCCGGCGCCGGCGCGAGCGCCATCGCCACCGCCCGTTTCTACGTCTCGCTCGGCGCGGACCGCGAGCGCATCACCATGTGCGACTCCACGGGCATCATCACGGAGGCGCGCGCCGACGCCGGCGACATCAACCAGTTCAAGCAGGAGTTCGCCCGGGACCTCCCGGCCGGCGGTCTCGCCGACGCGATGCAGGGTGCGGACGTGCTCGTCGGCCTCTCGGCGGGGGGCATCGTCGACGCGGAGATGGTCCGCTCGATGGCCGCCGACCCCATCATCTTCGCGATGGCGAACCCTGACCCCGAAATCGACTACGAGACGGCCAAGGAGGCGCGCGAGGACACCGTCATCATGGCCACCGGTCGCTCCGACTACCCCAACCAGGTCAACAACGTCCTCGGCTTCCCCTTTATCTTCCGCGGCGCACTCGACGTCCGTGCCACCGACATCAACGAACGGATGAAGGTCGCGGCGGCGGAGGCGCTGGCCGGCCTCGCCCGGCAGGACGTCCCCGACGCGGTGGTGAAGGCCTACGGCGACCAGCCCCTGCAGTACGGCCCCGAGTACATCCTCCCCAAACCCGTCGACCCCCGCGTCCTCTTCGAGATCGCGCCCGCGGTGGCGCGCGCGGCGATGGACAGCGGCGTCGCCCGCGAGGAACTCGACACGGACGCGTACGTCGAGCGCCTGGAGGCGCGCCTCGGGAAGTCCCGCGAGATGATGCGCGTCGTGCTCAACAAGGCCAAGAGCGACCCCAAGCGCGTCGTCCTCGCGGAGGGGGACGACGAGAAGATGATTCGTGCGGCCTACCAGCTCGTGGAGCAGGGCGTCGCCCACCCGGTGCTCATCGGGAGCGCCGACACGATTCGGCGGACGGCCGACTCGCTCGGGCTGGACTTCGACCCCGAGATCGTCGACCCCGAGGAGAGCGACCTCGCGCCCTACGCCGACCGCCTCCACGAACTCCGCCGCCGCAAGGGCGTCACGCGCCGCGAGGCGAGCGAACTCATCGAGGACGGGAACTACCTCGGGAGCGTGATGGTCGAACTGGGCGACGCCGACGCCATGCTCACCGGGTTGATGCACCACTACCCGTCGGCGCTCCGCCCGCCCCTGCAGGTGGTGGGAACGGCCGACGACGCCGAGTACGCCGCCGGGGTGTACATGCTCACGTTCAAGAACAGCGTCGTCTTCTGCGCCGACGCCACCGTGAACCTCGCACCCGACGAGGACGTACTGGCGGAGACGGCGAAACACACCGCCGAACTCGCCCGCCGCTTCAACGTCGAACCGCGCGTCGCCTTCCTCTCCTACTCCGACTTCGGCTCCGTCAGGAACGAGGGGACCGCGAAGCCGCGGCTGGCGGCCGAGACGCTCCAGTCGGACCCGACGGTGGACTTCCCGGTCGACGGGGAGATGCAGGCCGACACCGCCGTCGTCGAGGAGATGCTCCATCGCCTACAAACTCCTGCAACGGCTCGGTGGGGCGGAGGCCATCGGCCCCATGCTCGTCGGCATGGACAAACCCGTCCACGTCCTCCAGCGCGGCGACGAGGTCAAGGACATCGTCAACCTCGCCGGCGTCGCCGTCGTCGACGCACAGGAGCGCGAACAGGAGGAGTGAGCGAAGGCGAGGGCGCCGGGTGACGGCGCCGCCGCTCTCCGTCCCTCGGGGGACGTGTACGGGAGCGAACAGGCGACGGTCGGTCGATGACGCGAGGTCGTCCGTCGCACGTCCGCGGTCCGGCGGTCGAAGCCACTCGACGCCGGGACGACCCTCGCGGCGACTGGTCAGCGCACGGCGACGCTGGCCGCGGTATCGTACGTGAACTCTCGGACTGTGAGTCGTGAGCGAGAGGTGTGAGCGGTCACGCTCGTCCGAGCGCGGATGGTCCCTGAGACTCGACGCCGAGCGAGCCGGCGGCTGGGCGACGAGCGACCGAAAGAACGAGTGCGGTGATGTTAGGCGCCGACGTTCATCGCCCGCTCGAGGATGTCCTCGCTGTACAGGTCGGCGAGGTCCTCGTGCTGGTCGGGGCGGTTCTCGTAGACGTCCTGGAACAGGCTGATGGGGGTCATCGCGGCCTGGTAGGTCGCCTCGTCCCACATGCGGTCGTTGCTGATGTCGACCTCGACGCCGTCGATGACGATGGTCGCGGAGCGCTCCATGGCGATGGCGCCCTTGCCGCCTTCCTTCGCGGCCTCGAACTCCTCCATCGAGTCGACGATGTCGTTCATGCTCGGGATGTACTCCGCCATGTCGAGCAGCTCCTTGCTGAGTTCCTCCTCGTCGAGTTCCCGCTCGTCGTTCCCGACGGTGAGGACGTAGCCGTCGCCGGACTCGGCGAGCGAGAGCGCGTCGCCCCGGTAGACCTGGCGGCCGTCCTCCTCATCGAGTTCGACCTGCTGGTCGCCGACGTTCAGGAGCCAGCTACCGGACTGGGGCGGCAGCGGCGACTTGTTCGCCTCGACGACCTGCCCGGGCGTCAGCGACCAGATGCCGAGCATCCCCTTGGCCTGGTTCTCCTTCATGCGCTCGCGGTAGCCCTCGACGTCGCGGATGTCGTCGTACGGGCCGTCGACGGCGATGAGGCCGGCGGCGCTCGCGCCGCGGGAGGTGTTGTGGCGCAGTTCCGGCCACGGCGGCAGATTGCCCGACGGCGTGATGGCGCGCATGTCCTTCGTGTAGTCGACCTCGCCGTCGACGAGCAGGAACATGCGTTCCATGTTGTTCGTCCGCTTGACCATCTCGTCGGGGAGGTCCCCCATCGCGAGTTCGGAGAGGCCGCTCTCGATGATGACGGACATCTTGATGCTGCCCTCCTCGTAGCCGTACTCGTTCTCGATGATGGTGATGAACTCGTCGGCCTTCTTCCAGTCGTCGATGCCACCGACTTCGGGGATGACGAACCCGTCGATGTGCTCCGCGGCGCCGCCCTCGGGGTCCATTATCGTCATCATCTGCTGGAACCCCTGGTAGCGAGTCTGCGGGCTGTCGCGGTGCCAGACGACGCGCGGGTGTATCTCGCCGGGGAAGTCGGCGCCGTTCTCGGCGACGACCTCGACGATGTTCTCGGCACCCTCCTCGCGCATGGAGGGGGCCGTCGCGTCCTCGTTGTCCGGCACCCAGACGTCGGGCGCCTGCATCCCGCTGAGTTGGCTCGCGCTTCGAATCATCTTCGCCGAGTCGTCCTCGCCCTGCACCGCCGTCGGTGAGGTGAAGAACGTCCTGACGAACTCCCTGTCGTGCTTGCGCTCGACCATGTCAGTCGGCTATGGAGGGGCGACAGTTAAACATTGAATTAGAGGCAGTTCTGAGGCGGCCGTTCAGTCGTCGCTCGAGGAGATGGGGTCCGGTTCCTCCTCCTTGAACCCGGCCGACCGCTGGATGCGCTCGGCGGCGTCGGGGTCGAACTTCGCCTCGATGTCCTGGTAGCGCGGGACGAACGAGAGCTGGTGGTGGCTCTCGGTCTCGTGGTCGAGGTAGCGCGACTCCAGGTCGAACTGCCCCTGTTCGGCGTTCTCGGCGAGGTTCTTCATGTCCTCGTAGGCCGCGTGCGCGCCCGAGTGCAGCGCGAACAGCGTGATGAAGACGTACTTGTACCCGAGGTCACCCAGTTCGGCGAACGTGAGGGGGTCTTCCTCCTCGGACCACGCGAAGCTCGAGGAGTAGTTGAACGCGAGCTTCAGGTCCGGGTGCGTCTCGTGGATGGTCTCGGCGTAGCGCGTGGCGTCCTCCCGGGAGGGGTTGGGCATCTCCGGCCAGACGAGGTCGACGCCCGCGTCGGCGTAGATACGCCCGCGTTCCAGGTGCTCCTCCCAGTCGCCGTTGGCGCTCCCGTAGGCGTCCGTGCGCGCGATGATGACCGTGTCCTCGCTCTGCTTGGCGTCGACGGCCGCCTCGAAGCGCGCGCGCGCCTCCTCGCGGGAGACGATCTGCTTGCCCGCGATGTGCCCACAGCGCTTCGGGGAGGTCTGGTCCTCGATGTGGATGGCGGCGACGCCGGCCTTCTCGTACTCGCGGACCGCCCGGCGGACGTTGTGGATGCCGCCGTAGCCCGTGTCGCAGTCGGCGACGACCGGGAGGTTCGTCGCCTCGGCGATGCGCTTCGCGTTCTCGACCATCTCGGTCATCGTGACCATCTCCAGGTCCGGGAAGCCGAACTGACCGAGCACCGTCGAGTAGCCGCTCATGTAGACGGCGTCGTGGCCGGCCATCTCCGCCAGTCGGGCGTCCAGGGCGTGGTAGAGCCCCGGGGCGAAGGCGTAGTCACCCTCCAGCAGCTCGCGGAACTTCCGACCCATCGGGTTGTCTATCTCTCGAACACCCGTCTCGGTGCTCCGAACTCGACTCGCGACCTTGTCCGTGCCGTTGTTGGCTGTCATCGTATCGTGTCTCCTGTGTTTTCGGCCCACAGGGGGCCGACGGGGACGCGCCCCCGACTGCTTCGCACCCCACCCTGCGACATATCGGACAAAAACTGTTATGATTTATAATGATAATAGTCTATAATGGCCTTGGTCGGCCTAGTACGACACTAACCTACACGGTTCTACACGGCCAGTCGGGAGGTAACACTCGGAGCGTTCGGGTCGGGGTGAGGGAGCCGACGGGGCAGGCGGGGTTACATCACGTCGTAGCCGCCCGCGACGGCGATGTACTCGCCGGTGATGAACGACGACTCCTCGCTCGCGAGGAACAGGACCGCGTTCGCGACCTCCTCGGGCTGGCCCCACCGTCGCAGGGCGTGCATCTCCTCGGTCTCCGCGATGACCGCCTCGGGGTCGTCCTGCTGCTCGACGAACTGCATCGGCATGTCCGTGTCGATGAACCCGGGGGCGACGGCGTTCACGCGGATGCCCTCCGGACCGACCTCCGTCGCCAGCGCCCGCGTGAAGTTGAGGACGGCACCCTTCGTCAGACAGTAGGTCGTCTCGGTGGGGTAGCCGAGGTAGCCGTACACCGACGAGATGTTGATTATCGACCCGCCGCCGTTCTCGCGCATCAGCGGGAGGACGGCGCGACTGCCGTTCCAGACCCCGTTGACGTTGACGTCGAGCATCGCGTCCCGCTCTTCGAGGCTCGTCTCCTCGAGGAGCGAGAACTGGTTGATGCCCGCGTTGTTGAACAGGACGTCGATGCCCCCGTGGTCGGCGGCGACGCTCTGAAGCACCGACTCGACGGCGTCGTAGTCCCGGACGTCCAGTTCGTAGAACGCCGCGGTCCCGCCCTCCTCGTCCTCGACGAGGCGGACCGTCTCCTCGCCCCCCTCGACGTCGATGTCCGTGACGGCGACGGTCGCGCCCTCGCGCGCGAACCGTCGAGCGGTCGCTCGTCCGATGCCACTCCCGGCGCCGGTGATGACGACGGTCTGTTCCGCGATATCGCTAGCGAATGCCATACGGTAGCGTCGTTAGTGGAGAGGACGATAACGGTTCGCCCGCGTCTCGGCTCCGGGCGGCTCACGGACGACACAGATATATGCCGGTCCGGTCGCTACACGCCGAGTGCATGACGACACCACTCGACGGGGAAATCGAACAGGAGGGAGACCTGAAACTGACGAGTCCGGCGTTCGACGACGGCGACCGGATGCCCGATTCGGTGGGCTACGCCAACGAGAACGAACACCCGCCGCTCCACGTCAGCGGCGTCCCCGAGGACGCGGAATCGCTCGTGCTCGTCATGGACGACCCCGACGCGGAGGCGGTCGCCGGACACGTCTGGGACCACTGGCTGGTGTACAACGTCGACCCCGACACGGAGGCGATTCCGGCGGGGGAGACGCCCGAAGGCGCAATCACCTCGTACAACGACTTCGTCGAGCAGGACTGGGGCGGCCCGGCACCGCCGGAGGGCGAACACGACTACTACTTCAAACTGCTCGCGCTGGACACGACGCTCGACTACCCGGCCGGCATCAGGAAGGCACGGCTGGGGTCGGCCATCGCGATGGAGGCGACCATTCTCGCTCAGACGCAACTCGTCGGACGGTACGACGCGGAGCAGGGGACGGCGTTCTAGAGGTTGGGTGAGGGACGACCCGTCGTGGGAGACGAGTGCGAGTAAGCCTAGGCCGGGATTTTAGCCGAATGGTTAAATCCTGTAACGAACCATTCCGAACCGTATGACGAAGCGCGAACGCATCCGCGTTTTGAAAGAGCGCATTCGAGCCGGCGGCGGGGCCAACTTCTACGACGATGAGCGATATGCAGACGACACGATCAGCGACGACGACGCTGGAACGCTGCTCACCGTCTCCGATCAGTTCGACCTCCACGACTACAGCGACAATCGTCACGAGAAACTCCTCAGGCACCTCGTCCGCGTAGCCGAGAAGGTCGGCGGCTTGACCGACGCACTCGAGGACCGCGAAGCTGCTGAGGAACTCGTCCGCTGGGTCAATCGGGAGTACGACAACCCCCGGACGAAGTGCGATTACCGGCTGGCGATCCGCGCCATGGGCAAGCACGCGCTCCGCCGTGGAACGAAGGGCGATCCGCCGGAATCCATCGACTGGATGTCCGCGAACACGCCGCGAAACTACAATCCGAAACCGTCGCGTGCCGACATGCTCGAGTGGGAAGAGGACGTCCTCCCGCTCATCAACGACGGGACAAACCCGGCCCGCAACAAGGCTCTGTTCGCCGTCCAGTTCGAGGGCGGGTTCCGACCGCACTGCGAACTCTATGAGATGAAGGTCGGTGACGTGAAGGACACTAGCTACGGTGTCGAAATCGAGGTCGACGGGAAGACCGGCCAGCGCTCGGTGACGATGATTCTCGCTCTGCCGTACCTGAACCGCTGGCTCGGCGACCATCATCCATGTCCGGGTGACGACGACGCCTACCTCTGGGTGAAGTCGAACGGCGAGCGCATGAGCTACACGACCTTCCAACGCTACTTCAAGCGAGCTGCCGACCGCATCGACCTCGAAAAGCCCGTCACGCCGAAGAACTTCCGGAAGTCGAATGCGACGTGGCTCGCCAAGCTCGGCAAGAACGAGTCGTTCATCGAGGACCGACAGGGACGCCAGCGTGGGAGCGATGCCATCTCCCACTACGTCGCGATGTATGGGGAAGACCGAGCTCGCGAGTACGCGTCGATGCACGGGCAGGACGTCGAAACTGAGGATCCGGAGGACTACACGCCGATTACCTGCCCCCGATGCCGTCGACAGACGCCCCGTGACAAGGACGTCTGTATGTGGTGCAATCAGGCGCTCGACCACGACACTTTCGAGGACCTCGAAGAGACGAAGACGACGGTCAGAGACATGGCACTCCAGCTGTTCCAGGAGGACGGCGAATTCGTCGAGGACGTCGTCACCCGAAAGGCCGTCACCCAGATGATGCTGAACGACGACGACTTCTTCGAGGAGGCGCTCGACGTCGCTGAGAATCTCGACATCGACCTGCCGACCGCCGTCGAGTGATCGGCTCACGGCTTCCCCCTCCGTTCCACGACTGCATCGAGTTCGTCGTGTAACTCGTCCAGTTCGTTGTCTGGCGTGTATCGATCTAAGAGCGCCCACGCGCAGGCGCGAGCGAAGGGATCGTCACTGCCTCTGACGACGGCGAGTACTTGCTTGCGATTCTCCTTGACGTACTCCTCGGGGTCAATGTCGTTGTCAAACATCGGGTGAGAATGGGGGTCTGGGTTGGTTTCTGTGAAGACCCGTGGTGAGCCATGGCCTGTATCGACGGGACTGCAGAGCGTCAGTGGGCGATCTCGATTAGGGATAGCACCCTGATCGCGTAGCTGTCGGTCAAACACCTCCAAGCAAACTCCCGGCGATTGCTTTGTGCAGCGCGTCCGTGCTTGTTCAAGCGTCATCTGGTCATAGCTCGGGTTTCGTGGATGGTTAGCGAACGATTCGGGCCTCAGTCGGGGGTTCGACAGTGTTAGCCCCCGTTTTCGCTTATAAACCTTCGTACACCACCCAGTCGGTTGACTGGGAGTCAGTGGTCACCTCCTCGTTCTCCTCCGATTCCTTCGACGTGGTAGACGTCGGGGTGCTGAGGCAACTGCTCCCCAGAACGCTGTGAGGATTGTCAAGAATCTGCAGCACGTCTTCCGCGTCGGCGCTGCGCGCGTTATCGAGCCCGGTGAATGCCTCAAGGACTCTGCGGTACTGGCCGAGACGTTTCTGGACGTACTTTTCGAGTTCACGTTGGCGGTCCTGTTCTCGAGTACCCATGGAGCTCTGGTGGCTGGGAGGGGCCCGATTGGGTGATTGGCCGTTCGGCGGGACGCTGAATTGTGCAGCGACATCGACCCAATACACACCCCTACTATAAATAACCAACGAGATTCGTAACTAATTCTGTTACGAACCTCGGTGTCGGCTAGAACTGTTACGGGTTTATATGCACCAGCGTTATGTGGCCTGCAGCAAGACTCTGTAGCATGACAGACCGGTCCAACGCGCTCCTTACCAAGAGCCAACGCGACAAGATACGGGAGGGAGGCGAAGACGCCGAGCATACCCGACAGTATCGACAACGGGTCCGCGAGCGCACCCGGAACGGGACGATCGATCTCGGGATACTCTTTGAGCACATGGAAGCCCGAGACATCAAGCAAGTATTCGGCCCAGACGTCAGTCACCTCAACGAACTTCAGAACGCAGTTGACGATGTTCGATCGCTTCTCAGCGGATATGGATCTAAACGGGGTCTCCGAAATCAGGTGGATGAGCTGGAGATGTTAGCGGAAGAGTATTCAGATGATTTTCGCCAGATCAACCAGCCCGAGGAAGACAATCAACCCGGTGAGTGGTACCACTCTCAGCAGGAGCTGAATGAGCAACATAAAAACAGGCTTGAATCGCTCCAGCAGAGTGCGTCGGAGATCATCGACGTGTACGGGGAATGGGTGGAGAATATCGAACAGGCACAGAATGATCTCGAACAGCTGGTTGGCTCTGGCCAATATGATTCCGAATACCAGAACCGCATCCAGAAAGTGGTTGATGAGCTTGAAAAGCTACATCAGCGAACGTCCTCAGGCAAGGAGGAATTGAAAGAGATTATCGAAGAGATCAACTATCAAATTCGGCGAAACGAGTCCGTCCCGCCGGGGATCGTTGATGATCTGAGCGCTTCGGTGCAGACAGTCAAACGATCAAGAAATGGTGTTTGGTCAGAGCTTTCTGAGCTTGATGACCAGATTCAGATGGATCTTGGGCAATCAACCTTTGAACAGGGCCTACGCGACGACGTCGTGTCTGCACTGGCGTTCTATCTTCGCGTTAGCGAAGTCCTGGGTACCTCGACAGAAGGGCTGGTCGAGGACGCTCTCGTTCGGACGTTTGAGCAAGAGCACCCAGATGACGTGATTGGACACGCAACAGTAGATATCGCTGCCGACAACCGGACGAAGGCTGTCAAACAAGGTTCGAGGAAACTCACTGAGGGTGACACTCGACTGTCCAGCACGGAACTCAGAGCGATCGCCGAGACCAAACCAAGCCTGTTGAGCAAAATGCAACGACAGCGCGAACTCACAGCGAGAGATTTTCGAGAAGCGGTTCTCGAAAATCCGGGTCAGTTAGAGGAAGGGCTAGAGATTGTGGACGCAGAACCGGATGCGCCGGGTGATACAGTCGTTCCGGATCTCGTGGCAAAAGATACGGACGGGAATCTCGTCCTGGTCGAACTCAAACGTTTGGCGAACATCGAACAGCGCCCCAAATCGACGGTAAATCGCGTCGGTGAACTCATCAACCAGTATGGGGGCGAGGGTCGGGTACGGGCCTTCATTGTGGTTCCCGATTTTGAACTCAAAGAGAGGGACGAGGAGACGTCACTGCATAACGTCCTAAGCTCTGAAGGGCCAATCGAATTGAAGCCGGTGGCGTTGGTCTGATCGGAATGGCTTTGGCTCAGAGGGAATCCGTTTCAATACTCGTTACACGCACGCTTCCTCAAGATTGTCCTGACATTTTTGATCATGCCACCGAGTGTTAACCAACAAATGGCCTTTGCGATGATCCTGTTGGTTAATATGGCCTCTGAAACCATCAGCTCAGACAGGGAAAATTGACGCTGTTGATTCCAGGAATTTCGGAGAAGAGGTCCTAATGGAGGCTAATCCGTGTGACTTTATACATTTGTCCTGTGGCATGGTTCAGAGACAGCGAAGAAGCGGATCACCTGGATACAGCTGCTATCCTCGTCCTGCTACAGAGAGGAAAGCGTACGCGAGTAATTGGAGCAGATTGCACATCTCTACAATCACCAGAGACCGCACAATCATTCAGCGGAAGAACGCCAGCTGAAGAGGTGGTAAACTAAAATGTGTCCGTCGAGAAGAGTTAGCTGGAGTTTGATTATAGTAATTATTTTAACCGTTACCGAATTGTTGGTAACCATCAGATGTACGAAGTGCTCGACGACACGGCGGCCCAGGTCCTCCTCGCCATCGAGAGTGGCGACTCCATCCGCCGCGTCGCCCAGCACCTCCACACACCCTACGAGACGGTTAGACAGGCAGCCAACCGGCTCGAGGAGGCAGGCTACGTCCACTATGATGATGGCCTCTCAGTTGTCGACGACCGCGTGCGCAATGCAGCGCGCGAGCTGGTCGCTGCGAGCGCCGGCGTCAGTCCGCCATCGATCGAGGAGGCGTACGTCATCCCGCAGTTCGGGGAGTGGCCGTTCGCCTTCACGCGGATCGACGCCGTCTACGTCTGGACCCAGGGCGGCTACCAGGTCAGCCGCGATCCCGACGATTACCCGCTGTTCATCGCTGTTCGCGAGCAGGACATCGACGCCTGGGAGACGTTCTTCGCATCATTCGGGCTGCCAACCGCCTCCGAGCGCCAGCCCAGCGACGAGATCGATGGGCCGCTGCAGATAGTTCTCGATCCACAGCCGTCACTCGAAATCGAGGATGTGGAAGGCTACCCGGTCATCCCCCGCGAGAACACGATTGAATACATGTGTGACCACTACGCGACCTTCAAGTCGGCGCTAGCGATGCTGGACCGGATGTACGAGGATCTCGATCTCGGCATCACATATCGAGAGAGGGAATGGTCGCAGACATGAGTTTCCACAACCGGAGTGACGCGCTCATCGAACTGCTCGAGGAACTCACTCAAGAGAGACACGAGTACCTTCATGTCGGGTGCAACGCTGTCTCAGCGTTCAACGCACGCATTCTCCACGGACCTCGGGTAGTTACTACGACTCTTCTTCAACTTCCGCCTCTTGAAGACCCACACCGAATTCGTTGAGCTGCTTCTGTCTGCCCAGCTCAGCAGTAATTCGCTCTTCACATTCTTTCCGGAGGCCATCCTTCATGTCCTCGATTCGCCAATTAACCCACTTATCCTCGAGGACCTGCTCCAGGTCGTCCTTGGCCGTATAGTTCGACACCACCTTCAAGTCAGCACGGTCGTCGTCCCACTCAGAGAGGAAATTAATGCGTTTACCCGCCTCAATCAGGTCATCCACGATGCCCGTCACGCGCTCCTCAGAGTAGTTCAGTGAACTGCTCGAGACGTACGATTCGATATCTACACGATCAACACAAGGATGTCGCCCTTCGACTCGACGTGCCTGCACCACGACTCGTAGCTGATCGACAATGATTGCGGTTGGTAAAACATCTGCCTGGCCAAAGCTCGTGGTAACTCGGTCTAGCTCCCCGTTCAACGCTGACATATCGTGCGTGTGTCGGCGGTCTAGTTCCTGAAGCATCGCATCCGGCTCGTCAGCCTCCAAGTTGTCCGGGAACGACGTCGGGCGGGCTTGACGAATCCACAGCTCGTCGTGGTGGGCGTCCACGACCCAGGTAATGAACTCGGCCCCCTCCTCGATGATGGCCTTCGCGATTTTGTCGCCGTGATTGACGTACGTCGAAACCACGAATTCCATATGGTCGATCTCGCTTCCCAGGTACTCCTCTTCGATGTGCTCCTTGTGGTTTTCGGCAGTCTCCTTGCGCTCCTCGAGCTGATTCACCACAGTGTCGGCGCTCGCCGGGACCGAGGACTTGGCCTCGCCGAATATCACATTCCCATCCAGGTTCCACAACAGGAAATCGAAGTTCGGAACGCCGAGTTCCTCCAGCGGTTCGGCGGTGAAGAACTTGTAGCCAGCCGGTCGTCCCTGTACGAACGGGAAGATAGAGTAGCTGATTAGTTTTCGGTGTTGGCGTTGAACACTGATTTCCTCACGCAGATTTTCACTCTTGGACTGCTCAGGGAACCCTGCGAGCTTATGCTCGACACACTTGCCGTACAATCCACGATACTTCGTTTCTTGACCCTCAGGCACCGATTCAGGAGGGTCAACATTCGTCATGCGTTAGGCTGCTGACTGAGATTCGTACAGTCGCATTTCGGCGCCACCATCTAACAGCTGTATCACGGCTAGATAGAACTCAACAAGAGACGGGAACGAGCAGTCGTGTTTCGGCACGATACGCATCGACTCCTCGGTCGCACTCACATTGAATAAGGAGCCTCGGTTTTCGTCAGTAACTTGCGCAGAGAAGTCGAGCGATCCAGCCTGCTTGGTGACGTCCGTGAAGCTGAAATTCAGGTCATCACTGTTCTTTGTACCCTTGATAAAATTCTCTGCCTGCATCAACGACACTTGCTGATCAAAATCTATCTCACCAGAACTCACCTCCGGCACTTGCACTTTCAAGTTTCCCGGCACCACCTCTCGCTTCTCGAACTTAATCTGATTCGCCACATCCAGCAATTCGAGCACATTTACCACGACCTCGCTCAGCAGGTCAAACAGGATGTTGAAGCTCTCTTTGTTGACGGTTTCGAGCGTGAACTTGCCGGACGTGTCGATTCGGATCGAGACGTTCTCGTGTTCGTACTGAATCCGAGTCGGGACAACCCCATACTCATCACGGAATTCATCGAGTCGATCCCGACCATCAGCGCCTTTGTATTCGATTTCCCGGTCAACATCCGGTCGCGTTCGAGCGTCAGCAAGGCTTGGCACACGCTTTGATTTAAACTCGGAAATCCGCATATCGTCGTAGGTACTGAGGACAATTTCGTTCATCGTCTGGAAATCCTCAGTCATAATCGGCATCGGCGACAAGCAATCGCTGTGCTCCGAAACTGGACGGAGCGACTGCCTAATCGCTTCCTCCGTTTCGGCAGTCAACACCATCTGAAGATCGTCTTTATACTGTCCAGCGTAGAATTTTGCCGGCTGCTCCGCACCCTTTCGGTTCCTATACTTGCCGACGAACTTCGTGATGCCGCCGAGGTCCTCAGTCTCGTAATGTTCGTCAAGGTAGTCACGCCAGCCATCGTCAGAGAGGTAGAGGAAGGATTTGATGCGCTGGCCGTGGTACCCTTCGAGGACACGCTCTGGCGAGTCGAAGATCACTCGACAGAACTCCTTGAGATTGTATTGTCCTTCTGGGATGTGCATTAGGATACCTCCGGCAGCGTTGTTGATTGATTGTCGCACACCAGACCGTATATTAGTTCCCCCTTCGTCGCGAAAATGAAAATCCGGCGTATAAAGACCTTCTAACCCCGAATTTGGGGTATATGATAACGATGTATCTAGTTCAGCACCTCGTCATCTGGTGTTCGTCCATTCACTGCTGAGCTTGGTCTATCATAGTAGAGTGGTGTCTGAATTGCCTGAGCCATTACGGAGGCTGGCTAGACTACCCCACTAGAATGAGTGAAATCGGTCATCCGCATTGAGACCGTTTGAATCGATGGGGAGTCTCGTCAGGTGAGGACTTCTATTCTGACCGAGTATCAATATTCAGAAATCAATTCCGCCATAGAACGAAGGTCAGATTCGATTACAGAGTGCTCGCTCGGGCCCCATTCAAACCGTTCTTCGATGCCGGCATCGGTGAATCGAAGTGAGGCACGAATACTGCGATCGGGATTATGCTGTAGGAGAGCCAGCGCGTACGCGAGCATCTGAGGTCGATAGTGTTCTGCTAGATCATCCGACGTCGTAGATGAGAGGTCGTTGGTCTTGTAGTCGATAATGTGGTATGCGTCTGGAGTGACAAGCAGTCGGTCGATATCACCAACGATCCGCGACTCACCAATTCGAGCGACAACAGAGTATTCGTCGTAGACCGCTTGGAGCTGGGAATTGGTCTCAACTTGGTCCACAAATTCGACCGCATCAGTAGCGTGATCGACAGCGTCCTTGAGGTCTGTTTCCGTCGGCTCCTCACCGGCCATCCGACTCAGACGTCGAATCAGGGTTGGCCAGTCGTCTCTCGGTGGGCGGAGTTCGTTAATCCGGTGGACGACCGTCCCAAACGTCGTGGGGCTCAGTCCGGCCGACCCCTCACGCTGAGAGTAACTGTGACCGTCCGTAGACGCATCCGCCACCGCATTCACGAGTGCCGTAGCCGCAATCCGCTTCGCCGGCGCCAGCGTCGGTGGCGAGGGTATCGAAATCTCGGGCGGAGAATCCACAGCGTTGGCATCAGTATCCCAGTCTACTGGGTGCGGCGGCCTACGAACGGTATAGCTGGCCCTATCCATCTCGCCACGGGCCTGTCCATCTCGAACCGCCTCGGCGACGAGTGCTCCGTCGAGGAGGGCTGGCTGTAACCAGTCGCGCCACCGGTCTGCGTCGTCGAAGGCTGCAGGCTCGCCGAGTTCGATTGTCCCGGACTCGTCGACGTCGATATCGTGCGTGCCGCAGAGGAAGAGGTGATCCCGCGTTCGTGTACACGCAACGTAGAGGAGCCGTTTCGACTCCGCCCGTTCCTGAGGACGCGACTGCCGATCGGCGTATTCGTGGACGGCCGTCTTCTCGATCGAAAACGCATCGCTCGGATTCGGCCCACCAACCGCCGGCACCGGCGGCGCGTCATCAGTTCCGTCCACGAGTTGAACGTACCCATGGTCGTCGACGGAGCGACCGAAGTTGAGGTCACTCCCGAGATCGGGGACGGTGACGATCGGAAACTCGAGTCCTTTCGCAGAATGGATCGTCATTATCCGAACGCCCTCGACGTCTCCGGGAATATCGGCCTCCCCCTCACGGGGGTCGATTTCGACTTGTCGGTCGATACGGTGGAGCAATCCGGCAGTGGTGTGAACCCCGTTCTCGCTCCAGGTGCGGACCTGATCGCGGAACTTCTCGACGTTCGCGACGGCCTGTCGACCGCGTTCGTCAGCGCTTACGCTCGCTAAATAGCCAGTATCGTCAATCACGCGCGACAGCAGGCGGTTCCACGGGAGGACGCCATCCTCGGACGGCGTCGCGCAGCCACTGAGGGTCCGCCACCTCGACAGGAGGTCGAAGGCCTCCGCCAGTTGCGGGTCGTCCGTCTCGCCGAGCGCGTCCCACACTGACTCGGCCTCCGCGACCGCCGGTGCGAGGCGATCATCGGTGAACCCGAACAACGGTGACCGAAGCACCCCGTAGAGGGAAACGTCGTCCCGTGGGTCACCAAGCACCCGAAGCAGGTTCGTGAGCGCCTGGACCTCGGGCGTATCGTAGAACCCGACGCCACCGACGACAGTGTAGGGAATGTCGTACTCCTCGAGCGCCCGCTGATACCGATCCAGATGTGTTCGCCGGCGGAGGAGGATCGCAACGTCGTCGGGTGTGGCGTCGCGATGAACACCTGTGTCGGGGTCTTGGATTGTCGGCGGATCGTCGAACAGATGAGTCAGTCGAGCAGCGAGCGCTTGCGCCTCGGCCTCGATGGTGTGGTCAAGCGCTCCTTCGGCGACCGGATGGTCGTCGCCAAAGAGCTCCGCCGCCGTATCGGCGTCGTCGGGGACAGCGAGATACTCGACGCTGCCGGTCAGTCCCTCGATGTTTTCGACCCGGTCGCGCTCCGTGGTCAGCTCCTGTGGTGGCGCTTCGAAGGGTGCGTGGTGGTCACCCTCCGGCTGGAACAGGTACTCGAAGAGCTCGTTTAGAAACGACAGCGGCTCGTCCAGCGTCCGGAAGTTCCCGGAGAGTTCGAGCGTCGTCGGACTCTCGGCGTCGTTGTCGGGAACGTCGTCGACGCCACGCGCTTCATTGACGGCCTGAAGTTCCGCTCTTGCCTCCCCAAACGTCGTCACGTCGGCCCCACGGAATCCGTAGATGCTCTGTTTCTCGTCGCCAACCAGGAAGACGTTCGACGCTGTCCCTTCCTCGACGCCCGTGAGGAGCTTGACCAGCTCCCACTGGCGCGGATCCGTGTCCTGGAACTCGTCGACCATCACGGCCGCAAACTGCTCTCGAAGCCGCTTCGTAACCGCATCGGTGGCTCGCAAGAATTCGAGGGTCGTCTCGATCACGTCAGGGAAGTCGAGCGTATCGCGGCGCTCCTTCTCAGCTGTGTAGGCTGCAAGTAGGTCGTCGAAGACCCGCATCAGAGCGAGCGCGTAGTGAGCACTATTCGATTCCAGTTCGCCGGGCGTCGTCTCGACCGCATCCACATGTGACTCAACGGCCGAGATGACCGCGTCGATGGCGTCCTTCAAGTCATCGTAGACGTCACCGTACTCACCCCAATCGTTCCGATCACCGACGACGTACCCGGAACTGCTGTACAGGCCGCCGTTCTCCTTCTCACAGGCCTCGTAAAGCTCGAGGATTGCCCGCTGACAGTCGCGAGGATCGCTCTCTTTAGGCTCGTCAGGGAGTGTGGTCGCGACCTCAGTGAAGGTCCGGTAGGCTCGAAGGCCATCCTCATCGGAGATCGCGGCCTCGCGGTCGACGCGACCCGCGACCGTGCGTAGCAGCTCGATGAGTCCGTCCGCATACAGCGTCTTTCGAGCATCGGCAACGTCGAGGTCACAGACGACCTCCCAGAGGACGTCGACGTAGTCGTCAACCTGGGCGTCACCCCACTCATCGAGAACGGCCTCGCTCTGTGGGCGTTCGTCAAGTAGTCCTGCGAGTACGGCGACCAACTGGTCGCGACCCCAGATCTGAGCGAGGAGCGCGACATCGTCATCATCCTGGTTTCGTTCGAGGAACTCGGTCACGACCTCGCGTTGGAGTGTCGCGGCGCCGTCTTCATCGAGCACGTCAAACCCGAGCGGGACCGGGGCCTCGACGGCCCGTTCTCGCAAGAGCCGGGTACAGAACGCGTGAATGGTGTGAACGTAGCCATCCTCCAAATCGTCGAGGACGTTTCGCCAGCGGTGGTAGGCCTCTGGTGAATCGACGGCTTCGAGTCGGTCGTACACCTGTTCCCGGACGCGCTCGGTCAGTTCGGTAGCGGCCTTTCGTGTGAAGGTGATCGTGACGATATTCTCCGGGGTGAGCGACGGGTTTTCGGCCAGTATCGTCACGTACCGCTCGGTCAGCGTCGTCGTCTTCCCGGTCCCGGCGCCGGCAGTGATCGCGACGTTCCGGCCCTGGACGAGCGCATCCTTCTGTTCCCCTGTGAGCTGAATCTCCTTGGGTTCCTCAGTCATCGCTCATCACCGCCTCGATGTCCTCGTCGTCGCGAACACGGAGCGGAACGTACGCAGCATCGTCCTCGTGAACCTCGCCGACGAACTCCCGCTTGCGGTGATGGCGGACATCGCACGCCCGCCGGTAGTCACAGTATCGGCAGTTCGCACCCCGAGCAGAGAGGAGCGTTGTATGGAACCGTCCGTTCCCGATCGCCTCGTCGATCTGGCCCAACCACTCCGGAACGACATCGTTCAGGAAACGACGGAGTTCGACCTCTGAATCGAACTTCGACTCGACTCCGCGTGGAACCTTGAGGTCGTTGGGGGGTCGCACCTGATAGTACGTCGCTGAAAGCGATCCCTGCTCGAACAGATCACCGTCGACGACGTTGGCCGCAGCGAGCAGATAGATGGGGAGCTGGAACTTCGTGCCGCCAGTCGTCTTGGTCATATACGGTGCTCGACCAGTCTTGTAGTCGTACAGCGTGAGTATCGGTTGCTCGCCATCCCGGCTCACGTCGACGCGGTCGATGTATCCACGAATCGAGACGGTCGAACCGTCCGGTCGCTCAACTGTGAACGGACCCGCATCCGAGTCGGGGAGCCCCTCGCCGAACGGTGCCTCTAACAGGTGTGGGCGGGCGACGCTATCTCGCGAGAGTTCATTGTCGAGGAAGGTAGTGAACAACCCCTGTTCCGGCGCGTTGTGGGGTTTGCTCCCGGCCTCGTACGGAGCGCTCCCATCGTCACCGAGACCCGCGAACAGCTCCGCCTTCCACCGCTCGTGGAACAGGCCCTCGTACCCGAAGTCAGCATCCCGGAGTTCCTCGACGGCGATCTCGCGAAGGTGCGTCGCCAGGTCGTCCCGGTCGAAGTCTGTGAGATCGACACCATCCTCGGTCTCGTCCTGTAAATCCGCGAAAAACCGTTCGAGGACGTCGTGAACGTACGACCCGGTTTCGAGGGGTGTAGGGACGACCTCAACGTCGTCGGGATCTTCGATTCCGAGAACCTTGTCAGCGTAGAATTTGAAGCCACACTCGACGTATCTCTCGATCCGACTAGCGCTGTAGGGTTCCCGCTCCGACGGGGGATACACCTCTGCGACGGTCTCGGGTTCCACCACGCCGTCGTGTTCGGAGAGGCCAGTCGTTCCCCTGTTGTCCGCACAACGAAGCCCCCGGTCTGTGCGCTTGGTCTGCTCGGGTGAGAGGTCGCCTCGGTCGCCGGCGCGGCTGACTGCCGCACGTCGGTCGGTGGTCTCAGCGACGTGTCGCTGGAGGTCTTCGCGGGAGCCCACCCGGTTGTCGACGCCGTCTTCGGGTTCGATTCCAGTCACGCGCTGAAGTTCGTCGAGGATCGGTGACCGGACGACGGCAGATTCGTCGTCGCCCGTTTCGGGCGTGGTGATCGTGAGTTCGTCGACGTTCGCGAGCAGCGTCGCGAAGAGATAGCGGCCACGGAGTCGCTCGTCTCCGGTGTCGAATCGCGGGTGGATGTCCGTCATCTCCTCAAAGAAGGCCGGCCGTTCTGGCGTCACCGGGAAATGGTCACTCGTCAGCCCCACGAGGAATACCTTCTCGAAGGACCGCATCCGGGCGTCGAGCAACCCCATCACTTCGATGTGGCCGCCGGCAGCACGTTGCGGGACCCGAATCGGCACGCCGTCGAAGGCGCGAGTGAGCAGTGCCAATGGAGAGAGGTCGCTACTGACGGCCGCCAGCGACTCGAACGAGGAGAGGACCTCGTCCACGAGGTCGTGGGCCCGCAGTTCGACAGCTTGCTCGGCACCGCTGGCGTAGTCCTCCGTTGCCGCCTCCAGGTCGAACTGGTCGTCCAACAGCCGTCGGAGCGTCTCGGTTGCATCCTCGACGTCGCCCGTTCGGAGCGTCTCCAGTGTGGCCAGCAGATCCTCGATCACCGCCGCGGCCTCGTCGTCGACGTCATCGAGCAGGGGCGACACCGAAACCGTGTCACGCCGGCGAGCAGCTGCCGTGACGGCGTTGGCCTGGTTGGCCTCGACAACATCGACCAGTGGATTCGCCAGCAGGGACGTGAGGTCCTCGGCACGGGAGTCGGGTTCGGCAAGGTTCAGGAGATCGTGTACGACACTTCCGGTGAAAGTCCGATCCAACTGTGAGGCGGCGGTCGTGACGTGCGGAATGTCGAATGTATCGAACGTGTCCTCAACGTAGCCCGAATAGGCCTCGGTACCCGGAACGACGACGGCGAGGTCGTCGGGATCCCGTCCAATGGCCAGCTCAGTTCGGAGTTCGCGGGCTACGAAGCGAATTTCACGCTCGGGCGTGGGGAGTTCCCGCCATCGCAGAGCATCAGGAGTCGGAATAGTGTCGGGGTTCGGGCGATAGAGAGCTTGGGTGATCGTTCCGAAGGCCCGCCCGGCATCATCGGTGTGATCGAGTTCTACCGTCTCGAAGTCCAGCGATTCGTAAATTTCTAGGGCGTCTTCCGCCACGGCGTCGACACCAGTCCGGTCATCCTGATGGAGTGGTAGCAGTGCGATCATCGGGAGTTCATCGACGATTCGTTCGATGACGCGACGTTCGACGGGGCGGAACTCGTGATACCCAGAGAGGACGACGACATCCAGTTCCGGTGAGAGTGCCGAGAGCGACCGCTCTGTCGAAGCGACGGCGTGGAACATCTCTCCCCGGGTACAGACCCACTCATCGACGTAGTCGGCGTGGAGATCCCGGTAGTGACGATAGGCGTCGACGGTGGCTGTCGCAATACGGTCATCAAGCGCTGAGCCCTCGAACTCCGCTGCCAGCGCGTCGGCAGTCCCGACGCCGGCGTCGTCGAAGAGTGAAAAGCGACTACTGAACGAATCCGCGAGGGCAGCCGAGGCGGGTTCGCCGGCGAGAGCCCCTGTCGTTTCGGCCGTAGTTCTGTCGAGTCCGTACTCCGTGAGCCGGCGGTTCAGCTGCCCTGAGAGTGGTTGGACCAGACCGTTGAGGTCCTCGTACCACTCGCGAATGACCGCATCAAGTGTCTCGGCACGAAGACGAAGCGGGTCGTGCGACGCGGCCCAGCTATCCTCAACCGCACTGCGGCGAGCGTCGTTCCGAGTTATGTAGAGAATACTGCCCAGGGAATCAGTTGCAATGTCATTAGCCCGCTGAAATGCCCGCTGTTCCAATCGGGCGTGTTTCGGACCGGTAAGAAGTGTTGAATCCATCGAACACTCCCTACCAAGATATCGGCCACACTTCACTCTTGGCGAGACTGACAGCTTGGGAGGACCACAATTAGTTCTCGGCAATGTAAAGAGAGTTCAAGGACTCAATCGACCATCGCTATCCCTGGATCACCGCATCAGAGAGTCTCTTGCCGCGTTCAGTCTATCTGAATTGCTTTGCTAGCGGCGTCAAGTGGATCTGTGTAGAAAACAAGCTGAAGCTGATCAAGAAGCTCGTCCGGTATCTTCGCCATATCCTCTTTGTTTTTAGCCGGCAGTAACACGGTTTTGGCCCCTGCATCTGCTGCTAATTGTAGCTTGTCGATCAATGAGCTTACTGCAACCAATTCTCCCATCAGACTCATAGCACCCAGAATTACAGTCTGGGACCGAACAGGTCGATCGAGAATTCCTGAGGCGATTCCTACAAGCAAGCCGACACTCGTCTCGCCTCCTTCATTCGCGTCGGAGGGATTGAGTACTTGAACATTGATATTGTACTCATCCAGCGTCTCATCGCGGCGGAGTTCCCGCATATTCGCTTGAAGATAGTCACACGCAGTCTCGAACGATTCTTTCATTTTTTTGCCTGGCGTCCCCGAGATGTTCGTTTTGCCAGAGCCAGGGAGTGTCTGTGTTTCGATGCGGAACGGAGCGTGACGACCTTCGCTTTCGCCGATAGTGTAGACAGTCCCTGCTTGCTGTGTACCAGGCGGAATGAGAGCCTCATCGGCCTCCTCGGGAACCGGAACGTAGAGTTCTTCCTTCGTTTCTAAGTCCAGATACGAGAACTCGACTGCACGATACTCCATACCACCCATCCGCTTCAACTGTTCTTTGACGCGACGACGTCCCTCCATAGCGAATTCGAGATATTCACGAAGCTCTTCTTTTGTGTATTCTCCATGCGGGTGGAGTAATTTGAGCAGGCCAGATACCGTCTTCCGGACGGCCCTTTCGTCTCGTTGGTTCAGGTGGTCTCCGAATGCGAACTCCTCGTTGATCGCATCGCCATAGGATTCCTTGCGGAGTTCGCGGACAAACTCGGCGAAGTAATCGACGATGAACCCGAACTGATCACCGAAGAACTCGGACCGCATCTTTGGGACTTCCCAGCCGGGGAGGTAGTAGTGGAAACGGTCGATGAGGGCGAGGTCCTGCATATCTTCTGGGAACGGCTCGAAGAGGTGGGAGCTCTTGAGAACGCCTTCGACATCCAAGTCAATGTTTCCAACATAGACCATCGAAGCCTGAGCCGTGAGTTCCTCAGTTCCGCGGGAGAAGCTCCCAGACTCCATGTAGTCTTTGAGCATCTGGACCGCTTCAGAGTCGCTGAACTGGAGGCCTCCGACCTCGTCGAATGCCACGACGTCCCAACGGCCAACGAGACCGATTCGTCCAGTATTGAGGTTCAGGAAGAGCTTCGCAACGGTGGTTTTTCCACCGGAGATGAGGATCGAGTGAGGGCTGATTTCACGGTACAGATAGCTCTTTCCCGTTCCGCGGGGCCCTAATTCGACGTAGTTGTAGTTGGACTCGACGAGAGGGAGACACCGAGTTAGAAAGAGTAGCTTCTCGCGGTCGCTGAACGCGGAAGGGTCGTACCCGACGCTCTGGAGGAGAAGATCCATCCACTCGTCGCGCGTGAATTCTCGTCGACGGTCTTTCAGTTGGTCGAGGTCGAGGTTCGACACCTGTATCGGTTTGAACGATTCGATACCGAACAAGCTCTTGGGACTTTTTGCGTTGTCTGGGAGGTATTCCAAGTCAATGATGGCCCAGACACCGCCGCCCAACAGCTTCGGGTGCTTACTGACGAGATGTTCGTTGACCTCGACGTCGTTGAGTCCGAGATTGACGAACGAGCCGATGTAGGCGTCCTGCTGCTCGTCGAGTCTGACGGTTACTTTATCGATGACACGGTATCGCCCTCGCTCGCGTACTTCGCTTTTGACGTACTCGGCCTCGTCGGGGCGAACGTAGTGCTTCGACAGAATTTGTTTGACTTTTTCCAGCCCCTCCTCAAGTGATTCCTCATCGTCAGTGGCGCAGTATTGTCCGATGAGATATTCCAGGACATAGGTGGGGACGTTCACTCCCGACTTGATATCTTGAACGAGATCCTTCCGGACGACGCGTCCGGGAAAGACGTCGAGAGCTTTCTGATCGACGTCCTCAGTACTCATTATATACCGGAAGTGTAGCCGGGGGCATATTGGTGTCGGTCATGCTAAGTGGAACACCGAGACGAATAACCGAGATCCGCTTCTGGACCGTTTACCCACGCACAATTGCTGGGATTCATTGCTGCTTAGACGTCGAATCCCATATCGTCGTCTCCGAAGAGCAGATCGAGTTCTACCGTTTTCCGCGTGATCGTTTCTCGGGTGTCGGTGTCGATGACTTCGAACTGGACGGAGTTCTCGCCGGAGATTGCTCCCTGTTTGAGCCGGACACGTTCACTATTGGTTCCAGGCGAGACCTCCATCGTTACGGGGTCTGCAACCGGTTCATCGTCGATGTTCGCACGGATCTCCAGAATCGGCGCTGGGTCGAAGGCCACTTGTCCGCTCTTGGCTTCGATCTCGACAGAGATTATCGAGTTCGTGATTGGGTCTGGGATCGAGACGTCGTAACTGATCGACGCGCTTTCTTCGATCTCGCCAGTAGTCACAGAAAGACACGGAACGAGTAGTTCTTGGAGTGAAATCCCGCCATGGAAGTACTGCATATTCCCGCCTTGGGCCTTGAAGCAGGCGACACTCCGGGGGAAGAGCAGCTTGAGTTCTGGGGCGTTGATGCCGAGGTCAGACAGCGCATCGGAATCGACTTCGATGAATTCGTCCGTATCGACGAGTGGAGCATCGCTGTCGGCGGCTGCGAACCGTCGTTTGACAACTGGAGCGAGATCGGGTGATTCGACTTTGAGGTCGTCGGACAACCGGTCCGTATAGAGGAACCCGTGGTCGCTCGTTATGACGAACCGAGTGTATCCGGCCTGCTTCAATCGTTGGACTGTCCGTTCGACGTCATCGACGTGGGAGGCAACCTGGCTGAACGCCGCATCGTCGTCGAGACTCTCACCGAGTTTGTCTATCGTTCCGGAGTAGACGACTCGGGGAACCGGGTCAGACTCCGTCAAGTCCTCCAACGAGATGCTGCTCACCTCGTCCATATCCACCACTTCGAAGCCTGCGGCGCTGAGTCGTTCGACGCGGTCTGATTTCCCGGTCATTTCCTCACCGCCGCTAGTCACGACGAGGTCATCGTCTTCGAGTGCGAGGCCGAGTTCCCCGGGTAAGTGTGCAGCCATCCCTACTTCGGTGATCGAGGGGAGGGCTGCGCTGACTGCGCTCAGGTCTTGCTCGAAGTCAGTCCGTCGGCCCAAGTTCTGTTTAATTGCTTCGGCGAGTTCGTAGCGAAGCCCGTCACAGATGATGATCGCGGTCCCGTTCTCAAGATCCGCGAATTCATCGTAGAAGGAGGTCTGCGGTGTCCCGAGGGTCGGATCGTCACTCAGGATGTCCGCAAGCGGCCGGTTCACCCCCTGAAGGAAGGACATGTAGTGTTGCGTAACCCGCTGTTTGACCGTGGTTTCGTTCGGATAGGGAAACGTGGCCTTTCGGGTGGCGTTGATGTACTGCCGATAGGCCGCATCGACTTGCCACCACCCGTCGTCGCTCGTATACTTCTGGGCGAGTTCCGACGAGGAGAGCGTCTTGGCTTCGTCGGCGTCGATAGTTCCGACACGCTGGAGGGTTTCGACCGCCAGGACTGGGACTGACCAATCGACGAGGTCCTCGTTGCTCCAGAAGCTGTCTTGGCGCTCAGTGACTGTCTGCTGGAGGTCTGCCGCGATATCGGGGAGATCTGCATAGGTCTCGTCGGCGAGTCGTTTCATCACGAGCCGGATGAGACCCATGTCGATACCCTTGAACGCCGTCGCATCCCAGTGAATCCGGTCGGAGTCGATGATGGCCTTCGCAAGGTCGTAGTCTTCCGCGATTTTCTGTGCGTATCGCGTGAACTCGGCGGGGGCATATTGTTGCCACTCGTCACAGAACGCCGCAGCAGCGCGAGTGTCGTCAGCAGCGAGTTCGTCGTATCGGGACGTCGGTGCTCGGCTGGCCACCTCGCCGAAGAGGAGCTGAGTCGCCAGCTCCTTCGGATCGAGTCCCGCGGTGACACCGTACTCCTCGCGGAGCTGGGCGTCCCAGGCGTCGGCCATCGCGTTGTCTTCAATTGTCTCACGGTACTCTTCCGGGTTCGAGAGGTAGGTTCGAACCCAGTCGTTGGTCGCCGGGCCAGCAGTGTCGAAGAGAACGCAAAAGAACGCCAGGCGCTGAACTTCGCGGTTCTGTCCCCAGTCCTCGTATGCGTCGGGGATTTCTTCGTCGTGTTCGACGAGGAACTGCGTCACGGGCGTGTCGTCGATGTCTTGACCGACGCGATACTGTCGCCCGAGGGCGTGGACATCACGGAACCACTCGGCGTCGTTTCGTGACTCGGGGATGTAGAACAGCCAGTTCTGCTCGTAGTTCGGATCCTCCTCGTGGAGACGGCGCTTCAGTTCGAAGTAGCTGCCTTTGTAGCGTGCGAGCGTGACGTTGTCAAGTTCTGATTCGACCTCGTCGAGGACGCCCTTGTACTTCTCCTGGGCGTCGTACCACACCCATACCGGGTGTCGGTCGAACTTCTGCCGGAGTTCCGTGATAATACTATCCGCGAGATCTCCCATTATGTTCTCATTTCAAGCGGGGGCTGATTGTTGTTTCGGGAATCTACCTCATCCGAGGTAGACTCTGATGATAGATATGCAAAAGACTCAGGTCTCTACCTTGGGAAACTTTACAGTAACATGACCAAGGGAGACCGCAGAAAACAAAGGTTTGAGACGGGGTCTGGTGTGGAATACTCACCACATTCGATGATGCACAAGGCTATCGTTCGGATGGATCCAACCAAATTGGAGATGCTTAATGGCTTTGAGCGTACGGATAACGGCCACAAATACGCACCTCCAGATTCTAATGTTCGGGTTATTATAAGCGGTCGTGACTGGTCAAATAAGAGACTATTTGTTTATGGGTGCCTGTCTTCAGAAGAGGCTGCAGAATATATTGAAAAAATAATCAATCGTGTTTGTGAAATTGGTCACGAGGCCACCTTGTTAGAACGCCCAGAGATAATGAACATCGCTGTGAGCGGTGATCTGGGAACTCCACTCCAACTGGAAGAGATTCCACTCGGTGACAATGATCCTGGGCTGACGGTGGAATACGAGCCAGAACAATTTCCCGCTGCTATTGTCCGACTGGATGATTTTTCGGCCACTTTTATGCTATATTCAACAGGACGGTTCGTGATACAGGGGCTTCGGAGAACTGAAGATATTGAACCAGCAATCAATCGTATTCAAACATTCCTAAAAACCACAGTACCTTGACGCATCCCTCGATGTATGTCTATTTTTTATAATACACTGTTTTTAACGCAAGTAGCTTGATTTTAGTTTTGGGAGCCCAGTTTGAAGAACTTCGTATTGATCCCATTCCTTGATGTTCTCCCAGATTCCTTTTTCCGGGTTTACTGTAACGCCATCGTCGATCATTTCGTCCACGGTCGCACGGAACTCTTTGATATCGTTGAGGTCGTTCTGGACTTTCTCCTTTCTGTTCAGAAGTTCCTTCTCAGGATTATCGCCGCTAGTTTGGGCTCTCAGAGTTTCCAGTTCGTTTTCTAGTTCGTCAATACGCCGGTCAAGATACTGACCCCGTAGTTTTGGAAGGGTGTTTGCGTCGATCTCGTGGTAATAAATGAAGCAACTAAACGCACCGTCCGGACTTTCGAGTTGCCAGTAAATCGGAATACGCTGGCCTCGACGGCGATATTCCTTACAATGATGATATCGGAAGAATGACCCACGTAACCAATCGTCTAGAGAAGTTCCCAGTGAACCTTCGAGAGACGACAGCATAGCCGAATCATCATCGGAAAACGTCTCTATGCAACTCAAGATTTGCTTCCTTACACTTTGACCAGCACTCCCGTCAAATACAACCATCCCATCACTTACAGGTTCTGTGTCTTGGTCGGCGTTCCAACGTCCGAAAATCAATCCAAGACAGAACGATAGAACTCGGCCAGCAGCTTGTTCGAGTCTCTCCGCCTCATAGAGATCCTCCATATATCGTGCATCTGCGATGGTTAGGGGAGAGATTTCCAATTCTTCCGCTGCATCACGGATTTCTACCGGGCTTTCGACAATATTAGAGAGTAAAGACTCATACTCGTCCGGTGACAGATTCTCTTTGGGCACATCATTATTGAGAATTGCATAATCGGCCTCCAAGTTTTCCACAACAGGATATGTTGACAAATTCTTAGGCAAATTATTGTAGAGCCGGTTTCGCTCTTCCGTTGGTATTGAGTACTCGTCATAGATTATTGGGTCGATAAGTCCGTGGATTAGACCTACTTCTGCATTGAGCTGATCTTCATAATGCAGAAGTTCTCTTACTCCTCCCTGAACGTGATTAGCGAAAACTTCTGGGCTAAATTCATCACCGGTCTCATCTAATGCGACTAACTGCTTTCTACGGTCGCGTGCACGGTTGACGAGGTTCTCTACCTCTTGTTGTTGCTCTGGTTCCGGTTCAATAGGTAGTCGCTTCACGTCACCGACTTCGAAATTCAACGACGGATTGATTCCATTCAAGAGGAAACGAACCAGAGTAGAATTACCATAACCGAGTAAATATTGATCGTTTATCTCCGGTGAGTAGACAAAGTGCGATTTGTGATAGAAGATAGTATCATCTGGCTTTTCACGAGCAACTGCATAATTTCCGAAACCTCGGAATGATATTCCCTCTCGGAAATAGTAGTCGGGATTACGAGGATAGCTCCCATCATATTCCTTGACTTCTTTACCGTCGTCTTTCCAATAGAGATAGTCACGTTGCGTGTCATAGTAGGGAGAAGAAGAACCACTTTTTTGATATGGGGCATAATCACTTTCCAACTCCGCCGGTGGCACCTCCCAATGTTTTCTCACAAATCGATCATCGTCTCCCGTAGCTAGCCCCTGTTTTACTTCAACCGATTCCTCTATTGCAGGATATTGGGAGAATAGGTTGAGAATGGAATCACCAAACCAGTACAGGAACGGCTGTCGGCCGATTGATAGGAAGTCGTTTGGATTCACGACGTAGATATCATCAGAATATTCTTCATTTCTTATTTGTCCGACTAAGCTGTTCAGGCCCTTTATTTTCTTCTCATAGTTATCGTACAGATCCTGTTCGTGAGTCATGCGATAGAAGCGTGTTTTATCGAGCTCCTCGGGCTCACTATTGCGAAGAAGGAACGGAATTGTGTAAGCGTCTTTTTGTTGGTCAAATCCATATCGGGAGAGGTGGACACCCTCGACAAATTGATGGTTTTGAAGTAGAATTCGACGTAGTTTTCGATAGCTATATGAGAACATGTAGTTCTCGGGTGTGACTAGCGATGCATACCCGTTTTCTTTGGCGAACTCCCAGGATCGCTGAATGAAGGCAGCATACAGGTCACGGGTACCAACATACCCGTCTTTAACGTATTGCTTAAGATTATCTCCCATTTTTGCGCTACCTAAGTAAGGTGGATTAGCGACAACCACGTCGTAATCATGAATAAGGATATCCAGAAGTTCAACCGTCTTTGACACCTCTGCAGCAAACATTTCATCAACTGGGTTATCCTCGTTAAGCGCTATTCGAGCTATTTCACGGGCGTTCTCAAGTAGCCGCTCTTTCACAGCCCCCCATGATTCAGATTCATCATCCGAGAACGAGACGACAGAAGCTTGCTTCTCAAGCCCTCCACTTTGTGTGAACTTGGATTGGCCCGCGGCTTGGAGCTCATCTCGGTAATCGTCAATAATCTCCTCGATACGCTCTTCAACTCGGACAAGACTTCCCCATTCTCGGATGTGTTCGAAGCTAGTCCATATCTGATCAAGAATTTCTTTTTCGAGTTCCGATTGTGTTCGGCTGAGAACTTCCTCCTTTTTCTCACCATTTATTAGGACTGCATCTGCCGAGGCGACATTGATCTGGTCGACTTCTACATTTGGAGCCCGTGTTTTCGCTTTGAGATATAGTGACAGTGCTGCAATTTGTGCTGCACCAGAGTCAATATCAATTCCGTAGAGATTGTTCCGAAGAATTTCACGCGAGATATATTTCTCGGGGATCTCTCCTTCCTCCAGATACATCTGGTAGAGTACATCAAAAGCATAGAACAGCATATGACCACTGCCACAAGCAGGATCAAGAACCGTTATGTTCTCAACCGCTTTCGTCTCTCGATCAATTAAGGATTCTGCCAGCGGGGCAAGGTAGAAGCAATTCTCTTTATCGTCGATATTCGTCCGTTCGCCCTGCATTTCGAGCCACGTCCGACCCAACGAGTTGTCGACCATCCACTCGACGATGTACCGCGGAGTGAACAGTTGTGTCTTCGTGGCGATGTCCGTCCCAGCAATCTTGTAGTTCTCTTCGTCGACGCGGTCGTCGATCTCTTCGCGTTCTTCCTCACCGAAATACTGGTACACCCAGCCGAGCGCTTCGTCACTCTCCCACGCTTCGTCATCGATTGCATCCAGTTCGTCAAGAACTTCCTCTCGAACCTGTGCATCGAGGTCGATAGCGGTGTGTTCGGATTCCTCGAAGATCATTCGAATCTCTGCGCCGATTTCCTGATACGCTAGGTCTAGTGCGGCACCGAAGCCGTCGTCTGGAGCGTTGGTTAGCTCGCCGGCGATCTCCGCCACGGTGTGGTGTATGTACGACCGGTTGCCGTACTCTGGACGCTCTGTAATGGTTTCCTCGACGAGGCCACGAACCTCGATGGTTTTCAGCGCGACGAACCGGTTGAGGTAAGTCTTCGTTGCTTCGCGGACGTAGTTGGTGATCGACCGCTCCAGATCGCCTTCCGTGGATTCGAGTTCTCGCTCGATAGCGGCGTCCAGCGTTCGTCGAGTGTGGCGGTCTTCTGCTGAGAGATGGGACAGGTCTTCGAGTGGGAGTCGCTTGTTCTCGTAGATACCGTATCTTTCGAGCTGGCGTCTAAGTTCATCTTCGAGCGTGTGGCGCGTGCTGAGGATGGTGCTTCGGATAGTTGAGCGCTGTTCCGACGAGAGACCGGGTTGACCGTGTGTCGTGGACATGGATATCAGAGGGTCGCGCACTGCCACGAAACGGGCGGGACGGCAGTACGCTGTGTCGGGATTCCCGCCCGCGATGACATACAACCAGCAAGTATTCGGCGTGTCTTATAATTGTGGGAGAACGGGCTGTCCCGGCGTCTGCCGAATCTCGCAGTGCCCTCTCGTGAAAAGTCGGAGCCCGAACAGATGCGTTACCGGAACCGAATCTCTACGTCACCGTCCTGGTCGAGGAGGGTCTCGATCTCCCCCCGTAGTTCACTGATTGGTGCGTCGATGTCTCCGGGTTCAGTCACGACGACGCTCCCGAAGATATCGTCGATGTCTACACTCTCGCGGACCGTTCCATCGTCGTCGTCATCGTCCAAGTCGTCGATTTTGGTTTTCGCCCCGCTCTCGTACGCGTCGACGGTCTGGATGTGTTCTATGAGGCGGGTGAGCGAGGGGTCCGGACTGATGTGGTCCTTGTTCGAGATATCCAGATCCACCGACCCGTCGCCCTGCCGTTCCGTTAGGTCCGACAATGCCGAGTCGAGATCGTCCTCGTCGATGTCGGAGCCAGCGTATGCTTTCACCGAGTCGATGGAGTTTGTGTACGTTTCGTGCCGTTTCTCGTACAGCGCTTCGTAGGTCGCGGTGAAGGCTTCTGCTGCGGCTCGATAGTCCGTCTTGACGTTGTTCCACTGGCTGATGACGCCCTCGGTGTCCAGCGTGTTCTTGACGCGGTCGGCGGCGTCACGCGCGTCGTCGCTGATGTCCACGAGTGCCGAGTGGTCATCTGCCTCGTCGACGAGCGATTCCCACTCGGTCGTGATGAATCGCTGTATCGTCTCGTATTCTTTCAGTCGGTTTTCGCCGCCGTTCTCACCGCAGAACTGGGCGACGTCTTTCGCGGTTTTGGTGAGGCCTTCGAGTTCGTCCTCGAATTCGACGAACTGCTTGATGCGCTTGGCCGACGTGGGTTGTTGAAGCAGGTTCTTCAGTCGGGTTTGGAACTGCTCGACGTCGTCCGTGAGCGGGAAGTCTACCCGCCGGAGCTGCGAGAGGAGTGTGCTGGTGGTCGAGACCCAAGTGTTGGCTTCCTCTCGAACGCCTTCATCAACAGCCTGGTCCGTGGATTTGACCTTGCGGTCGAACAGGCGGTCAAGGAGCTGTTTGGCGTCCGTTCGCGTGTCGATGTCTACGGTCTCGCGCTCGTCGAAGGAGGTGGACTTGAACTTCGTGACCTGGGTAAACACTTCCTGTGCGCCGTCTTCCGTGTACGTCCCGTAGGTCCGTTCCTTGTACGTCGGGATGATCGAGCCGTTACGGAAGAGCACGGCTGCGGCGAGCCTGACGACTTCTCGGCTCCAGCCGTACGGCGGTTCGGCGAAGTGGTCGATCAGGTCGCTTCCGGTGCGGGACTCGCCTGCTTTCTCACGGCGTTGGATCTCGTCTTCGACTTCCGAGGCGATTCGGGCTTCGGCGATGAGATCGCCGTCCTGGACGACACCCAGGTCGGAGAAGACCGACGGGTTCGACGAGCCGTCGAGGTCGCCGAAGATCTGCTCGATGTGTCGGTCTTTGACCGTCGCGGAGCCGTGTTTGAAGCTCGTGAAGACCTTCGGGATGGCATTGTCCGTCTTCCGGGCAACGAGCGAAGTAAGCGAGGTGCTCGTGGTGTCGAACTCCTCGGTGTCGCCGTTGTAAATGAGGACTCCGCGCTGGAAGCTGCGTTTGAACTCGCGTTCAACTTCGTTGCGGAGGCGCTGGAGGTCTTCTTGCTTCTGTCCGAGGGCTTCCTGTTCCTCCTGGCTGAGTTCGTTGCCGCGCTTTTCTTTGACAACGGTGTTGATCTGGTAGATCGATTTCAGCTTCTCGTAGATGGCGTGCTGTTTCTCGTTGTCGGCGATCCAGTACAGTGTGCCGTCCTCGCTGAAGCTCTGCGTTTTCAGGCCGTCCGGATCGAGATCCTCGTATCGCTGGTATATCGGCGAGTACGTTTTGAGGTCAATGTGGCCCTTCGACGTGATTTCCTCGCCGTCAATGCTCAGGTTCACCTGGAACGTCTTCCCTTGGTAGTTGACACGGGACGTTTCGTCGAGGATGTCGTTCAGGAAGCGTTTGGACGAGCGCCGGATGTCACCTGGGCCGACTTCGATGCCTTTGATCTCGTTTTCGAGTTCCCGCTCGGTCTCACGGAGGAACCGGTAGCCTTCTTCACTCCGACCGACGTAGCCGGCGTTGACAAGGGCATCGAGCGTCTTTTCGACGTCACCCTCCAGTTGCTGCGTGGGGCCGAGTTCCGTCTGGAGTGACGTTGCAATGTTGTCGGCCGTGTTCGGAATCCACGGGAGCTGCTGGAGGAGGTACAGGGACTTGAGGACGCGTCGTGCGATTTCCGGATCGGCGTCTTTCGGTCGCGCCTCGCGGATCGACTTGACGTCACTACTGGGGATGTCGTTGCTGATCTCGTCGAAGATCATGTCCAGCGTGACGAGCGCCCCGAGTTCGTCGTTGTAGAGATGGGCCTCGTCTTTGAGGACGCTCTGGGTGACGTCGATCAGTGTGCGTTCACTCCCTGCCAGCTGGTCGTCTGAGCCTTTCCCGAGAGCCTTGAACATCTCCGGAAGGATATCGAGTTGGTAGGGAAGGAACGGATAGCAGTCGATGAAGTTATCCTCGTTAATTGGCTTCAGGCTCTGACTGGAGTCCAGTTTGTATCTAGCCGAAAGGATACCTTCGTGCTGGTCATACAGGTTGCCGAGGATGCCTCTGAATTCGCCTTTCTTGCTGAGGACACGGTCGCGGACGACCTTGTCGAGGTTCTCGGAGGTGAGGTCGAACCGGTGTGGGAAGCGGTCGATGACTTTCGACTCCTCGGCTTCCTTCTCCAAGACGCCGGGAATAAGTTGCTGGAGTTGTTCCTGGGAGGTGACTCCGAGGAAGACCTTGCCTTTGCCTTTCTGCCCGAATTCCTCGACGATGCTCTGGAGTTCCAAGAGGAGTTGCCCATCGTCGCCGATGAACTGCGAGATCTCGTCGATGAACACGAAGTACCGACAGTTGTCGCCAGTCTCGGCTTCCCGCTGTTCGACGTAGTCCACGATGTCTTCGGCGAGCGTGGACGCGTTGATCAGAACGTTGTCCTGAACGTCGTCGATTGCGCGGGCTGCATCGTCTTCGTCGTCGAACTCATCGGTAGCCTCGACTAATGCGGTCTCCATGTCGGACCGGACGAACATGGCGTCCTTGCGGGCTTCCGTCCAGTCTTTCCCGGTGTTCGCTTCGATGGCGTCGACGAACTCGTCGTACACGCCTCGTGATTCGAGTTCCTGCTCCATTTGGGCGACCCAGGGCATCGAGGCGTAACCACGGGAGATGTTGAACTCACGGTGGATGATCTCCGTGATGGACTCGCTCCCGGATGCGTCGGCTTTCGCGCCGATCTGGAACATCAGCACCTCGGAATCGAACTTCTGGGTGACAGACGAGACCGCTCCGTCGAGCATCTCGTTGCCCTCGATTCGATCCCGGAACATCTCGGCCGCGTGTGTATCCTCGAACTCGCGGTTTTCGAGGATGTGCCCGAGGATTTTCATGTAGTGGCTCTTCCCCGAGCCGAAGAAGCCGGAAACCCACATCCCGACGTCTTCCGTCTGTGCGTGTTCCGTATCGATGACGGCCTCTAACGCGTCCGAGAAGTGACGTTCGAGCTGTGGCGTGAGGATGTACTCTTCGAGTTCTTTCTTGACGACGCTCGGGTCGTCGTTATCTACTTTGACGACCCGGTCGATCTTCCGATTGATTGGCCGGTAGAAGATCTCGTGAATCTGGTGGGAGGAGGTAGTATCACTCATGTCCGATCACCCTTGCACGGTAATATGTCCCCTCCGATTCATCGAGGAATCTTAAACTCTTGTCATCGACTTTCGCCGGGTAGCAGAATACGATGGGCGTGTCGTCCGGTGTATTCATTTCTAATTGCCCCATGAGTGTGGAGGCACTGGCGAACGGATACAGAATACCCATCCGGTAGACAATCACAGTGTCAGCGTCTTCAGCCGCCGTTGCGATGGCCGACGCTAACTGCCCCATCTCGCCGTCGTCCAGAAGCGACGATTTCAGTCCGTCGAGTAACTGGTCTCGATCCCGGCGTTCGAGATCGATCACGTTCTCTAGGATGCCGCGGTCTTCGAGGATGCTGAAGACCAGTTCGCGCATATCGACTCCTGCGACGGTTTGGTCGTGATACTCCAGTTTCTCGATGAGGTTTCGAACCTCTTCGTCGACTTCGAGTTCGTCACCAGGGTCGTAGGTGAAGACGATGAAGGGAACTCCAGCGCGCTTTCCGACTTCGTCTCTATCGTCTCTGACGAGTCGTTCTACTTCTTCGAGCCGTGCTTGAAAGTCAGAAAGCATCTATTAGGTCCTCTATGCTGTCATGCTTTGTAATTAGTCGTTCTGTCGATCCGCGCTTCTCGTAGCTCACATACTGAGGTGAGATATCTCGGATACGGCGCTGAACTTCGGATTCGTTCATCAGGAATAACTTCCAGTCGTCGTGTTCGATGACATCTGATGCGGACTTCGCCCCCTTCTGGAAGAGCCGGTAGACGACGTAAGCGACTGTCTCGTCGGGGACGTAGATGACAGCGAATTCCTTACGTTGGGTGCCTTCTAAGAGCCCGTAGTTTCGGAGTGCGGTGAGGTACTTCGTGGCGGCTTCGTTGATCGTCGATTCGGATCGGTCACGCAGGTCGGCGTAGTCCTCTTGAATCGATTCGATGAACGTGACGATGTCCGTAGCTTGCACGGAGAGAGTTCCCCGTTCGAATTCAGGGTACAGGAAATCGAGGGTGACGAGGCGAATGAACGGATCTTGCGCGAATTCGTAGTAGAGACACCAGTCGGTTACGTCGCTCCGGACGTCAGCCGACATAATCTTCATTAGTGGCGTCTCTGTGTACTCCTCTTTATCGGGGATGTGACGACGTGTGACTTCGCGGAGAATGTTCGTTCGATACTCGTCTGTGTCCTTGTTCAGGATGTTCTCTTCAACGACCCGCCGCTCCAGTTCTTCGTAGGACTCACAATCGACGTACGTACGAAGGATGCGTTTCGTCTCGTCGATATACGTACTGTGATGGGCGATTTTCGGGTCGAGACTCGCCGCTGCTTCTATTTCCTCGCCATCTCTCGGCTCAATATGCTCGTTACTCATATGGATATCTCACGCGCTTTCGGATTTAAGTTCTGACTTGAGGGGGTAGTACGGCACACAGAGACGGTCGGTGCTATGCCCGTACCCTTGCAGAAGGGTGACCAGCAGCCGCCATTTCTCTGGTTCGACCTCGGACTGTGTGTACCCCTCCTCCTCGATACGGAATGAATCACCAGTCCCTGGGTCGGTGAGCGTGGTAGATGCTGCTGTGATGTTTGATCCAGTTTGCTCGATGATTCGGTCCGTCCAGCCTTCACTCAGAGATTGAACAGAGATGTTCTCAAGCGCCTCCAGAGATTGAGTATCGGCAGGTTCGATGTCTTCAATGGCAGCAGAGAGGCGGGATTCCACTTGAGGGCCGAACGAGAACAGGGAGATGGCATCTGCTGGAAGTCGGTCTGATTCTGCTTTCCTCCCGACTTTCGATGCGAGGGAGATTCGAGATTGGAGTTGCGTTTTCGGCGTTACTTCTTCGAGTCGGGTCCGCCCAGTCTCAGAGAGAACCCGTGAGTCCCACCAGCCTTGGTTATTCGACTCGCCCACGCGCTCTACCAACAAGCGTGAGGCGAGCAGGTCAAGAAAGAACTCATCCTCAATACCTGCATCGCTGAGGGCCTCTTTAGTCGAGACGAACGCATCGGCGAGATCAGTTGAAGTCATATATACATCCAGAAGAGGTGGTGGCTTAGAACCAACGCCTCCCGTTTTCTGAAGACCAAACCGTACGTTCCGTACCTCGGGGGTTTAATATCGCCCGACAGGGGAGAGATAGTGAATACGATGGGTTCTGGGAACGAGCTGACTGAGCTGTACGATTGTCTCTCTGTTCTTTATGGGTCGCTGCCTACTGGGACGGATTCGGAATGGAAGGTGGCATTGCGGTCTGTACTGTACGATGATGAGTTGTTAGCTGATAGGGCATCGTGCTATGGAGCACAACAGAAGGAGCGGAATTTGGGGAAGCGGAAGGACTACGCGCGGCGACACGGAAACGGGGATCGGGTGACGGAGTTTTCGGCGATCGCGGTGGCGGACCCACGTGAATCAGATCGCCGGTATGTGCCGGCAGGTGCGAAATTACCGGTTGCACCTGAATCGAGAGAAGTGCTTCCTGTAAAAGTCTCGTCGGAAGAGGTTGATTGGGCAATCTCGCTGCTGGCTGAATTCCCAGCTGAACCCGCGGCTGATCGGCCAGGTGACGGAGTCGATCTCCTGCTTGACCCTGAGCGGGTCCACCGAGCACGAGAGAATGTTGGACGTGGAATGACGGGGTCTGAGACGACGGTGCTGTTTGTGAGTGATACGCACATAGGATACGAGAATCGAGAGAAAACTGGGCGGGGGAGTACCGTGTCGTGGGTTCAGGACATTTCGAGTGAGGAGACAATCGGGCGAGTGACGCGGCTTGCGATTGAGCGGAGTGTTGACGCGATTATTCACACAGGAGACATTTTGGATCACGAGGTGGACAAAGAAACTCTTGAGTTCGCCAGTGGGATTTTATCAGGATTGTCATCACGTGACATTCCAGTTTACTGTATTATCGGGTCGCACGATCATGACTCGGCGAACCCGCAGCATCCGGATTCAGTTGACGGGATCTCGTGGCTCAAAACTCAGGTGACGAAAGGACATCTTACGGAGTTATCGACCAGCCCAACATCGGTCGCTAGCGGACCACTCGATGCGTACGGTATCTCCGCGGGGAACGTGGGAATCGACGACGTCGGGAAGTTCCACTCGCGAGAATGGGACCCGTCTGATATCGCGTTCGGTGCAGCGTCTTCCGGTCCGAACGTACTGTGTCTTCACGACGGGTTGACGCCGTACCGTCGGTACGACGCTGATGTTGATTTGGATCGATTACTCGCGCAGTCACACGTATCGTTTGATTGCGTGCTGATCGGTGATGAGCACCGTCCAAAGAAACGAGATTTCGAGAATGGGTATACGTTCGAGGCGGATGACGGGACACCAGTGTTCTATACAGGGCCAGCGATGCGGATTAGCGAGCCGTACCGGAATCACGGCGCGTTTGTGACGGAACTGACGGTATCTGTAGACACCGTCGAGACCAGACGGCACGAGTTATGATCGTATAGGCTCAGGCTTGCTCTGGGATAATGGGAGGTCTAAGGGAAGGAAGAATCCAGTCCGAATGTTGCTGTTTTGCGGTGTCGAGTAGATCGGTTCCGTTGAGATGGATAACATCGTCGCTCGTACCTGGTGTGGTAAGACCATTCGTGATGAGAAGGCTAGTGAGAGAGACCTCTGGATCGTCGATGAGGTAGCCATTATTGTTGGCGAATCGCCGGTAAGTGAGGAGCTCCTCGAGGCCTTGTTTGAAGGTCTGTGTCGCGTCGGAATGTTTGACTTCGCCGAGGAGTACGGAGACGAGTTGTTCGTCGGATGTGGTGTCGTAGCTCTCGATGATGATGTCGGGACGACCACTATATAAGACAGAATCGTGTGGGTTGCCGGTGAGTGATTCTAGGGTGTTGCTGTAGTCGATGAGAACATCGTGGTAACGTGCGTACTGCGAGTGTGCTGGACGACGTGTCGCGTCAAGCGGTTCGTGAAAGCTGAGATTGCCGGTACTGTTGTGGTGGATTTCGATGCGGGTATCGTCTGATTCGAGGTGGGCGAGCGCACTGCTTTCACCGTCGATTGGTTTGAGAGAGAAGCCGGGAGAATAACGGTTGAGAATACGGATGAGGCGGAAGCAGCAGAAGAGTTCGAAGAGAGTTGGTGTGTCGCTCGGGACGACGAGTGTGTCTGCGAGGAGTTCCGTGATGTCCGGGTCGAGCGTATCGGCTTGGAGGCGTTGAAACGTGTCGTAGAGGTCGTAGGCTTCGGTATAGAGGGGGAGGCGTGACTGGCGAGCGGTGGTCATATCCTGTCCGGAAATGGAGATGGTTGGCCCGTCTTTGATGCGGTTCAGGTGGACGTTCTGCTTGTAGAGCCGGTCGAAGCTGGCGAGCTGGTTATCGGTCCAGAAGTCGTGCCGCCAATCGTACTCGACGCTCTGGAGTTCGTCTGCAACTGTGTGGTGGATTTGCCACAGGAGGCGCTTCAAAACGCGGTTCTCTGCAATATCGTATTCAGTATAGGGGGTGTTGCAGACAAAGCGGCTACGGTCTGCGTAGCCGGTTTCGGAGCGGGTACGAAGTGTGCCACTCCAGTTAATCGACCCGCGGACTTCGCCTTGCGTGTGGATGTTTTCACGTTGATGTTCGGTCTTGATCCGACGAACCCGGTCAGGAAGAGCGCTGATGAAATCGTGGACGTCGTCTGCGAGACAGAAATGGATGCGTTTGATACGCTCCCAGTCCTCAATATCGAGACCTTCGTAATCGAGTGAGCGCGTGAGTGCGTTCGTGTTCAGCGCGCCGCTCCGTAAGTACGTACCCAGCTCTTCGCTGGTGGCGTTAACGAGTTCCTCTACTGCTAGACTACGCGTCATCGTCGAATGTGATACCGAAGAAGTCAGCCGCTTTGTGCTGGAGTAACGACTTGTCGAGATCAAGTGTTACAGATCCGTTTTCCGTAGCGACGTTCTGATCGGTGAGTGACCGAATCAATTGTTTCTGCTGTTCTGGTCTCATTCCCTCCAATTGCGGGTAGACGAGGGAGACGACAGCAGATGTGAGCGCGTCTGTCCGTGATCCGCCGGCGTCATCGTACGAGGCGAGATACCGGACGATATCGTACACGATGGAGGGACCGATGACGCGGTGTTCATTGATGCGTTGCCACAGAACTGCAACGACAGGGTACACGTCTTCGAGAACCGATCGGAGTGACTCATCGTCGGCGAGCCACGCAGTCGCGTAATTGTCAGTTCCGTCTGGATCGAGGAGTGAGGTTCGGACTTCGTCATCGCTGGTGAGTGGCGGAACGCCGACGTGGACGAAGTTGAAACGGCGCATAAATGCGTACGACATTTCGTACAGCGAGGTTTTGTCGTACGTGTTCATTGTGGCAATTAGCCGCCACGAGGGGGTGACTGGGAAGGCGTCTGGGTTCCCAATAATGTCGGCGAGCTCTTCGTCAGTTGTTGAATTAGAAAGTGAGCGGAGTTCGACAGTTCGGTCGCGTTCGTATGGTAGTTCGGTTGAATCGCCGGACAGGACGGAGAAGAGTTGTCCAAAGGCTTTGTCGATGTCTGATCGGTTGATTTCGTCGATGATGAGCCACTCGTTGACGACACGGTCTTGCCGGAAGCACTTCAGGAAGAGCCGAGGTTCGAACAGGAGTTCCTGTCCACCGTCACCCGTAGATGGAACATATCCGCCAATCGTGTCAAACGCAGTCCATTCGGAGGTCGCGGTTGTGAACCTGTAATCGTCGACCTGCTCGTGGGTCGTCGCGGATTCACAGATCGCCTTAGCTAGTTTTGTCTTCCCGGTGCCCGGTGGTCCGGTGAAGATGAGGTGCTTTCCAGACTGGAGCGAGGCTTCGATCTCGCGTCGAAGTCGGTCAGCGTCATCGAAGTAGAGACTGTTAGGAATCGAGACGTTGACCTCCGGAGAGGTGAGTTTTGTTTTGAGTTGATTAATGGCGTCCTGTGAGACACCGTCTTCAATCGGATCCTCTAGTGCGAGGATAGTTTCGAACTCGTCTTCGGTAAGGGGGAAGAGGCTTCCTTGTGCGCGGTTTCTGATTGGAGAGGCATCTTCAAGATCCGGGACCGCGGTGAGCTGTTCCCACGAAATTTCTTCCATGGCTCGGCTGTACTCGATCGTGATTCCGTCGATCGGTTGATCGTACTCTTCGTGTTCATCTTCGTGGAGCCCTTCCCGAATTGTCCCTTCTGCGACGATGGCCTGGACGGGCTGAGATTCATAGAACAGCACCTTGTCGCCGGGAGAGGCCTCCTCGAATGCACCAAAGATTCGGCGTTTGTTCCCCTTTCGATTGTACGCAGTATAGAAAACCTCTCCACCGTCTTCGATGCTCTCGACTTTCCAGATCGAGGGGTTAGCGGAAATCCAGAAATAGTTCGTGTCTTCGTCTTTTGTTTCTCCCTCAGCATCAGTAGACGACTCATCAAAGACGAAAGCAAGGAGTTCATCGCGGTCTACGTCTGCTTTACCGGCGAGTTCGGACGTGAGCTCGCGGTAGTACTCTGGATCAAGAGTATCTAGTGTGTATGTCTTGATCGAATCGGCACCACTGTCAACAGCAATATCTACACCTCCTTCCCCGAAAGTCACCTTCCAGTCTACGCCAACGACATCCGTGTGATTAATTTCAGGATAGTTCTTCTCGTGGTGGGCAGCAGTAACGATACCGACCCCATAGATTATGTCGGGCTCTGAGGTACGCCCCTGTTTTGCGATTATCACATCGCCCTCGTCGATTTCATACTGGAACCGGTATGCCATACCGCGACCATGGTTGTTGCCGGCATCCGCAGCGATCTCGACGAGTTCTCCATCAGATAGCTCATCGACATCGTCGATGTCTGCTACATCGTCCGTCACCTTATGGTCGAGTCCGTATCCGATAGACGCAATTCCATGCTGCATCCACGCACCCCAGTATTCGCCGCCTCTCTCGGGCGTGATTTGCCAGATCCTTCTTGGAGTTCGTGAAGTTTCCTCAGTGGTTTCGGGCTCCTCAACTGAGTCTACCTGACTCAAGAGAAACTCCGTTGCAGATTGGGATAGATTCGCCAGATAGGCTTCATTGAGGTTGCCGTTCTTATCGATGGGGTAGTATTTTTCTGTCCGATATCTGTCCTGTCCGAGTCTCTCTTTCAAATCGTCGTCAACGGGCACTGGTTCTCCGAATGAGCGTAGTTCGACCTCAACTCGATAGTATTCTTCACCTCGAGATGTGTACGTCTCGGCATTCTCGATTACGGTCGAAATGCCAATCAACTCGTTATCGAAGTTGTGGAAGACTATGTCCCCGATGGATAACTTATCTAAATTGTGATGCCAGAGTCCGTCAGTCTTGGCTCTGAGATACTCTTCCTCGATTTCTGGTTGGTTATGTTGATTCACCCAATAGAGGTCAGCATCATCAGATATCTCTGCGACTGGCTCCGAAGATTGCTCAACTAAGACTGATTCCCGTTCCTCAACCCAATTGAAGAAGCTGTCCAGATGTCGAAAGTCGTTTTTGAACGGGTACTCGGCACGGACTTCGTTGAATTTCTCGACTTCAGTTAGGTAAGACGTGAGTCGGCCAGACATCTCATAACCAAAGAATTTCTGCATCCCTGTTCGTGAGCGGTGGTTACTGATCGGGTATTTTGTTGGGTGGAGAAAGTAGAGAATCGGGGAGATGATTCCGTTTTGTATCCCTTCAATTTCAAGGTTGGCGAATTCTTCTATAGCGGGGTCAATCTCATCACGATTATCGGACCTGATCGCGGTTGATAGGAGGTTGAACGCTTCTTCCTCGTGGCCTTCAATTGGCACCGAGTATGTTCCTTTCCCAACGATACCTGTCCCTTCGTCAATCCGTTCCTTAATCTCAGACTTCGCGGTGGAGTCGATATCCAGATTGTCAATTCGTTCCTTCTTATTCTCTGGTTGGAGAGCGTCATCGTTCTGGCACAGGTTGTACACTGTGCGCATCGCGTACTCGTCGACAGACCCTGTCTCGACGATGGCCTGTACCAACTGACGGATTACCGTGGATGTGTTCTGAACGTGAGATTTGTCTTGCTCCCAATCGTGTTCGTCACGGTATCGGTCAATTAAGTCTTCAATATCTTCAGACGAAGTAGCCACCATATTGTCGAAATCCAACACACGAGGGTCATAAAGGTATGCCGCTGATGATCGCCCAATCCGATCCCCGATAGACCCTGATCTGAATCATATGGACTAATTGTGGTCGATACCGTACTGAATCTCAATGCAGCGCTTCTCGAAAGATGACCGTGTTCGGGTTGATATTCCAGATGAGACAGATCCTGATCACGAGCAGTATCATGGAGTACACGGTCACGTTGTTACAGTACTGACTGACGATGCTGAAGCGGTAACTGGTGATGAACGGGACGACCGCCTCTATCGAGTCTCTCAGCTCTGGAGAAACCGCAGATTTTCGATGGCGCGATCTCCGCCCCCCTATCGACGAAGATAACGACCCTACGTCCTGATTATCCGATATACGTTCTTATGCGACAAGATTAACTTCCGTATCTCAGAAAATTCGGGAACGGTGAATTTCCACAAATAAATCGCAACGCAGCGAGTAGATAACCCAGTTCTATCCGCGTTGAAGTTGTTTTCCGGGAACACCGGCCACATTTTTAGTACTAGCCTGAAAATCAGTCTACCAGATATAGATGATCCGCGATGCTCGCGTCCTCCGCGCCGGGTTCGTCCCTCGGGACGTTGAGCATCGCGACGCCGAAGTTAACTCCTCTCCAGCGTTCTCGAACCTATTACGAACGGTGAACTCACCGACACGGCCATTGTCACCGGACCCAGCGGCGCCGGCAAGACCTGCATCTCGCAGTTCGTCACCGAACGGCTCCGTGAAGAGGTTCTCGACGTCGAGACCATCTACGACTGCTGGCGCAACTACATCGGTTCCGGACGCTCTACCATATCCTCGACGACCTCGGTGCGACCATCGACATCCACCGACAGTCGACACCCCACGATGAATTCGTCGACCGCCTCCAGCAGCACGACGGTCCGTGAACAGTCGTCATCCTCGACAAGGTCGACCAGCTCGAAGACCCCTGCGTCGTATACGATCTCCATAGCCTCCAGCAGCTCGCGCGCTGACGGGAGCACGAGACGCGGCGCTTCCAAAGTCAAGGATCGGCACTCTCCACGGCACGATCCGGTTCCTCAGCAAGCTCAAATTCAGGGTCGCGGTCCAAGACAACGGCCCGAGACCGATTGACGCGGTCGTGCCTACGGTTGAGGCGTTCATCGAGGCACACGTGACGGCGCTCTTCGATGATCACAGGATCGCCCAAATCAACGTGAAATCCTACTAACTTCCGACTTGTCAAAGAAGTCGTCACTGAAAACCTACTCCTCGCCTCTGAGCCAACCTTATCGACGGGCAACACACCACTATTTCTGATGCTCGACAGATATATGGTGCAAGCTTGTTTTAGAAGTGACTATGCGACTGGAGGCGACCGCCAAGCCAGACGAGTACAAAGTCTGGATGACTGACGACGAACTCGAGGAACTGCGTCGCTCGACGATGAATCCACGCGATGATCTCGTCATCCAACTCGGTGGATACGTCGGACTCCGTGCCTTCGAGATTCCACAGATCCACCCGGAACACGTCAAGCGAACAGCCGACGGTGATCACTACCGCCTCCGCGTTCCAGAGGGGAAGGACACGACCGGGAGTGGCGGAAAGCCTCGCGACGCCTACCTCCCACCAGACGTCGAGAGCGATATCCATCGCTACCAGACCCACGAGGATATCGCACCCTCCGACCCGCTCGTGGACCTCACAGAGCGCGGCGTTAGAGACGTCGTCAAGCGGACCGCCGACCGTGCTGCCGACGAGACCGGCGACGACGACTTCCGCTACGTGAGTTCCCACGATCTCCGTCGACGGTTTGCCCAACGCCTTCTCGTCGACCGCCAGATGAATCCCCGTATCGTGATGGCCGTTGGCGGCTGGGACTCCTTCCAAGCGATCGAACCGTATCTGAACGCGCCGACGCCCGACGTCGTCAACGAAGCCTTCGAAGAGGCAGGGCTGATATGAACCGCCTCACTCCACGCGAGAGCGATTCCCCATGACGGCTGACGATGACGAGACACTGCGCTTCCTCTGTATGGGCGATAATCACGGCGACGTGACCTCATTAGAGCGGGTCCTAGATGGGACGGACGGCGAGGAATTCGACTTCGTCATTCACGTCGGCGATATCACGAACGCATGGTTCGACGGCGTCGACGAAGGTCGTGAGCAGCTCGAGGCGATCACGCCGCAGTTCGAGGCCCTCAACGAGCGGGGAGAACTCCTCTACATCTGGGGGAACCGTGATGGGGCAATCGGCCCGGAACGGCCGTTCCAAGACTACGACCTTCCAGGGACGTTCATCCCCGAAGATGACGTGATCACCGTCGCTGGAGAAACGTTCACCCAGGATCTCGAGCTCGTCGAAGACGACACGATCCTCGTCAATCACTACTGGTATCCCGAGCTACTGGACCACTTCGCGGGGAAAGCGTACTTCTCGGGCCATATACACACAGGCCGATACAAGAACAAATCACTCAACACGGCGTTCCTCTACCGAACGGCAGACCATGGTGCCGACGCGCTTCTCGGCGCGTACTTCGTTGTCGAGATCGCACCTGACGGAGCGTGGCAGATTGACTTCCGAAACATCGGGAAGGTCCGGAAAGGTATCTGCCCCAGACATCAGGCATTGGGCGTGCAGTTCGTCCCCGACTACTGGCGGAAGGACTGCCAGTTCTGCTACGACGAGGACGATTTCTATAGTGAGGTCGCCCGCTCTGCACTCTACGGATTGGGGACGGTGCTAGAGGAAGCCGATGTCGAGGAAGTAGTCGAGTTCGCAGCGTCGTCGTACGGGGCGACGCCGCCGTCGTTCGAGTCGAAGCTGCGAAGCTTCCTCGAAGAGCGAGCACAGGAGAAGTAACCCGGTGGGGGACGAAACGACTGCCGCAAGACGGGAATGAGCAGGACAGGAAGGATATCAATCGAGCTGCGGGAGGTCACCACGTTGTTCTCGTCGTGCGAGATCACGGACGAACAACCGAAGCTGATGGACGAGATCATCGCGGTCGTCATATGAGTAGACGCGCGCATCCCACCGGTCCTGGACGGCAGCGATCATCGCACTCCGGACACCGGACTCGTGGATGAACAGAACTCGTTCTTGATGCGCGTTCGTCGGCGTTCGCTCGTCGCGCTCACGAAAGATCGCTTCGAGCACGGAGCCGGTCTCGATGCCGACACCGAGGTTATCACCGATCCGTGGGACGATGTAGATGACAGCATTGCTCGCGAGCGCGAATTCGATGCTCTGTGTTGCCGCGTCCATCTCCTCCAACGGGATGTCGATATCGATGGCCAGAAACGCGTTGACGCCCGGATCGGTTCGAAGCCGATCGCGGGCGTAGAGCAGCAGATCAAGCACCGCTTCCTGCTGGTCGAGATCCACGTCCGACCCGACAAGCGCACCGAAATCCACCGTCTCGGGGATTGAGCTCAGAGCCTCGCGGTTGTTGTTCTCTGCCGCGTCCAGCAGTGCATCCACGTCGAACGTCTTGTATGGTCCCATCAGATAGACGAGAAAGCGTGAATGGGCGAGCTCGCCAAGTTCGCCGACTAGCCGGTCGCGCATGACACCAGCATCCGCCCCCATATATAAATAAGCTGCTTTTCTGTGGGTGCTGAGTCAGCAAGCACTTATGGGTCTGCTTACGCAACTAGTGGATATGGCCGAATCCGAACGTGCGTCCCCCGATGCGGACGATTTGGAAGGACTCCTGCCCGAGCACAGTCTCCTCTCTCTCGACGAGTATCTGGACATGCAGCGAGCGATCGGGAACGAAACCCGCTTTCGGATTCTCCATTTCCTGACTGAAAAGGGAGCCCACAGCGCGAAAGAACTCGAACAGGGACTCGACCTCCCGTCGAACACGCTCCACTACCATCTTGACGCACTCATCGATGTTGGGCTCGTCGAGAATCGAAAACGGAAGCAGCCCGACACCGAAGGCCTCTATTCGTACTACCAGGCCACCTCGCTCGGTGAAGGGATTCTCGAACACGGCGTCCGCGAACTGATGCGCGAGGAGTGGGACCTCCTCGACGCCTATAGCGACTAACAGGAGCGTGTATTTCCGTCCCAGAAGGCGCTCACTCGGAATCTTTTCGTGGTATCATCACACGCCAGCTTTCCAGTGCCGTTCGTTGAGGATGCTTACGTGGTGGCGTGATCGAAGTAACGATGATGAGGGCGAATCCGCTGTCGGCGTTCGGGTGGCATTTTAGGTATCGGTAGTGAATATCGAGGTATGACCGCGTCAGACTCGTCGAATGGGGCGGAGTCCTCTGACGATGATTCGAAGGAAACTCGTTCGATTGATTTTTCGTCGTATAATCTCCCGACAGATCTCACCGCCTTTCAGGTCCACCTCCTCTGGCTGATCTACCGACTCGGGCCAGCAGAGGGGGTGGACCTCCAAGACGCACTCGAGGAACTCTACCCGGAAGACATCAATCACGGGCGGCTGTATCCAAGTCTCGATCGAATGGTTGACTCTATGTTGGTCAACAAGCAGACGAAGGAAAGCGACAATCGGCGGAAAGAGTACACGCTTACGGGCCGGGGTGAGTGGGTTGTCGAGGAGTATTGCGACTTCATTGATGAAATGGTCGGGCTGGACAATACCTGAAATCGGTCAACGACGAGGTAAATGCGGAATCATGTGGAGTCGTGAATTGGCTCCGGGATTCCAACCGGGGTAAACCGGACGTCGGCGGCGCCACAGGCTGCACAATCGTCGACGAATGCACAGACCTGCAGCGAGGTTTCCATCTCCTGAATGGCCCCGCACACATTGCATTCGTACGATGTGACGAACTGGAACGCGGCGGAGTCCTCATCGTTATCGGAGCGATTGCGACTTGATGTACCAGTCGGCGCTTGTGGGTAATCGCTCATCGGCGTCGACGACCCCTCCGGATTAGTATTATCTCCTCCAGTCGGGGAGTGCCATGCATCGTTGGGAAGTGCGTTATACACCTGAGCCGGGTCCGTGTGACCGTCATCGACTGGATCACGTTCAACTGGACCCACGGCGGCGTCGGTGTCGTGGCTGGCGAGGTCGTCGCTCTCATCCACTTCGCTCTGTGTATCGGGAGACGCAGACGAGTTCGTCGGTGGGAAGTTCGTCGGCGTCACGGCGATCTCGAGGTATTCGGACCGACCATGGAGCTGACCGTCGATGCCAGCCGCGAGTTCCGCGAGCGATTCAGCAACTGCAGTTTCAGTGGTCTCGCACCGACTCGTATCGAGGAGCCAGTCACGAAGGGCGGTTGCGGTGTTGAGGTCGACTCTGAACGAAGGGTCTGTTGCCATTGGCTACGCTGCCTCCACGCAACTGGGGGAACAGAAACCCACCAAGATCTAGGCCTCGTTTAGAGAGGGTCATAGAACGATTCACAAGGAATTCATTCCATACTGATATTCGATGAATGGGCTGGTGAGTAGGGGTGCGTACCGATGTGTGTCAGCTATGTCTGGATTGATGGATTATTTGCTCCGTGTGCAGGATACAGAGCGCAAATACAACGCCTTGGCTGATGACGAACCCTATGTTGTCATAGACGTAGTTATCGGAGGGGACATTGTACAGAAGAGATTCAATGCAGTAGGAGGGTGCCAAGTCCTCTACAATCGCATTAGAGCATATTGTAGAATCACCACAGTGGATTTAAATGTGAACGCAGAGGTGGTCATCACAGGGCTGTGATCGTCTCATGGATTTGAATCGGCTTCGTCGCTCCATTACCCGTATCTCACAGCGGATTTCTAACGCAACGGATGTATCTTCCTATCAATATGGTCGTCTCCTCTTTGGGACAGCAGTTGGAACAGTCCTCGCCTCACTGATCATTGCTGTTGCTATCGGAACCGGGAATTCGATCCCTGTCTTTTCGATGCTGTCCCGAACACCAACAAGCAACTTCTTCGGGTCCTCACTCAACCTCATTTTGAGTATTATCAGCCTCGTCTTCCTTGTCGTGATCTTCCTTGTCCAGAACGCGACCCAGGAGTACTCATCCCGATTGTCCAGCGTGATTCTGCGTGACCGATACTTTCTAGCGACAATCGGCTTCATTCTGGTCGGCTCCATCTACAGCATCTCGGGAAGCTACTTCGACGCCGGAGCACCCTTCACGCTTATCGGCTATGCCTTCTCAATTGCGACAATACTCCTTGTCGGTGCATTAATCGCTTTCACCGGGTACTTCCTCAACATCGCCAACATTATCGAGTACATCACGAAGCAGATTGAGAACGAAATCAGCGCTGACAAAATCTATCGACCGAATCCATTCGGCGTCCCGTTACAGGATGACGAGTACATCAGGCACCTCACCAGCCGCACCCAGCTCATCGTCAGTACCTGTATCAAGGCCATTGAACAGAACCAGCAACCAGTCGTGGATACCTGCCTCGATTCTCTCACCCGTATCACCGACCAGTTCCTGGACCAAACAACAGAACAAGACGTCAACGAAGACTTCCTCCAAGAGCTCAACGATCAATTCCAATTCATCGGCTCCGCAGCCTTCGAAGAATACACACGGCAGAAATACTCAGAAAGCGTGGTTGAAGCCATCGGCGAAATCGGCGTCAACATAACGAAAACTCGCGAGCTCGGCGCACAGGCAGGATCGTGGGCATCGCTGCTGGGCGATCTCTTCACGGATTCGCTCGAATTCGACCGGACGAATGCTGCCGGACTCAGCATTCAAAAGCTAGGAGACATGAGCTTGTCAGCCATCAAGCAGGGTGACTTTGATACTGTCCGTCTCTGTATGGGCGAGTTTGAAGATATCTCGACGCTCTGTGCCGCAGGCAACCATCCCTATCTTGCGAATCTCATGCAGTCGCTGCATGGCCAATATCAGAAGATGTATGCAGCCTATCTACACGCACTTCTGTCAGAGGGCCATACCTCTGAATACGACCGCTCCCAGTTACTGGAAGAATTTGCAGACAGTTTCAACGAAGGCAAATCGACCTACGGCTTCTACAATGACCAAGTCCTCTTTGCTGGCCCCTTTGGACTGAAACCGTTCGCAGGCAAGGTTGCAGCACCCCTTCTGGAACACCAAGACCCCGACCCCCGAACACAGCAATACCTCAAAGAGGACCTGGAAGCACTCGTCAACTTCCTCCACGAAATCAGCTTGACAAACACGGAAGCCAATCAACCAGATCTCTACAAAGGATACACACAGCTCCTCTTCACCTTTCAGCAAGCAGCACCACTGGAACCAGATGACAAAACCGATCTCGTCACACAGCTTAATGACACATGGCTGCAGCTCGTCACAGAGAACTACAGCACCGCGATTGAGAACGAGGAAAACGTCGATCACAATCTGAACGAACGGATGAGCGACGTCACCGCGCTACTTATCTACTTTCACAGAGACGACCCCGGGGACATTGCGGAACTCATAGAACCCTACGCAGAGGTGTACCGTGAACTCGCGGACACCTACGATGATACAGATACCTTCACAGAACGTAATTTAAAGAATCTCTATAAGCAATTCAAATTAGCGGGTGCATGGATCAACCGCTTCCATGACCCAGAATCAGTCACACCCCGGCTCTGGGATGTCCTCGTTGACGAGTTCTACGAGATTCCCGAAACCCAGAGCCGCATTCCCCGGCCCTTGATGCCACGATATGGGTACCCCACCGATGCAAACTCCACAAGCCGCGACGGCTGGTGGCTCTATCCAGATGCTCTTTGGAGCTACACCGGGTTCCAAGATGAGATCGCAGACACGCTGAATGGTGAGGATAGCAGCAACTACGCGGCGTTCCACGAGCGACTCCAAGAGGCGCAGGAAGCTCGGTAGTCAAGGCTCCGAATATTGAAGAATGATGGCGACGCCGTTGTTATTAATCAACAAAAATGCGAGTGCTGCTGGATACCAAGGTCTGGATTGATCTCAAAGAGCACGAGAGGTTTTTCGAGGACTTCCACCGTCTCTACGATGACCAGGATCTGGAAATCGTCTTCAGTCACGGCAACTTTTTAGATCTGGTACGGCGCGATCACCAAGATGAATTGGCCCCCATCATCGACGAGTTCACCGATGAATATCTTGGCCCCTTTAATCACGACCTCGTTGGTGAATACCGCCGTTCGGACCAACCGCTTGTGCTTGCCACTATCGATAAAACGTGGTACCAGTACTGCCTGCACGCCACACAGGGGATGAACAGCGTTGAAACGCTGCAAGCATTATTCAGGGATGCACACTTCGATGCTGAACCGGCATCTTCTGTCATGACGGAATTCATCAATGGAACGCGCCGGTTAGAAACCCTGGACCCAGAGGGCCGCATGGAAATCCCGGATGACGTGCCGCAGAGTGTCGCACTCAAGAAAATCGGAATCTTCGCTGAATACGCGAAACAGCAGTCAGATGGCATGGCGATACTTGATGACGCCGATATACCTCTCAAGCGATATATATTTGGAATGTCGATGATTTACATCTCCGAAACCCACCACGAACCCGAACCTGGCGATTACCGGGACGCGGTAATTTGGTCACAAGCTATTAGCTGCGAATGTGACGTCCTCTGGACCGAAACCCGATGGAAATACGAACACCCTGTCATCAACCAAGTCCTCAACAGATTAGAGCGAAAGCCGCTAGAAACCGTCAAGGATTCTGACGAGTTCAAGGAACTCTTCCAGTAATCTTCTAAGCCAGCGTGTGGAGCTACCTTCGATCATACCTTTCGGACGTCAGTTCAATTGCTAGGTCCATGGTTTTCCCGCCGTAGGTAGATTCGTTTGTATATGCGTCCTGTATTTTGCATACTTCTATTATCAGTTAATAAGTAATTAATAGAATCCTTCGTTACGTCGGTCCCCTGTACTTACCGCTCGTCGGACGGCCCGTCGGGGTGTGTGAACTGTTCTATCTGTACTTCCGAGGTTTAGCTTCGGCAGTTAATTTTCGGTCAGAGAACGCCTCTGTGGAGGTATGACGAACAAAGCGACACGTAGCCAAGCCGAAGGACTACAGTTTCTCAGTGACTACCGGACAGCATTCACAACTCGGGCAGATGGATCGACGTGGCCGAAGAACGAACGGACATGGCTGAACGCAGGCCGGTACTTCCGGGGCCTCCTGCGCCCCGGAAGTCCCAACACCATCACCGACATCGCCAAGAAAATGCACACCGATCAGGAACGGCTCGAACGGTTTGTCCGTGAGAGTCCATGGGAACACGAACACGTCGAGGCTGAGCTTCGGGAACGCGTTCCCGAAGCGATTCAAGGCCACGAAGCTGCGCTGATCGTCGATGGCATGGGCATCCCGAAGACCGGACAGGACAGTGTCGGCGTCGCTCGTCAGTGGTGTGGGGTGACTGGCAAACTTGATAACTGCCAAGTGACGGTCAACTGCACGCTCGCCAGACCTGGCGAGCGGCAGAATGCTGATCAACTTACCTGGCCACTAGGGATGCGGTTGTTCCTGTCCGAAAAGTGGACTGACGACGACGAAGCAGACTACGAGAACCAGCACGAACGGGAACGCTACGCCCAACTGCGGAAAGACACAGCTGTCCCTGCTGACATTGAACACCAGTCTAAACCCGAGCTAGCCCTGGAACTCATTGAACAGGTAGTTTCAACCGAGATCGAACACGGCTGTGTCGTTTCTGACAGATTCTTCGGTGAAGCCCGGAGTTTCAGACGGAAACTCCGGGCGATTTCTGAGCCATACGTCTTGGAAGTCTCGCCAACGGAGTTCCGGGTTGTGCCTGAGGACACCGACCTTATCCAGCCAGACGCACATCCCAATCGGAAGCACGCTGCTCATCCTGAAGACGTGATGTCGGAGACGCCAGCGGAAGTCGCCGAGGCACTCGGCGACGACGCCTGGACTGAGATCACGTGGAATGAAGGAACCAAAGAACTCCTCTCCGGTGAGTTCTATCGAACACGAGTTCGAGAGGTGAAACGACGGGATACTGGGTGGGTGAGCGATGAAACAGGCTGGTTGCTCCTGAAGAACGAGCAAAGCAATGACGAAGACGGAGAAAACAAGGAACTCAGAGCATGGATGTGCTGGGGCGTTGATGAAGCATCTCTGGAGGAATTAGTGTCCTGGGCACAACTCCGCTGGTGCGTAGAGCAGTTCCACAGAGACATCAAGCAGAACCTCGGCGCTGACGAGTATCAGGGGCGAACCTGGAAAGGCGTTCATCACCACCTCGCGGTGGTGATGTTAGCCCATGCATTCGTGGTACGGCGGCGGCTTGAGACCGGTGCAAATCACTCGGACTTCTCGTCATTTGAGGACGTGATCGGCCAGATCGTTCGAGAATCAGCGATTCAAGGGCTGATGGAAGACAAGGGGTGTGATCGAGACCGAGCAGAGGAGTTAGCGGAGTATATGCTTCAGAGCTACTCCCCGTGGTAGCTACCCCCTCGACGAGAGCGCCTGCCGCTGGAGCGGCAGCGCTCTCTTGGTTCCTCTCTCCCGCCAAAATTCCACGATAGCATGTCCACGTACACGCGTGGGCGCGACCACACTCTGATCCGTTCTCAGATACCACTCCCAGTCACCACTGATTTCGCAGTTCCTTCTCTCTCAATCAGCTCAACCTGTAGAATCTGGGCGCTCACCGTACACTGTGGCGTTAAACCTCGGAAGTACAGCTATGACACTCTCCTCGTTTTAGTCTAATCTAAGCTGAGATACAGCGTTCATTCAGGTGTTGTCAATGAGGTTGTGGCTGCCGGCTGACCGGAGGGAAGCCAGCAGCGGAGGGTGGGGAGGTGGGGTGTTACCGGGCGGTGGTCACGAGAAAAAGAGGGGTTCGAGAGCCCGTTACCGCAGTCGGATGCGGCCGCGTTCGAGGACTGCGCTCGGATCATCGCTTCCGTGCCTGTCCTCGTAGGCGTCGTGCAGCGTCTGCGAGTATCGGCTCACTCGACTTTTCGAGGTATCGACGACGGTGCTCGCCGCCTCAGCCACCTGCGCCTGAGTCACGACCTTTCCGTCAGTGAGCCGATCCGCCGCGTAGACGGCCGCCGCCCCCATCGTCAGGCGCGATGTCCCCGGCCCAACCGGCTCGTCGTCGGCGATCTCCAGGAGGTGATCACCGAGTTCCCGCAACTCCAGACACGTCTGAACGTCGAGGGCATCGTCGAGCGCAATGAGCACATCGTCGATGACCCCCTCTCGTGCTGGGGGAACGTCCAAGCCGAGCTCACACCGCAGCTTCCGCGCTGCCGCGCTCACTCGCTCGTACGGGGACTTCGTGTACTGCACGACCTCGTCACACGACCGGGGGAAGCCGGCTTGGTTCGCTGCGAGCAGCACCGCCCCGCCAGCGAGCGCCTCCCAGGACATCCGCCCACCGGGAAGGCGCGCGTCGGCCGCTTGCTTCAGGAACAACCCCGCGTCCTCGGCCACGAACCCAGGAAGTGCTAGATTCCCGGTGATCGACTCGATGTCACGGAAGCCCTCGTTGAGCCGAATCGCGCGCTTGTCCTCGACCTGGAAGCGCTTATGCCGTTGACGCAGCCGCTCGTATTTGTCCATCTGCTCGCTCGACAGTGAGTTTCCGTATCCGTCACTGCCGAGGAAGAACGTCGTATGAAGCCCCTTGTCGACCCGCAACGGGTTGATCGACTCACAGCTCCACTCCGAGGGACCGCTCCCGTCGGAGGGCCCGTGCACGCCTCGCGTCGGTCGGTGATCGACGTGCTCCGCTGAAACGATGAGGCCACAGTCCGCACAGAACGACTCATTATCGGCAGTGATCACCCGGCCATCGCACTCGACGCACGTCGACGCCTGGGCTGGCTCGTCCTCGATGACCGACTCCTCGGACGCCTCGCTGTTCTCGGATGCCTGTTCGACCGAAGATTCATACCGCACAAAGCTCGTATTTGACATTGGAGTTCCAACTCCTGAAGGCGCTCACGCGCCCGACACCGCGATGCTCCACCATCGCGGGTTTCTCGGCGACCACGACCGACAGACTCGTCTGCGCGCTCTCGCTCGCGCCTTCGCGAGCGCCCTGTGGGCGCGAGCGAGAGCGCGCCATAGGGAGGCCACCCAACCAGCACCGCGCGCCGACCCGCCCGGAGCGAGCGTCCAGCTTTAAGCCGTTTCTCGTGTCCGGCCCGGACTGCGGGTCCGTGTCCAGGGCGACGGTCGTGAGCACGGCGAGTCGTGGTGTGACTCGCCGCGCGGAACGGCCCAAAGCGCTGGAACGCGAAAGCCCGCGAGGGGCGCAACCGAAAACGCGCTTAATGCTGGCGTCGAGACCAGATTCACTTTAGCCCGGAACGTGGTCGAGTGACGGAGGAACGAGACCGCGACAGCCCGGAATGGTCGGTCGCGAGCGAAGCGGAGGGCAGCAGCGGCGAGCGGGGCGGGCCGTGTCGAACCACCTGTTCAACCGGGCTCGACGCTCAGTGACCCAGCAGATGCCCTGGTGGACTCAGAAAGGGCGAGACCGTCTCGGCCGTCCCCCGACCCCGCTAGCACCGAGTGAAACGAGGAGCGCAGCGTGGGTCGCGGGATGCCGAGCGGCCGAGGGCTTTCGCTGGTCGTACGCGTCGCGGTATCGGTTGAAGACTTGAATACCAGTACGGATGGCGAGACCGACTTAACCAACAATTGCCGGGAGAGAATGGCGACGTTGGTTAATATTTCAGTCGGCCGACCGTATCACGCTCGCCTCCATCGTTTCCCGTGCTTTCACAGAAGAGAACGGCACTGGGTGTCCGGGTATACTTGTACAGAGGGGTGGTATCGACTGCTATGGCGGGCGAGGACGAGCCGGTGCAACATTGCACGTTGACCGAGTCAGTGGATCTTCTCGAAGCGCTTGCGACCGCTGAGATCGAACATCTCGATGTCGATGAACATCGAACTATCGTGATCTATCGGCAATCGATTCTCATGGTCATCGCCACAGAGGGGCAGGCAACGGCTACACGAGAGTTCGACGTCGAATTCTGGAAGGAGTCACCCGAAGACCCGGCTCAGAATCCTGAACAGATCCTCGCCGCGTTTATCGATGAACTGGTCGCGGTCACGGACACACCTCGCCACTGAGGCCGCTGTCAAGCCGATTAGTACGATCGTCTGGCGGTCGACCCACTTTCAGCTGCTCCGCTCGAGGTTTACAAACACCGATAAAGCCGGATTGCAATACATCGCCTCTTGAGGCTGGATTCGCCCCTGTACCGCCGACAGCTGTTCACGCCCACCTGCGAAGACGTCCAAGACTGGAGAGCGTCTTCTGGTAGACCCAGTAGGCGAACGCGCCCATGAAGAGCGCGCTGTACAGGCTCATGAGATAGAACGAGGACTGGGCTTCAGTGAAGGAGTTAAGTAGAGCGACGGCGCTGCGGCTGCCAGCAGAAAACGCAGTGAAGAGTGGTTCAGTGCCACCGGTCACAAAGAAGACACCGTAGCCCAAGACGGCAAGCACGAGGCTACAGAGGAGGGCAGCCGAAAGGATGCCCAGAAAGAGAAGGAACCGTCCAGTATCGGTGGCTGCATCGCGGAGCATGGATACTGCGCGGGCTTGGATCCGGGTGAGTTGCATATTCCGCCGTTTCGTACGCAAGTAGAAATACTCTGGGTCGCTGGTTTAGCACACGGTCTACGCGGCTGCTGATAGGGGATTACTACGGGGATGCGTCCAGCACGGTGGTTACGACAGAGTACTGTGAAAACGGGATTGAGCCATCAAATCGTGACTGTGGGTATCATACCCTAGCTACAGTTAATACAGCTGCCACGCTGACCTGTAAGTGACGTCCGACACGAAATCCGAAGTTGGAGAATTCCGCACGATGATGAACACGCACCTCAAACCGCGGCTTGCTCGTTCTCGCTTAGCCGCGGCTCGCGTGTTCAGCGACTATCTACAAGATCAGCGTGCGGAGAGCCCGGACAAGAATCGCTGGACGTGCGTCGCCGTCGAACACAAGAGTGCGACGCGCTCCGGCGATCTCCGGACACTCTCACCCGCATAACTCGGCTCCCACGCGGACTACCCGTCCGGGGCTGGGGAACACGGGATTGTCGCCTGCCTTCATCCAGGAGCCCCTCTGCTTCCCAGCGCCAAGCGAGTGGACTGGATGAGGCTCGCGGCAGTTTGGTCTGCGTTCGTCCCTGACAATAGGACGGACGGGCGGCTCTGTGCGCGCTGACCGCACTACGAGTCGCTAGTACGCATTCCCGCAGCGTTAGCTGCGGCTACGTCGAGCCCCGGAGTCTCCGCTGGCGAGGGACGCCGGACTTTGAATCCGGAGGTCACCGGTTCGATTCCGGCCGGGGCGACTGCATGCCGACGTGTTGTAATTCGGCGATCATACGGTCCTGTCACGGCCGTGATCCGGGTTCGAATCCCGGCGTCGGCGTGGACGCGTGGCGTGGCCACGTGGGGATACTCATCGAGGTAGGCACACGCCGCCGGCGCGATCATCAGGTCGTTCCGGCGGTGACGGGTCCAGCAGGGTCTGCAACCTACATGGTCCGGTGTGGTATTCCCGGGATTCCCCGAAGTACGCCCCCGTGATGAGACGTGCAATCGCGACTGCTTGGTCGCGGTTGCGCAGTCGGAATCAGTTGTACAGATAGATAATCAACTGCCGAACGCTCGGCAGTCCATGTGAGCCGATAGTCCAGCGGACGACGATCTGTGCCTTGGGTGTACAGGACCGAGGTTCGAATCCTCGTCGGCTCAGTGTGCCGTGTCTGGGGAACGGTGACCCCACTGGCCTGCTACGCCAGCCCCGGCAACGGGTTCCCGGTTCGACTCCGGGACACGGCGTGGTGAGACACGCGGATAGGCGACCGCGCTCGGTTTGAAACCGAGAGCCGAGAGGCTTCGGAGTTCGACTCTCCGTCTCACCGCGTGGCGGGGTTTCCCTAGCTTGGCCAAGGGACCGCGTTGGAAGCGCGGCGTCCGCGAGGCACGAGTGTTCAAATCACTCTCCCGCCGTGACAGGGGATGTGGTCCAATGGTACGACGCCTGCCTCCAGAGCAGGAGATGGCTGTTCGAATCAGTCCGTCCCCACTCCGCGGTAGCCAACGGCGGCGGGCGTACGACCCCGCGCCGTAGGGATTCACGAGACTGAATCCCGCTCGCGGAATTGACTGTGCCGCCATGCCAGAGTGGTCAAACGGACACGGTCGAGGGCCGTGTGGTTAGTCCTTCCCAGGTTCGAATTCTGGTGGTGGCATGCCGGTTACTGTACCGGCAGACGATGCTCTGCATTCTGTGTCGCCGTACCCAAGTGGTCAACGGGAAGCGGCTCAGACCCGCTGGCGTAGGTCCTTCCGAGGTTCGAATCCTCGCGGCGACACTCCTCCCCGTGGTCTAGCGGCGACGACACCTCTCTGTAGAAGAGGAGACGCACGTTCGAGTCGTGCCGGGGAGACTGCGGGACGGTGGAAGAGCCAGGCATTCACACTCTTGCCGAGTTTTCACCGGAGACCCGGTGCGACGGTGAGAGTTCCTTCGTCTCACCTTTAAAGAGAACACGCAGGTTCGAATCCTGCCCGTCCCACTGGCCGATGACCCTTCGCGGGCGAGGCCACCCCTGCTCCAGTGGAGTAGCGGCCAAACTCACGGCCCTCTCACGGCCGAGCCCCCGGTTCGAATCCGGGCTGGAGCATGTGGGCCCGGAGCCTATGAGGACAGGCGAGCGGCTTTTAACCGCAGGATAGCGGGTTCGAATCCCGTCGGGCCCTCTCGGTGCCTGGGAGACCCCCTAGGTGGGGGTGCCGGGCTGTTACCCCGGTTGCGGGAGGTTCGAGTCCTTCCCCAGGCGCTCGGACCCACTGTTCCATGCAGTCATGCTCCTGGAGTCCCCGTTGGCGAGGGACGCCAGCCTTTCAAGCTGGAGGTCGGGGGTTCGATTCCCCTCGGGAGCACTCGGGACTGGCAGTGGACAGCGGCGATTCTGCGTTGTACTGTCAAGGTAGCGACGCAGATCGGTGACGCATCTACTGTCAGTTCCCAACAGTGGGTGGTCGGCGAGACGGTGCGTTTCTTCGCCCGCAAGGCCCACACCGGGAGTCATAGCCCGTCGCGCCGTCAGTTTCTCGACCACCCGTGGCGACCGTCGATTCGGAGCGTTGCTTCGCCAGGAACTCGCAGGTTCAAATCCTGTCGGTGGCCACCAGACCATCGAGAACATCCCGGACAAAGAGAGCACGTGGGTGCTCTCGACACCGGATCCCGCTCCGACAGTGTTCCGGTCGCCGTCACTCATTCCGTGGCCGTCGAGGTGGAGCCATACTTCGCCTCAGGAGCCGGAAGTCCGGGTTCGAATCCCGGCGGTGGAATCCGTTCGTCCACCGTAGTGTAATCTGGCTGCACGCTGTCCAGGCTCCAGCAGTTTTCCGGCCACGTCTGTGTCCCCGTAGCTCAGCCAGGACAGAGCACCGGCCTCCGAAGCCGGGTGTCGCACGTTCGAATCGTGCCGGGGACGTTCGCTGCTCGCACCACGGGTGAGCAGCACCGGTATCGGAGTCGCCTGTTGCGGCTCCGAGTGATAGTATGGAATTCAACAAGCCAAAGCAAACGGTCGCGGAGGCGACGCGAACCACCAACTACGAAGGTGGGGAGGCGTTCGAGCCTGCCGACCCTCGACTCGCACTGTACAAGCGCACGATCAACCAGCTGCTAGAGGGCTCGTTCTACGAGACCGATGACGAGCAACTCGCTGCTGTCGTTCGACAGTTCGACGCGGCGGCAGATGAGGACCCGGAGTTCGTCCTGAAGCTCGCCGCGTACGCGCGCCAGGAACTCTACCTGCGGGACATCCCACAGGTCCTGCTCGTGCTGGCAGCCAACGACGACCGGTTCAAGGACGATTCCCCCGAGTCACTCATCCGCGAGTGGGCACCGGCGATCATCCAGCGGATGGACGAGACGGCGACCGTGCTCGCGATCCACGACCAGCTGTTCGGCGGGACTGCCCCGTGGCCGCTTCGACGCGGCATCGAAGACGCGCTCGTCTCGATGGCGGACGCCTACACCCTGGGCAAGTACGAGCTGTCGCGGCGCGAGGTGACGCTGCACGACGTGTTCAATCGCGTCCACCCGAAGCCGGTCGACGCCGATCAGGAGGTGCTGTTCGAGCGGTTCATGCGCGGCGACCTTGACGACTATCCCGACGTCGAACCACTGCCGTCGCCGAACACGTGGGAGACGGTTATCTCCGAGCGCGGCAACACCCAAGACGCCTGGGAACTGCTCATCGAGGACGACGAGTACACGCTGCCCATCTTCGCGTCGATCCGGAACCTCCGGAACATGCTCGAAGCCGGCGTTCCGGAGGACACTGTCGTGAATCACCTCGACTTGGAGGCAGTCCGACACGCGCCGCTGTATCCATTCCGGTACTACCAGGCGTACACCGCGCTCCAGACTGCTGACGTCCAGGCACCAGCAGTTGAGCGGTGGCTGGAGAACGCAATCGACTTCGCTGTCGAGACGGTGCCTGACGGACTTGGAGACACGTTCGTCGCCGTGGACCTCTCAGGGTCGATGGACATGGCGCTGTCTCGGAGCAGCACGCTCCGCCTGAAGGAAATCGGTGCGTTGTTCGGTGCGATCCTGGCCGAGCAGGGTGCGCGGGTCGGTGGGTTCGGTGACGACTTCCAGACCGTTCCGATGCACGTGGACACGCCAGTACTGCAACGCCAAGAAGCGGTCCTGGGTATCGACGAGGACGTCGGGAATTCGACGAACGGCTGGAAGGCATTAGAGTACCTTCGCGACCGAGGCGACCCCGTCGAGCGAATCGTGGTCTTCACTGACATGCAGATCTGGGACAGCACGCTGTTCATGGCGCGCGATACCCAGACGGTCAAGGCGGCATTCGACGCCTATCGGGACGAGGTCACGCCGGACACCGCGCTGTACCTGGTCGACCTCGCGGCCTACGGCGATCTCGTAACCCCGGAGGGGTACGAGAACGTCTACAACATCTCCGGCTGGTCGGAGAACGTGCTCTCGTTCATCGAATACGCCGAGAACCCGATGCAGGTCATCGATGAGATTGGCGCATTCGAGCCTGCATAGCGTTGCCCTCTCATCTTTCTTCGTCGAGTGCGAGTAGTGTAGCTCGGTATCACGCGGTCGTGCCACGACCGAAACGGGCGTTCGAATCGTCCCTCGCACACTCGGAGCGCAGCTCGTGGATCAGACAGCCCGTGCGACGCTCCTTGAGAGAGGTGACATCATGGCAACCACCAGTGACAACGACCCCGAATCGATTACGACCGCTGTCGTCACAATCCGCATACCATGTGGAACGAACAGCGACCTGGTTACCGATGCCACGGAGCGCCTCTTGCGGGCCGAAGGTGTCGCTGACGTCACGGTTGACGAGTTGCAGGGTATCGAGCCGCAGCTTTCGGCAACGATCATCACGGTCGGTGTCACCCTTCACTGGACTACAAGGATAACCGATACCGAGGTGAGGGCACGGCTGGCCGATGTCCCTGGTCTCGAATCGATCGGACTGTGACATCTCTATAGAAATTAGCGGCTTTGTGCACACCATCGACCACAACAAGGGCGTTGGCGGTGGGCAGTGGAATGAGCACGAGTTTAGCGACGACGTTGACCCTGAGAAGGTGAAAGACGCATTCGAGGATCGCAACCTCGAATGGCGGAATATCGATGTTCGCGGAATCGAAGAGTAACTCAGGCAAACCGCTGTGGGGGGACCAATAGTGGATCATTCTGAACATCGCACTATAGAGGTCGATATTAGTACGATCTTCCTTAACCAACGGGACTGTTGAACAACAGCTTTTGTTGGTTAACTGGGTAGAGAGGGACCGAATCGATACGGAACAAATCGATAGGGGCGAGGGTGCTGCAGCGGTCTAGCTCTCTCGGCACCGATAACAAGTCGATAGGGGTGCGTCTCTAGGGTTTGGTGGTCTCTCACAACAAATCGATTGAGGTGTGTCTCTTCCGGATCCAGAATTCTGGATGACCAGCGCTAATGAAAACCTGGAATAAGCAAGCGTCTGGCGCTCATGCTACCAAATCATGCTGATACGGTGTGATATTTCTCTATATCAACGGTTCCACGCCAAGTCCTTCCGATTGCATCATGCAGACTCCCATCTCACGAAGTAACTCTCGAAGCAAATAGTGGGTGAAATTTGCACTTCAGAGACCGTGAAGCTTGATTTCGATTTCTTAGCGTCTCTTCTTGGCCATCCAAGCGTTTATACGCTGGAAGAGTCAAAACTAGGTTGACCAATGAGTCTTGATGAGGCGGTTGACGAAGCGCTCGCGACGTACAATATGTCGCGCAGCGAAGAGGCCGAGGAAACGGGCCGAACAGTCGCCACGCTCCAAGACTAACAGAGCCGCTTAGTCGAGGTTCCGAATCTTTTCAGCGAACTCTGCTTTCGATAGCCCCGGCGTTTCCTTCAGCTCCGGATAGCCTGCGCGTTCGACGGCCTCCTCGACGAACTCGATCCAGAGGTCTTCGTGCTGCTCCGCGTAGACGATCTTCGCCTCACTCGGGTACATATCCAGCTCGTATGCAGTCAGGTCGATTTCGACTGCGTGTTTCCGCTCAAGCGTTCTCGCGCCGAAGCGGTACAGATGCTTGAAGAGGACGTTCTTCCGTCGAACGGTCAGCAGCCGCTTCGACTCGTTGATGTACTCGTTCACCCACTCCCGCCAGTCGTACGATTCTGGATCGATTTCGACGGACGTTTCCGGCATCGAGAAGTCCGGGTTCAGACGTCGGAGGTAGAACTGGACCAGTGCGACAGCAGTCCGGTGGTTGGCGTTCGGAAGTGCGTGTTTCAGAATCAGGTTCGAGGCAAGCCGACCTGCAACGGCTGTTGCTGAGCCCTCCCAGGACGTCCGATCAAGCACGTCCGGTAGCGCGTCGACGTCAATCTTCTTGTATGCCTCGACAGGGACGCCTTCTTCTTCTTCGTTCTGAGCGATGAGGGCGCGGTAGATCTCGAGCAGCCGGACGACGATGGTGCTGTTGTCGTCGCTCATCTTTGCGAGTGACGCTTTGAGATCGAAGTCGATCTCACGAACGGGGCCACCACCGACGCGAGACATGTAGACGACGTAGAACGTTTCATCGATATCGTAGGACTGGACCTTCACCGCGACGTCGTTGTCGTAGCCGACGATCTGCGAGACGACTTCGGCAGGGTCCGGATGCACGAAGTCAAGAGAGAACTGCTTGTCACCGGGATGGTGGTAGTAGACGTGGCCCATCTGCGTACGTAGTACTACTTGTCGGTGCTTATTAACCCAGTTTGTTGGGCAGGAGATTAATGATAATCCGGCTTTGTTGAAACCCTCTTGCCGTCTTGCGGTTTGCTGAGAAGTTCGTTTCGCATCGGATACGCGAAAACCGGTCGGGAGAGTCGCTCTCCCCACTGTCAGTTCTGAAGGATTTCAACAGAGCCAAATTAGCGTAAATCCTCGTACTTTCTAGCGTGGCAGAGAATGGATGTGTTGAGGCGACCGTGACCAATAGCGAACAGCGAGAACCGCGGACAGTAGACTGTGGAGGTCGCCTACCAAGACTCATTTCTACTTTCACTCCTGATTGCTAATATTCTTGTTTCCGTGGAGAAATGTGGCCCCATGAACAAACGCCTAGGAGGGGAATAGATGGTCAGGACAGTCTTTTTCAGCTTTCATTTCAAACGAGACGCGTGGCGAGCAGGACAGGTACGAAATAGCTGGCTTACCCAGCCAGACCGCAAGTCTGCGGGATTCATTGAGGGGAGCGATTGGGAGGAGATTGAGCGGCAAGGTAACGCTGCAATCCGACGGTGGATAGACAACCAACTGAAAGGGACGTCAGTAACGGCAGTACTCATCGGGAAAGAGACATCGGAACGACGGTGGGTGAACTACGAAATTGTAGAGAGCGTCAAGAAAGGGAACGGAATCGTCGGTATCTACATCGACAACATCAAGGGCAAGAATGGACTCCGAGACACGCGAGGAATTAATCCACTAACTCAGCACCAGTTTTCCGACACAGGACGGCGGTACTCGGACGCCTACTACACCTACGACTGGGTGCTGGACAGAGGCTACGACAACTTCGGCGACTGGGTAGAGGAGGCTGCTAACATTGCCGGACGATGACGAACCGATCCCCCGCGAGCACATGTACCAGGAGTTCGAGATGATTCAGAACATCATCGACCGGCAGGCATCGAACTCCTTCAAAATCAAGGGATGGACCGTCACGTTGGTCGTCGTGGCGCTGCTCTTCCGAACCAGCAACTTCCAACTATTCGGAGCCGTGCTCCCACTTATCGGATTCTGGGGTCTCGACGCGTACTACCTCCGGCAGGAGTGCAAATACCGAGAACTCTACAACTGGGTCCGTCAGGCACGACCAGAGTCGGACGAACACCTGTTCGACCTCGATGCATCCCGGTTCGAAAACGACATAGACGGGTTTATCCCGATGATGTTTTCAACGACACTTGTTCTCTTCTACGGTGTGATTGCATTGCTCCTCATCGGATTCAGTGTCGTGACGATCTATACGAACGGAGGTGCTGCTCTTGGCTAGACGAGTTTTCTTCAGTTACCACTTCCAGCGCGACGTCTGGAGGGCAAACCAGGTCCGGAATAGTTGGGTCACTCACCCGGACCGTGAAGCCGCCGGGTTCTTCGACGCAGCCGAACAGGAAGAGGTGAAGCTGAAGACGAAGAAGGCGATTCGGAGATGGATTGACCGACAACTCCAGCATACATCCGTCACAGCCATCCTCATCGGTGAAAAGACCGCCGAACGGGAGTTCGTCCAGTACGAGATAGAGAAGAGCATCGAGCGTGGGAACGCGCTTCTCGGTATCCGTATCGATTCTCTAAAGAACAGACAAGGTAAGCGTGGGTCTTGGGGCGAAAATCCGTTGGACCACTACTACATCGATACCAGGTCTGGTGAGGTCGCTCTATCGAGAATCTTCCCGACGTATCAGTGGAAGGAGGACAATGGGAAGCAGAACATGTCCGAGTGGGTTGAGGAGGCTATCGAGAGTATCTCGGAGATTCCAGCCGGCAAACGGGATACGCTAGACCATAAGCCGGATAAAAAGGGGCTTGGAGAGCAGCTGGTGGAGAGTGGACTGGTTATTGGCGGGATTTTGTTACTGGGTAAAGCAGCGCAGGAAGTCGGTGATGCACTTCGCCGAAACCAGTTCCGGTGAGACAGCTTCAAATGACCACACGTGGTGAGCAATTTAGAAAATCGTTAGAGAATATCTCCGATGACGGGTGGATCTTCTCTGCCTCTATCATCCTCATTCTAATCGCCTTCGTAGTTTCAGGGTTCAGCTACTACTTCATTGACCAAGCGATGACGCTCTTCTTCTACGCAGTCCTCGTGCGAATATGGACCCAGATGGGATCGGGTATCCCCATGTCGAGCCAGCGGGACACGGCTCACGTCGAGTTCATGGTGAACGCCATCGGTGCAGTGGTGATTGGGTACTCGCTGGAGTGGTTCGTATCGAGTATAACTGGTGACATGGTTGCTGCCCAATCACTGGCCCTCGCTGCAGTCGTCAGCCGACTCTACATCAATATGAGGAACAGCAATGCTACCTCACTCAAGGACATTATCCGATACAACCAGACCGTCGACCGGTATCTCGTTCTCACTCCTTGTGCGGTTGCGTTCTTCGCTCCAGTGTTCGTCTACCAGCTCGATCTCTACTCGATAACCTTCGAGACGCGAGAGATGTTCTTCGGTCTGGTCGTTGCCAGTATTGGCATCGGACTGGCGTTATATATGTACGAGAAGGACTGACTGCTACAATCGCTTCTGGTTGGACTCATTCCTCAGATACGGGACTGTAGGCTAGCACCTCTGGGTCAATTAACCGTACAACATCCTCGTAGAACTTCACCGCGGTGTCGCTGTGTCGGCCTCGGCTGGGTGGTGATCAATATCGCGGTCTCGGTCGCGCTGTCACTCAGATTGCAGACTTTGGCTCGGAACAGTTCGATAACCCCGTCACCCCCTATCGGGGTGAATGACGCTCCATTGAGGTCACACCGTTACTTGGAATGACTTCCGAATAATCGCCTCCATACAGATGGTACCTCTGAATCAACCTCGTTCTCACTCGTAGTAGTGGATTGCTCCTCCTGGGTATGTTCCGCCTCTCGGTCACGGGCGGCCAGCTCAGCGTTGAGTCGTTTGATCTCTGCTTCGAGGGTACCAATCCGCTCGGTTTTCTGTTCGAGCGTCGCCTCGAGTTCGTCGACGCGTTCAGTCAATAACCGATTTTTCTCAGTCAGGTACGTACGACTCCGACCTGATTCGTCACGGGTGGCATCGACAGATGACTCGGCTGTATTGGTGGACGTATGTGTGGACTCGTTGCCGGCGTCCGGGTCGTAGAACTCCGACGTGTTCGCAATCGCTCGCTCGATTGTCTTTTCGCCGTACGTCGATCCATCGGCGTAATGGACATCATCCCACTTCTCGCGATGGAGTCCCGATTGGCGGAATAGCCGCTCTATCCGCATCCGATCGCCGCCAGTCCAGAACGCCAGGAGATAACACAGCGCCATGTCGGCCTCCGAATGGCTGTCGTATCCGGTGGTATCCCCCGACCAGAGACGTTCGAATTTCTTTCCGTTCGAGGCGTTCCGCGCTTTCTGTAAGAGTTCCTCGTCTTCGAGATCGACATCGACTGCCGGTTCAGACGCGTCCTCGGCCACAGGATCGAGACGGTCTGCCTCGGACGTTTTGTCTGACTCGGTTTCCTGGATGTACTCGCGATGAATTGCCTTGAGGGCATCCTGCCGACGAGCAACGCGTCTGGGAGTGACGTCGACGTGGTCGCCGGTGACGGTGAAGAACCGGGCCGTGTCGTACAGCTCGACGCTCCCCCGTCGATTCCGGCCGTCAGGAAGGTCACCGGTGACCAGCACATGGTAGCCGGTTCCGGACGGCGAAATCTCCGTGTAGGAATCAAGCCGTTCGATAATATCCCGTGCGGTGTCGTCGACGTCGCCGGTCTCTGGGTCGCGGCAGTCGTCGAGGTCGACGCCGACGATTGGGTCGTCGTCGGTAAAGACGAACCCGACGCCGTCGGCATTCCCAGCTGCGACGTCGCCGCGTGCTGCGTCGAACGCAGTCCACGTGTCCGGGTCGGTGGCCGATGCGAACGATTTCTTCTCGGGTGTCACCGGAACCTTCGTCTGTTTGCCATCCCGTTCTTCGGCTCGCCAGCACACCCACTGGTCGCGCTGCCGGAGCGCTGCTGGAATCGCATCGATGTCTATTGAGCATTTGGCAGTCATTCGTTCCACCCCTGCCAGCGGTCCGCAATCGGCGTTCCCAAAATGATATACTCATTCTGATATGATGGGTAGTACCCCGGTCGCTGCAGCCAGCCCCTAGGCCCCCCTGTCTTTCGAGACCTCAGTTCAGTCTTTACTAGTTGGTTGTGACGAGGCGTCTGGTTGGACAGGCACGCCGTACCGCGGTTCTGGATGGACACCCATCGTTGGTCAAATGCGCTGGTTGGACACTCTGGCTGGACACTGGCGGGGAGGCCAGCATTCGTGGCCCGAGCGGGGCACGAATCCGAGGTTGGACACGCTCGCTTCTGCTGCCCGTCGGCACTGGAAACTCGGGGGTCGAACTGTGTCATGAATCTGGTTGGTTGTCTGAGTCGAGGAGCATCTTGCTGTCTGGCGTCAGGGTGATTCCCGTGTAGAATTGGACTCGGTCCCCATCCTGGCGCGCACGTTCGGTCTCGAAGTCGACGACCTTCCCCAGCTTCCGGGTGAACCACCCTTTGTCAGTCGTCCCGTCGAGGTCATGCTGGGCGAGCCAGTGAGAGTACGACTCAAAGAGACGGTCTTCCGAGACCATCGCGTCCGGGGCTTCCCGAACGTACATGGCGGCGAACGCTTCGACGGCATTGCTATGCGCGTCGAGGTCCACCGACGGATCGGCAGCCACCGGGGGAGGTGTTTCAGCACCGAGACGACCGTCGCCCGCAGCCGAGTCCACAACGGGGACGTCTCCACCTGTCTTGGACGCCGGCCAGAGTGATCCATCATCGAGGCAGTCCGACAGGGCGTATGTGCGACCGCTCTGGTAGACCAACGGTTGTCCGTCTGCAGGGACAACTACGACGACGAAGGCGTCCCGGGCCACCGTTCCGTCCGGCAGTTCGTCATCGGGGATGAATGGACGCTTCACCGGGACCCACGCATCCTGGAACTCCGCTTTCGAGTCGTAGTAGTGGGTTTCACCTGGCTCGTACACTGTATACTTCCCAGTCTCTCGGTCGTAGCTGTACGTCGCCGGGAGGGCGTCTTTGGAGAGTTGGCTGCCTGCCGGGATGCGAGCGAATTCTGTCTCACCGTCCGAGAGGACGTACTCGTCATCATCGTGCATCCAGACCGTTCGGTTCGAGTCCCCTTCCCGTGGCCGAACAGCCGTTACACCCCCACGGGTCGTCGCGCCGCCACCGAACGTCAGGCGCTCATCGCAGGTGTAGAATCGCTCGGTACCGTCGGCCATCTCTCGAATGGGTGGCGAACAAATGTTCTCGACCCGGGCCGCCGTCTGGGCTGTCGTATCTCCTGGCCGGACGGCGAAGATCGGCGTTCGACCTGCCTCGCGAGCCCGTGTGAGGTTCCGGAGAACCTTCACGGGCCGGTCGGGTGTCGTCGTTTCGGCTTCGATGGTGAACGTGGTCTCGAACGCGGGGTGAGTCGCCGTTGCGTCCGGCTGTGCACTCCCATCCTGCTCAAGAATGCTGACGCTGAACCCGCGTTCGGTGAGGGCACGTTCGGTGTCGGTGAGTAAGGCGTCGTGTTCCGCCCCACCAGCTGCCCGGACAGTCCCCGTCTCGGGCCGGATTGCATCCTCGCCGTCCTCAGACAGCCGCGCCACGACGATGTCGGCCTCCACGTCCAGGTCGACCTCGATCAACCGGGAGGTGTCACGGACGTCCAGCAGGTCGACGGGGTCGACCTCGATGTCGAGATGGGCCCTGTCGTCACGATCGAGACGCTGCAGTAGTTCGTCGTCGACAGCGGTGGTTTCCACCCAGCCGTTTTCCTCGCGGACACCCTCCCGGAGCTGGACTGCACGGATGGCTTCCGCCATCGTCTCGGCCAGCACCTTCTCTGGATTAGCGGCGTCGTTCGAGTCGCTGTAGAGGAGGTTCTGTAGAATCTCTGCATCGGTCAAGGGATCAGTCCCGTACCGAGCGAGACTCTGTTCGATAATGTCGTCGACGGCATCGGCCGATCGGAGCGGTGGATAGGGTGGGAACGAACGAATCAGGACGGGATCGGAGTATTGGCCTCCACCCAGTGGGAGCTTCGTCCAGGCCTGGTACTGATCAGTCGAGATGAGGTCCTCGGCCGTATAGCCCTGAAACCGTTTCATCAGAAGTCGTGCGTCCTCGACGTCGTTTACTGAGAAGGAGAGAAGAGTGTCGCAGTTATTCTGCATCGACTTGAGGGTGTCTTTGTCGAACTGCGACGGGTACTGGGACGCCAGAGTGACCGAGAGGCGCATCGACCGGGCACGGGCGAGCATCGATTCGATGTCGAGGTTCTCGCTCGCAATGTCGTCGAACTCATCACAGAGGACGAAGTACGGGTCGGGCTCGGCATCCTGTCCATAGGATCGGTGCTGGATGGCGCTCCAGAGGTTCCGCATCACGCCTAGCGTGACCATCTTCTTGATGTCCGTATTCTCGACGGGCGTCGAGACGATGACAATCCGGTCGTTGGCGACGATGTCGCGGAAGTCGATCGTGCTCTCGCGGTGGGCGATGATTCGCCGAATGACTGCGTTCTCGACCCACGACTTGATGCGCTTGAGTAGCGGCCGCACTGTCTCGTCGTCCATCTGGGCGATTTCGAGACAGAACTCACGCACGTAGGGGTCGTCGACGTCGAGAGCGAACTCTTCGCGGCGCTCGGCGTTCAACAGCGTGAAGTACATGTCGATCACCGAGAACGGCCGGTCGGACTGCATCATGGCGCGCGCCATCGACTCGGTAATCGACTCCATGTTCACGCCCCAGTACTCGTCCGTGTCGAAGATCGCTTTCAGGTTCTCGATGCGATTCTCGATCTCGTTCTCACGCTCTGTCGTGGTATCGCAGTCGGGGAGTTCGAGGAAGTTGAGTCCGACCGTGCGGTCATGTTCGACCGATCCGGGTTCGATCCAGACGACGTCATCGAGGCGGTGCTCGGGGAGCATCCGGAGGAGTTCACGGGAGTCACGGGCCTTCGGGTCGACGTAGACGAATCCGTAGCCAGCATACGCCCACTGGACCATCATGTTGAGCAACGCAGTGGTCTTGCCGTACCCAGTGGTGCCCGTGATCCAGAGGTGGCGGAAGAGCGATTCGAAGCGGAGGGGAGCCTCGCGGAACCCGCGGTGTGCGTCCTCGTCATAGCCGATCCAGAGGGGAGCCTGAGCGGTCTCGGCACCTGCCTCGAACATGTCCCGAACGTAGGAGCCAGCGACGACGCCCTCAGTCGCTGTGTCGGTGATGATGGGTTTCCCACCGACGGAGGCCGTATCGGTGACTGAGACATCGTACGACTCTCCCAATCGTGAGTGGAGAGATGCATCTGGACCGGAGATCGAATCCGCTTCCATGGATTCGAGTTCGGAGATCGCGGCCTCGCCCTCCGCCTGAGCTGCGTCTGCTGGTTCTGTCTCCGGTTCGGTGGATTCGTCATTTCCGAAGAGCCGTTCAAACACCATCATCGTCTCCCTGCCCGATCTCATCCGCACCGGAGTTTCGACTGGGAACGGATTGCTTGAACGCGCGATTGTCAGTCGATTCCCGTTTGGAACCATGGTCGTCAGCCCGCGTCTGGTCGTCAGATCGAACACCTCCAGCGGCGGATGTCGGTGTGGAGAATGCGGGAACATCAGCGGGGACGCCGACCCCAGCGGCTGTCTGTGACCAGTCCACAGTCGGATTCTCGACAGCCTCGTTGGGAAGATGGACGAGTCCAGCGAGCTCACGTAATGTGAGGGCGTTCATCCGTCCCCACAGCGCACGTTTGAACCAGCTGTTGGGAGTGAGAGCACGCATCGCGGTGGCCTCGAGGACGGCCGGGAGATGGGATGCAGATGCGTATCGAGGGATGAACCCCTGGTTGGTGTGCTCGTGATCAAGTGCGGTGACCGCGTCGGCAACGCGGCTGAGTCGGTGCTCGGCTGTCGAAGCGTTCGGTGCAATGGTCACGACACGGATCGTCGTCGCGAACGCCGGGCGACCCAGTTGAGCCACGATATCGTCGGCGGCCTGGGTGTCGCGTTTCGACTGGAACACTTGGGGGTGTAGATACCCTTCGACGGTACCCTGCCGACGGGCTTTTGCGATGTGAGTAACGTCGCCGCCTCCGACCCGACCGAGCAGCCCTCGCCGTGTCCACGTCTGGGCGACTGGCATAAACACGGTCTGAAGGACGGTCGTCTCGTCGTCACCGCCGATGAGGCGGGAGAGGATCGTTCGGTACGGGTCGTCATCGAGTGGCGGACGAGAGTCGAGATGCTTGATTGGATACGTTGCGTCTTGTCGGAGCTCGAGGTGGCAGCCAGCGACGGACTGCTCCCGGGAGACGTCCGGAAACCCAGTGCCGGTAACCTGCTGTGTGTCACTGTTGGGGTAGTGTGCGTTGACGAGAGCAATCGCGTCCTGCGGATCAGGTGCCCGAAGATAGAACTGGAGCTTCCCATCGGTGAACCAGATTTCAGCCGCGTAGACCGGTGCGTCTCCTCGATGGAGCGACCCGGCGGGAGCGGTATGGAAGCCACGGAGGAATCGCGGTCCTGCTGCAATGCCGTCGGTCTCGGGATAGGGTCGAATACGGATCAGAGACTCACTGTCGGCCGCCTCGTGGACGCGTTCGATGAGGTCTGGTGTGAGATCGGTGCTAGTTGGCCTTGCTGTCGTGGTGGTCGGGAACATTGTCGGAAGGGTCGTTCGTGGTTGGCGTGCTAGTCTCGGCGACGGTCATCGGTGAGAACGGTGAGCATCCATTCGGGGAGGACGTTGAGGACAGCATCGCGGGCCTGGGAGTCGTATGGCAGCCGCAATCCCACGAATGCGAGCGCGACGCTAGCAGGAATCGCAGCGAGAATTCCTGTCGTAGTCGGAGCGACGACGCTGGGGAACGGGATGCCAGCGACGATGGTTAACAGACCGGGCAATAGTCCAACTCGACCAGTAATCATCCACCATCCGCGAGCAGGTCGCCAGATGCCGATAGCGAGGTCGTGACGAATCGCGAGGTCGACATACCAAGCGACACCAGCAGCGCCGAGTAGCCAGACAATTGCCGTGAATAGCTGCGCAAGCGGTGTTGCTGGAAGCAGGCCTGTCGAAAGGGATAGAAGGCCGAGTGCACCGATGCCTGCAGTTACACCTGCAAGAAGGAGAACTACCCACGGACGGCGCTCACGGGAGCAGTACCCGCGCGGATCGTATCGGATGCGCTCGACCGCATGGGTGGTATACCCGACACCGACGAGGCCACCGACAATCCACGGGTGGGCAACAAATGTGGAAGAGACTTCACTGGCAGTCGTGACGACTACGCGAGCCCAAGCCCAGCCGGTAGCGACGGTAGCGCTGAGAGCTCCGACGACGCCGGCTACGGAGGCGACGAGGGCAATGAGTACGACTAGTCCGACGAGACATCCGGCCATACGACGGGCGAAGAGCGACGTCGCGGTCGGATCCGACAGCCAGTACGCAACATAATCACGCCACGTAGGCGGATGGTTGCGCTCACGAACTCGCTTGGCGCAGACGTCGGCCTTCCACGCGTCAGTCGGTCGATTCGCACACGAGTGACAAAGTAGAACTTGGTTCTCGATAGTGTACACGTTCTCGACGATTTCTCGAAGGACGAACGGCTCGCTATCTTTCAGATCACCACCCGTGGGGTGATGGACTGTTTCCTGACAGGCTTCACAGGTGGCGCTTTCCCGTCCAAGTACCTCCTCCATCACCGCTGGAAGATCAAATCCCAGAGGAAGAGGCGGACGGACATCCGCTGTCCGCCGCGTCTCCCGGATGGGCGTGTACTCGTCGGGGTCCATGTGGGGACATGTCGTGCGAGCTGTATTGGTTCTCATGCCGCGACGGTCACCGTCGGGAACCGTATCGAAGAGCGCGAAACTGCTCATTGCGCCGAACCTCCATTTCGGCTACTGGGAGTACCGTCCGCTTCGATGATTGCCTCCTCCTCGGGAAGTGCGGTGACACGAAGTGGGTAGGTCCCGCCCTCGTCGATGTCTAGGAGGGCAGTGCTGAACCCGAGACCTTCCTTGCCGACAACAGCGTCACGGACGAACGTGGCCTGTGCGTCGGTCAGACCAAGCGCGTCGGCGTGTTCGGAAGTGAGGTTCCCCTGGCGGTGGAGGAGCTTGATCGATGACTGGTTGATGAACGTCTCGGCTCCGTCGGTATCGTAGAAGTCGGTGAGTTCCTGGGTGACGAAATGCAGCGACAGGTTGAGGTGGCGAGAATGGCGAGTCGTCCGTTTGAGCCACTCGACGCTCCCCGGTGACTCGACGAGGTAGTGGGCCTCGTCGATGGCGATGATAGTATTGCCTGATTCGGCCTTGAGGCGCTCGTAGACGGCGTCGTACATCGGTTGCATCACGAGTCCTGCGAGTGCTTCGTCGGAGCCACCGCCGAACTGCTTCAAGTCGAGATAGATGACGCGGCTACCCGTGAGGTCCACCTCGGTCTGCCCGTTCAGGAACGCAAACTGACCGCCGGACGTGAATGGCTCCAAGTTCAGGCGGAGATCCTCGGCGTGGCTCTGCCACTTGTCGAGTTCGCCGTCTGAGTAATCGTCACCGTTGAGGACCTCGGTTGGGTCGGCAGCGACGTCACCGAGGACAGCCCGCACGTCTCCCACCTCGGGACTCTCGTGATGGTGGGTCGTCGGGTCGGCTGTGATACCGTTCTGGGCGTACGCTTCCCGAATACACCGCTCAAGAACCTGCCGTCGGTCGCCGAGTGGAGCACCGACGTACCCGAAGAACGATTCGAAGAAGGCCATCACGGCGCTAATGCGCTCGATAAACGGACTGACGTTTTCCTGTTCGAGGAGGTAGTCCGGTGTCGGCCGGATCTCGAGTGGGTTGACTGTCCGGGTGCCACCGATGACGTAGTGCTCAGCGTCGAGACCAGCTGCCAGACTCGCAAACCCACCGACCGGGTCGATCATGACGATGTCTGTGTCGCGGTCCTTCGCTACGCGGCGAAGTAGGAGTCGTTTGGTGTCGTACGACTTCCCCGATCCGATCTCACCGGCGACCAGCACGTTGTAACCGTTCTCACGGCAGAACCGATCGAGATAGACGGGGGCATCGGTCGTTGCATGATAGCCGTAGAGAACGCCGCTCTCTTCGATCGTAGTGCTCGCAGCGAATGGGAACAACGCACCGGCGGCTTGCCCGAGCATGGGCGTCGTCTGTCCGAGGTCGTCCTTCGCGACCGGGCTTCCCGTCACCAGCGAATCGCCCTGTCGATACGCTGCGGACTTCGTCGTCAATCGCTGACGCTGCAGTTCACCACGAATACTGGAAACAGTGGTCTCGACCTGTTCTTTCGAGTCACCGCGAATGGTCAGATAGACACCGACATTGAGGATACGCTGGGCGTTCTCCTGCAGCTGTGTGTACACTGCTTCGTGGTCTCGGATACGGCGCTCCGTCACTGTGGCCTTTGCTGAGCCGCGATCCTGCGCCTCGATGTGATCCACTTTGAGCGACTTGATTGCGCTCTCAAACCGCAGGAGCGACGTGCGAGGATCCTCCGGATCGGCGTAGATCGTCACATCGACATCCGCGCTGGGATGGGTGCAGATACGGTCAAGCAACCCTGGCGACGCAGTCTCCGGGAATCCCGTCACGAACAGAACCTTGACCCACCGCTCACCCGTTCGTGCCGTGTCGGTCTCCAAACGGATACCGGAGGGTGCGACTCGTGTCGCGTGCATCCTTTCCCGGTGGGGATGAGTCCCAACGTCAGTAGGTACGTCTTCAGTCCCGTCGTCTGCTGTCGTTTCGGTACTGACTCCCGGAATGAGTGCACCTAGTTGAGAGAACACGCTCATAGCCGGCCACCATCCGTTGTAGTGAAACCCTTGGTGTCGTTCGATGAATGCGATTCTTTGGTATCCTGTTCGCTCATGATGACGGGCGTCGTGCGAAGGTGAGGACCGTCGTCAGGGTACTCGGTCCGGCTGCCGGACCAGTATTCCTCGACGAGCGTGGCGAGGTCTGCCGCAGTAACGGGATGGGCGGAGACGCCTTCGATGCTCGTCAATTGCTCCGTGAGGTGGGTGCGCCGGTCACGCAGGATCGTACGTTGCCGCTCCTCAATCGCTTCGCGACGCTCGTCTCGCAGCAACACATCGGCGACCACTGAACCTAGGTACCTCCCGATGAGCGGAAGACTCTGCAGGCGGCTAACCCACGCATTGTCCTCGAGGCTGACCTCCTGAATCCCGACCGGGACGATGGCGTGGTACTGGCGGACACTCGTTCCGCGTTGGTGGAACTCCTGCGGGCGACGCCGTCGGTACACCTCGACGATTTCGGAGAGTGCTGGCGTCGACTTGACGTCAGGGTCCGTCCGGCGGTTGTCGTACGTAGCGGTCATCCGAGCTGGGTCGACGCGCCGCGCCGACGAGTGTATCTGCACCGGATAGTCGAGTGCATTCAAGACCGCGCCAAGTCCTCGGGCCGCCCTGTTCCATTTGGCTTGGTCAGCGAGCGCGAGGTTTGCTGGGTCGATGCGGACGGCACCGACAAGGGTTTCGTCCTGGCGACGAATCGCATTGGCTTCTGGTTCGACCGCGCGGACGTGGGTCAGCTCCCGTGCATCCGGTGGCGTCTCGGTACTTGTCTCAGCGGTTGTGTTGGTGAAGGTCATAGTATTCTCTCGTCGATGATGGGTGACGAACGCGGTGATGAGGCCGACTGGAGTTCGGTGGTCGGGACAGACGTGCACATACAAGCCAGCGAGACCGAGAACGGCGAGCGCGAGCGCGACGCCAACGAAGAACCGGCCGGTCACGAAGACGACGATTTCGAGCGTGACCATCGCGACGATGAGCGCTGGCGCGAGAAACAGGAGGTCGGCATTCGACACATCAGTGAACGCAAGGAATCCCGAGTCGGAGCCAACGTCATCGAGAATCCGGCGTTCTGGACCGTCGCCTCCTGGACCAAGGCCCCTCATTGCGACCCTCCTTCACCGCGAGCGTCAAATACCGAATCACGACTGATCTTCGTCTCCTCAGCCGCACTAACACCCCAGTCCTCGCCGGCGACCGGTTTCGTGTCGTACAAGATGCCATCCTCCTCACCTCGGTGGAAGACACCTGGATGGTCCCCGTTTGAGTCAAACGCTGACGCGAACCGTTCGTGGTTTCGAACAATGAAATCCCGACTCCGTCCCTGAGGTTTAATTGGCCGGAATTCGCCGTCAGAGACGTATCCGGGTTGGTATCGTTGCCCATCAGATAGATCTCCCTCTCCCTCGACGACGACGAAGTCGAATCCATCGATAGCATCAGTACTCACGTCAGTTCCGGCAGCAGTGCCGTTGCCGGTCGTAGTAGCACCTGAACTAGGACGGCCACCGGTGGGTGTTCCTACAGCTGCGAGACCACCGCTACTACCACTCGTCCCAGAATCGAGCGCGCCAGCAGCATCGCTGCCCCCACTCTCGGCTCCGAGTGCGGCACCGCTTCCATTTCCGTTATGACTGGACGTCACTCGATCAAACAGATCGCTGGGAATACCACTGCTGGCGGCCGCACTGGCGGCTGAACTCGCGCCGCCGACGTTCGGCATCGACGCTTTGCCAGCGAGTGTCTTTGCGCCGGATTTAGCTCGTGAGTACATGGCAGCACCACCGATGCCGGCCATGATGCCGCCGGCCGTCCTGGCCGCTCGTGACCCCAAGAGCATCCAGAGGGTCGCAACCAGCGCCGCGAGCTGAGTCACGAAGGTGACGACGGCAAACGCGATCGTACCGGCCACCGTACTGAAGCCAGCAACTCCGACCGCACTTTCGACGAAGCCCATCGTCCCGGTCGCGATGTACGCCCCCGCACCGAGGACGAGCGCCGCCGGGAGCGGGAAGAACGCCGCGCGGATGAAGATGCTCCACCCTTTCTGACCGAAGTGTCCGATCGTCTGCATCACGCCGCCGGTGTCGAACAGCATGAGCGCCGAGAACACCGGCAGGAAGACCATGAACGTGAGACAGAGGAAGTACGCGAGAAGGGTCGAAATGAGGAGGATAGTTACGATCGCCGCCGTCGCAACCCAGAGCAACCCTGCGAGCAGGCCCGTCCCGAGGAGAGTCCCGATGCCGGACTGTGGACCCATCACGAGCTGATCACCGCGCGGTGCGACGGCGAGGATCAGCCCGTTCGCGAGGTGGAGGATAAACGCCCCGACCCACCACGAACCGAGAGTGAGCAGGAGGTTTCGGACGAGATTCTGTTCGATCAGAAAGCCCTGTGTGGCGAACGTGGCCTCCGGCCGAAACCGACTCGCGAGTGCAACGCCGGCACCGACGATCCACACCAGGAACCCGAGCGGCAGGCCAACCGACGTCCACCCGTTGTACGCGCCGGCCAGTGGCTGGTTCGTCGGGGGCCTGAAGACCACGATCTCGCTGCCGCGCATCGGCACTGGTCGGCGGAGGATCAGTTCGACCGTGCTACGCGCGACTTTCTGCGTTACGTCGAGCGCGCCGCCGAGGATGCTTCGCTTGGCGTTCTCGATGACGTTGCAGATTGCACCTCGAATTGGATCTTTGCCGGCACAGGGAGCGTACGAGGTCGCATTCTGGGACGCGTTCGCCGAACCATTGACTCCCGGGATGGGATAATTCGAGGGCGTTGCTGTCGAACTCTCATTCGAGGACGTCGACGTGGTTGTGTTGGCCGGAGGATCGCGAGGAGCCCTCCCGGGATCGGCGGCGAACGCAGGCGCTACGAACCCGGTCAGGAGAAGCGCGATGGCGAGAACCACAGCAATACGGCTGCTGACTCGGGGATGGGGTACGGCGCCGATATCGGTCGTGGAAAGCATGAGAATGATCGGTGGCGTTGGTGTCTGCCGTGCCTCTGCGGGACCAGTTCGGAACGTCTCCCTGTGTCAGAACCACGGCGTCAGTTGGGCACACTGTGCGGCGTTGAAGCCAGCAGCGCCGGCGGCCTGTTCGCCGAGAACGATGATGAGGCCGAAGATCGGCCCGGAGACCATCGCCATAGTACCGGTGCGACGATGCTCACTGGACCGTTCCGGGTTGCGGGACATCCCAGCACGGGCGTGCTTGAACCCGCCGTAGAGCAGGCCACCGAGGAACAGGACTCCTGCCCCGGTTTGCGCCGCCCACTCGAACAGGGCGATTGCAGGCGTTCCACACAGACCGCCGCTACTTGACTGGGCAGCTGCGAGCCCGGTCATTGCAGCGAGGGTCAAGAGAGCAGTCACAGCTGGCGTCAAGACTCGAACGCTCCCGGCGAGGTTGTGTTCGATGTGGTCCCGAACACGAGTTGCCCAGGCAGACGTCGCGGAGTCGTCGTCAATGCTGGATCTCATGGCTTGACTACGAATCGTAGTACGAATCTTAGTGACTTATATTCTTGGTATCGTTGAATAGAGTTTACTACGATTCGTACACCAGGACGACCCACTAATCGTCGCAAAGTATGCACAATGATATGGGAAGCGACTCCAGATTGGGGAAATGGAATTAACCGCCCTCGACGAAGCGATCCTGGACGAACTCAACGAGGGTGCCCGGACGCAAGGGTTTCTCGTCGACGCAACGGGGGAACCGCGATACAAGGTACACGAGCGACTGAAGCTGCTAGTTGCCGCAGGCCACATCGAAAATATCCACGAGAACACGGCACTCTACGAACTGCGAACCGATCCGCGGAGCGATGGTGAGAGCTGATACTGTGACAGCGCAAGTTGAACAGTCAAATCCACGGGCTCGAGTCAATGGACCCCCGACGATTATGCGGGTGAGAACGCTACTGTGAAGCATGAAGGACAGGGTGACGGAGGGAATCGAGGATCCCATTGAAGAACGTCAGCGAATGCGTGAGCTGCTCTCCCAGGAGACTCGGCATCTAATTCTGCAGCTAATCCTCGGCCATCCGGCTCACCTCGTGTCGGTAGCCGAGTTTGAGTATATGATTCCAAAGAACAAGGCGGCCATTCTCGACCACCTCGAGACGCTACAAGAGGCAGAGATTCTCGAAGTCTATGTGCATGAGCCGAACGCGTCGACCCGAGATCTCCCATCGAAGTTCTGGGGACCGACTGAGCGCGGGGTCGAAATTCTCTACGAGCACAAATTCCTACGTGGTGTCCCGGTTGCGCGTGCTATCTACGAGAAGACGCGGAAGTCAGAGCGTGTGCTGCGTCACGAAAATGCGCCACGACCAGCGCTTCCCGTCGCAGTCATCGAAGCCCTTGATTTCGACGAACCGGAGATAGACGCATCTGACGCGCGCAAATAGAGTTTGAGTCTGCGAATCCGGTGTGAGTGCCTCTGAATTGTGAGTTCTCGCACACCAGACGGTAGCTCTTAGCTACCATGGTCGGTCTTAGCGACCGGTCAATCTGGCTCTGAGATCTGGACAACATCGTGTGTATGAACTACGATTGTCTCTCGCCCATCTCGTATCCTACGAACATTTCGAAGCTTTCATAGCTAACACTCTTATCGTTGGAATCCCTATCCTCCTCTCAAGGATGTCGATCGATAGGGAGACGTTCAAGAACGCGAGTGAGGACGAGCTTGAGGGGCTCTCCGTCCCGGACCAAGTACTCGGGTTCTTGGCTGCAAACGACGATCGGGCGTTCAAGGCTCGTGAAATTGCCTCGCAGATCGGGCTCGACGAAGGAGCGGTCAGCACAGCTCTCTCTCGGTTGAAGGACCGCGAACTCGTCGAACACAAGGCAACGTACTGGGCGGTTACCGACGATGAGGACCGTCTTGACGGGTATAGTGGCTACGAACGAGCAACGGCGCTGTTCAACGAGCAGCTGGGTGAAGAGGACAAGGAGGCCTGGCGAGCGCACTCGCCGGACGAACGACATCCGAGTCTCGAGGACGAATCGTGACGGACGAGGACAGTACTCCAATCTACGAACCTGGCGACATCGTGTATGGTGACGACCCGTTCAAGGGGGAGGAAGAAGCGCGCCCGTGGCTCATTATCTCGAACCACGATACTCGACCGTTCCACGGCGAGCAGTACATCGCACTCACGTTGACGACGAAATCGTGGTTAGACGGACTCATCGAGATTGCTGCAGAGGACTGGGTGCGTGGTGGAACGCCAGAGGAGAGTCGAATCGTCCCGTGGGGCGTCCAGTCGCTCGAAAGCGAGGATATCGATTTCTGGCAGGGACGCGTCGCTCACAGTTTACTTGAAGCTAGCATCGAAGCTCTGATTGACGAACTCTTGTAGCAGCTCATCGCAACTATCGGCATCGGCACGCCAGTGGACTGAATATGGGGGTAGCGTCTAGGTCGGAAGGTGTTCTCACGATCCAACTTAACCAACAGATTCGTATGAAACTCGCAATTGTTGGTTAATCCTTCGCGAAGCACATTACTGAGTTCAGCTGGGGGGAAGGTGCAGAGAAATGCAGCGAAGTCTGCTACTTATAGGGATTATCAGAGCGTTTCACAGCATTGTACGAGTACTCTTCATTCAGTGGCAGATACTGAGGAGATATCTTGCCCGCCGTGTCTGTCAGTTGATGAGGATTTTGATTGAGTTCACTAGGTATATCTGCTCGGAAGAGTTCTTTCGGGTATGAGCCTCGAAGAGACGGTGGATTACCTCGCTGAGGAACTCGATCTCGAGCGAAGTGACCACGTCCGAGAGGTCGGTCGGTCGATCGCAGAGCTCCGCGACTAAACAAAACAGCTTTCGGCTTTGTTGAAATCCTCAGTAGAGGATAGGTTTCAGAGGCTCTGCTGAATACACAGCGCGAGTCGTACAGTCCGCCTGCGGACGAATAGCGCGTTGGGACTGCCTGCATATCGTAGTATATTATCAGATTGATATATCGGGTGAAATGGCTTAACTTACCTGCCATCAGGGTCTTCATTAGAGGATGTTACAAGGGAACTGGTACGCGAATGGCTTTCCAGATATTGCTTGGGTGAGAAACCCAGTATGGTCTAGCTCATGAATGCGATAGCCGCACTCCAGCAATTATCTGATTTTCTGGTAGCAGTTGCCCCAATCGCGGGTGCAATCGCAGCGATAATCGCTATCTATCGATTTTTCATAAAGCAACCGGCATTAGTACTGGAAGCCGATGTAAAATCAACATCCGCCGATAGGCCCTTCCATACCGTCCATACTACTCCGACACTGTTTTTGTCTAACGAAGGGAGAGATTTTGCTGAGGATGCTTATCTCGAGATGGACCTTCCAGACTGGGATTTTGAACAAGAAGACGATGAAAACATATCTACGTTTCTTGATGTGACTGATGGCCGAACTGGATATCTTGGTTCGCCTCGTCGATTATATCAAGTCACTGTTAACAAACCGATACAACCACGGGAGAAGTATAAGATGTTCTTCGGCGGTGCCGAGTTGGAAAGAAACCGGCGCTATGAACTCAACTATACGATATCTTGTCGCTCTCATGGACCCCGGGAGGGCAGTATAAAATTCCATGTTGGTCATCACGAGGTCACGATAGAGAACAATTATCCGAAACGTCGTCGTAAGTACTTAATCGCGTTTCGAAAATTCCTTTCCAATCCGGATTTAACCGAAGTAAAGATTGAGTTGCTCAAATGGGAAGTCGATTGGGAGTCCGATAGTACAGCAAATGTGGAAGCGTTATTGAAAAATACGAGTTCAGTTCGCCTCCGGATCGCTGAAGTGAGGTTTGATTTATTCATTGGTGAGGTCAGATCAGAAGATTACTGGACGAGCATCCCCGTTAAAATCTGGGGATTAGACCCAGGTGAGTTCTGGAAGTTTGACTTTGAGTTCGATGTGAACGAGCCAACATTGTCAAAGGAGGATATTTCTATAGACTATTCTCTCTCGGCCAATACAAACCATCTTAGGAATGGATGGGAGCGGGTCAAGCTAGTTGATTCAGGCGCAGAAATCCCCGATGATTCTCATTCGATACCCAAGGCCTTTGGACGCTTGGAAAATCTGAATGCAGGAACGAGCCGTGGAGTACGCGTCATTGTGAAATGGTTAGATAAGGATGGTGTTGTAATTGGTGCTGATGACACCAGTCTGAAATTAGAACCCGGTGACACAGAGGATTTCCGAGTGAATTGCTCAGTCAGGCATGATGACCAAGAGAACATAGACGACCATTCTATCGTTCTGATGGGAGGATAAGTAGAGAATTGCTATGGAAGATCGTGCAACAGAGCATCACCGTACTATAAGCGGTTGCGGTGATGCGAAGGCTTCGCCTGACTGAGGACGACGAACCGGAAATCGTAGTGCTGTCGCTCACAAAAGGAGGCGAACAGACCGGAGAGCAGCCGCCTACTCCGGCGGTGGGCCGTCTTGGAACGCTGCTAGTGACACGGCCCGTGTCGTGGTTGGAGTGTCGCTGGGTCTAGTGAGTTCTTCTCGTGGTGCCTCGACGGCTTCGATCACGAACGACCACGTATTGGAGCCCCATACGGCACTGTTAGCGATCTCCTCCGCGCCCAGGTCGACTACACCACTCGTCGGAGCGTCTTCAGCGTGGAACACGTCCGCACCGTATGCCCCTTCGCCCTTACGGCAGCTGACGAGGTCGTCGTCGAGGAGCCGAGAGAGAGTCTTGGCGACGTGCCGCTTCGACACGTCCGTCGCCTCCGCGAGCTCTCGGGCGGTAGCTGACTGCCGCGACCGGAGAGCTTCTATGATGGTCTGCTGCACGTCGGTCGCAACCCACTCAACGCCAGAGACTCGACAGTCCGCGAACCCAGCCGGCACGGCACTGGTATGGACGAAGACGGTGGCTGTGTTGTCGGGGTCGTCGGCGTCTCGTGCGTATCGACCAGCGGATTGCGCGACGTGATTCTCGCGAACGGAAGCCAGGATCTCGCTGGCCGTGTCGGCATCGGGACCGACGAAGCCACGTCCATGTGCGCGTTGCTGGTCGCCGTCCGCTGACTCCACGGTTTCTGGCTTAGCGTGGAGGTCGCACTCGGCGAGGAGGTTCAGCACGTAGTCGTCGCCCGGGTCGATTGAGCCGTGAACGAGTCCCACGTCACGATCGCCGAACTCGTCGCGGGATCGCTCCTCGCCGAAGTGCATCGTTTCGGGCTCGTCGATACCGACGTCTCGCATCAGCTGTTCGACCTCACGCTCGACGCTCGCGGCAGTGATGCAGGTGTCAAACGCGTCGCCGAAGTGATGCTCGAGGTGATCCAAGAGCACGTGCGTCGCATCGGGATTGAAGTACTCGCCGCTGGCAAGCGGTCGGACGGCTTCGCCAACTTGGACGACCTTGAGGCCGCGCTCGTATCGCCGCCAGAGTCGGCGCTCGTCGACGTCGAGGACGCGGTCGGGGACGATGTCCGTGGTGGTGTTGCGTTGCCACAGCGGGACGCTGGGATGGGCGTCGAGGCCGACCACGCACCGCGCCGTCGAGAGGTCAGGAACGTTCCGAACGGTACGCACGCGATTGTTGTCGTCGACGACGACCGAGACCCACGTCCGCGACCAGCCGTCGTCGTCGCGAGCGTTAGCATCGAGTCGGGGCGGGTCGTGAGTGACGGTACCCACGCTGCGCCCGTTCTCGTCGAAACCCTGCGCCAACGCGGACCAGATAGCATCCGCCAATGCAGGGGCGAGCGTGTGGGCGTCGGGATGTTCGAGATACCACTCCCGATCCGGTTCGTAATTGAACACGGCCGCCGTCGCGTTCGCTTCTCGAAGGACGTCACCGTGGACGTCCTGTCCGTACGCACTCCGTGCTAATTGGACGAACGACTCCCAGGTTGTCACCGGCGCGCCCGCCGCTTCGAGGAACGCCGTAACGGCGCGCTGGATGCGGTCGTTCGTGAGGTGTTCGCCGTCGACGGCGAAATCCGGCCGCTCGTCGAAGATGACGTTACACGACTGCGTAAGCCCGGGGACGTACGCGAACTGGTGCGTGGCGTGGATGACGTCCACGGCAGGGTCACCTTCTTCCGTTCGCGGGAGTCCGTCCCACTGGCCGATTGCGGGGCACGGATCGTCTCCGCGCGAGCACGGCAGTTCGATGTCTTGGTCGTTGTGCTCGGCGAGATAGGCGTGGGCCGTCGAGAAGGGGACACCGCGACCGTCACAGACGGCGTCGAACCACTGAGAGGCGGGCGTCCGATTCATCGTGATCTCGACGGTTTCATCCTTCTCGTCTTCCTCCGACGGATCGTGGATCCCGTGGGCCACGGGGCACGCTTCTTTTCGTCCCCGGAGGACTGCGTGTGTCACACCGCTGGCTTCTCGACTGTGTTCGATGGCAGCATCACGAGCATCTCGCGTCGGACTGAAGTGGACGACCGGCTGTTCACCGGTACAGTCCGCATGGCGAAGCCAGGGCTCGGTTGCAACGGTGTAGCTCTTGCCGAGTCCCGTCGGGGCGTCGATGACGACCTCCTCCTGGTGCCGAACAGCATCGAGCAGACGGTTCCAAAGACGCTCGCGTGCCTCGTCGGTCGACGGCCATTCGATATCTTGAGCCGCCGCAGCACGTTGTCGCTCGTCGTCATCGAGGGCGTCGAGTTTCGCGAGTGGGAGCGTGCTCACTGGGTCGGCACCGTCGGGCTCGTACTCCGGAATGTGGGCACCGCGGTCGCGGAGTGCGTCGACGGCAGCCCAGAAGTCCTCGTCGCTCGGGTACTCGGTTTCCGAGGAGATGATTCTCTCCTCAAGCGCGACGACCTGGAGCGCATCGAGGCCGTGCATTCCCTTGCGGTAAACCCAACCACTGTCAACCTGTGCGAGGCGCGTACCGCTCTTCGACTGCGCCCAGCTCGGATCGAGATCGAGACTCCCGTCGCTCCGTTCGTGGGTGACGGTCGACCGGAGCTGGATGTCGGCCGGTCCGGTGTGCTGGATGGCGTCGAACACGTCCTGGATGTCGGACGTGGTCTCGATGTCGGCGAGTTCGGCCTTCGACAGGTCGGGTGTGCAGTCGAGTTCGTCCGGCCGATCACTGGGGGTGGTAGCACGCGCTGCGTCGAGGGCACCTGGATGGGTGGCGACGATGTCGTCGACGATCCCCTGGATGTCTCTCGTGGACGTCTCGGTACCGGGGATGTGGTCACCAGTGACCGTGGTGTACCGATGACCGGGGTACATCTCGAGTTCGGCATCCGGCCATTCCGGGGATGAGAGGTCGATCGTGAGCGTCGTCACGCCCTCCGGGAGACGGAAGCCACCGAGTGCGTGCGCGCCAGTCCCGGATGGAGACCACTCGCAGAACGTCCCGGCCAGCTGCTCCAGGAGATTGATCGCGCCTGGGGCGATGTCGCCGGTCTCTGGATCGCGGATGTCGTCGAAGTCGAGGAGGCCAACATGCGGTTCACTGGGCACGTCTTCCTCGGGATCGACCCAGGCGTACTTCTCGTCGTCGTCCCAGTCGTCACGGTCGGGACCAGTGAGGTAGTACGCGAACCCGAGGTCGTCGTCGTGGTCGACCCAGTTGCTGGCAGTCTCGAAGTCGAACCAGGCGTTGGGGTCCTTCGCACCGACGAACGCGTAGCCGACGGCTTGGTTGGAGTACCCCCAGCTGGGGTTTCGGGGGACCTTTCGGTCGTCGCTGTACTGCCAGAGCAACCAGCGGGAGCCATGTTCGGCGAGATCGGTGGGGAAGGTGTTGGGCTCGACGCCGTGGAAGTCGACCGCCGAATCGTCTTGTCGGCCGTTAGTGACCCGGTCTGCGTACGTAGCTCCCTCTACTTGAGGTGTCGGAGACGCCACGGACGAAGGGTCCTGAGAGGTTTCCGTCTCGTCGGAGTTCGAGTCTCCGGTGTCCACGCCTAGTCGCTTGACGTGGTGGTCGCAGAGCGAACCAGCGCCGACGGTGGTCGTGGCTTCCTGCTCGCACGACGGCATCGAGCACTGCTGGTCCGCAGGGACGGTGCGCCTCACGCGACCACCCCCAGACCGACGGTATCGCCACTGTGGGGCTTTTTATACGCAGGATTTAACCAAAGTACAGTAAGCCTAGGCCGGGATTTGAACCCGGGCTCTCGTCCTTACCAAGGACGCGCTTTACCGCTAAGCTACCCAGGCGCGCTGCGCATTCTGTAGGAACCCCGAATCGCGTTTAGGCGTTTCGATTCAGAGGTCGGCGAGTGCCCCGTCGACACATCCGACGAGACGGGTTCGAAGCGTGTCCGCGTCGAGCGTCTCGGTTCGGGGGAGGTCGACGCCGTAATCGGCGGCGACATCGGCGGCGACGGCCCGGAGTTCCGGCGTGGGGTCGATACCGCCGGCGGTCGCGCCGACGACGACCGCGAGGTCGAGGACGTCCGCCTCCAGGGTCTCGGGTGGGTCGCCGCGGGTGCGGTCGCGGCCGAACGCCCGGACCACCTCGACGGCGGCGACGGCGGCCTCGGTACGCGCGAGCAGGTAGAACCCCCGTGCGACGAGCACGTCGGCGGCGAGTATCTCCATGTCGCCGGTCGCGCGTTCACCCGTCGCCCAGGGTTCCTCGACGGCGAGTCGTCGCGTGAGTCGGAGGCCGTCGTAGATGAGTTGGACGCCGGCGGCGCGTTCGACGAGTCCCTCGCCGACGTCGGCGTCACACGCGCTCGCGGTGAGGAGCGCGAGCGCCCCGGGGAGGGTCGAACCGCCGTCGATGACCGCCCAGAGCGCGTCGCGGAGGGCAGTGGGGTCGATATCGTCCACGGACGCGCGGGCGGCCCGCCGGACGGCGTCGGCTTCCTCCATCGCCACGAGATAGCCGTGGGACGGGCAAAGACCTTTGGAAACGTCCGACCAGCCACAACCGTGATACGGACACGCGACGCGGACCGGGTCCGCACCGTCACCCTCGACCGACCGGACCGACGCAACGCACTGACGCCCGAGGGCCTCGACGCGCTCGACGACGCCGTGACCGACCCCCCGACCCCCGTCGTCTACCTCCACGGGGCGGGGGCGGCGTTCTGTGCCGGCGCCGACCTCGACGCGGTGGGCGCCGTCGCCCGCGAGAGCGAGACGGACCCGAGTGCGGCCGCCGAGTTCGCCCGCCTCGGCCAGCGGGTCGCCCGGGCCATCGAGGAGTCTCCCGCCGTCGTCGTCGCCGGTATCGACGGCGCCGCCCGCGGGGGTGGGGTCGAACTCGCGCTCGCCTGCGACCTCCGGGTGGCGACGCCCGAGGCCACCTTCGCCGAACCCGGCGCCACCTTCGGTCTCTTCGGTGCCTGGGGGGGTACCCACCGCCTCGAACGCGTCGTGGGCCACGGCGACGCGCTCGACCTCGCGCTCTCGGGGCGGGTCGTCGACGCGGAGGAGGCCCTGCGGATGGGCCTCGTCTCGCGCGTCCGGCGGGACCCCCACGTGGTCGCACGCGAAGTCGCCGACAACGACGGCCCCGCCCTCGACGAGATAAAGCGGCTGATGCGACCGGTCGAGTCCGTCGCCGACCGCGAGGAGCGCGAGCGTGCGGCGTTCGCGCGACTGGTCGAGGAACACGCGGCGGCGCTGGGCGGCGGGACCGGACGTGAGGGCGAGGGGAACCCCGAGAACGAGCGATAGCAAGCGATAGCGAGGGCGACCGCGAGGACGGTGAACGAGACGAGGGATGGACGAGGGATGGGGTGGGCCGGACCGTCAGAGCCCGAGCGGCGTCGGCGCGGGCGGCATGTGGCGCTTGTGTTCGCTCTGGGCGTACAGTTCCTCGACGCGGTCGATGGCCGCCTCGTCGACGCCGAGGGTTCGCATCGTCGCCGTCGCGGAGAGCGGCCCGTCGACGTGCAGCGCGAGGATGGCGTCGAGCAGGTCGTAGGTGAGGCCCATCTCCTCCTCGTCGGTCTGGCCGACCCACATCTCCGCGCTCGGTGGCTTCTCGACGAGGTCGTCGGGGACGCCGACGTGGGCCGCGAGCTGGCGGACCTGGAGTTTGTAGAGGTTGCCGATGGGGTTGCAGTCGACCGCCTGGTCGCCGTACTTGGTGTAGTAGCCGGTGAGCGTCTCGCTGCGGTTGCCCGTCCCGAGGACGAGGCGGCCCTCGGCGTTGGCGACGAAGTAGTTGAGCACGCCGCGGGTGCGCACCCGGACGTTCCCGGCGGCGGTCCGGTAGGGGTCCGTCTCGACGAGTCGGTCGACGCCCTCCTCGGGGTAGGCCTCGAAGAACGCCTCGACGATGGGGTTGATGTCGACGACGTCGTACTCGATGCCGAGCGTCTCCGCGACGCGCTCGGCGTCGCTCATGTTCTCGTCGGTGTTGACGTCGCTCGGGAGCACCAGCCCGCGAACGCCCGCCGCGCCGAGCGCTTCCACCGCGAGGTACGCCGTCAGCGTGCTGTCGATGCCACCCGAGAGACCGAGGACCGCGCCGTTCGCGCCCGCGTCGTCGACGATGTCCGCGATGAACGTCGTGATGTGGTCACGGTGTGCGTCGAGTTCGCCCTCGGAGAGGCGGAGGTCGACCGGGAGGTCCTCGATGGCGTACGACCGGAGTTCGCTCATGTCCCGAGACAGGGACCGAGCTATCAAATACCTGCCTTCCGTCGCTCGGTTTCTGGACGTTCGTCCGATAGGGAGAAACGCTACGTTGAAGTGGAGGCGCGCGGAACCTGCGTACGCGAGCGCCGGTGTCGAGCAGTGCCGGAGGGACTGCGAGGCTCGGGGCGAACGAAACGAGCGAGCGCCGTTGGTCCAGTGGTAGGACATTGGCTTCCCAAGCCAATAGCCCGGGTTCAATTCCCGGACGGCGCATTTCTGTCCGAGCGACGGCGAGGACGAGAGCGCGACGGAGCGTCGACCGGTCTTACTCCTCGGCGGGGTCCACGACCTCGTAGCCGAGGTTCTGGTCGCGGAGGCGGTCGGTGTGCGCCGAGAGCAGGTCCGTCGACGCGAGCAACAGGACGTCGAGTCCCTTCGTCGCCGCCTCCGCGACGGCCGCGGGGCTACCGAACCGGACGTCCGGTTCGAGGGCGGCCGACCGGGCGGCGACCAACGCCTCGGTCCCGGCCACCGCGAGCAGGTCGTGCGTCTCGGCCAGCGCCGTGACGCCATCGGGGTCGACCGCCGCACTTCCGCCGTCCTGGACCGCCGGGACCGAGACGACCGTCACCGTCCCGAGGTCGTACTCGACGACGCCCTCGAAGTCCGTGACGCCCACGTCCTGGCCGGCGTCCGCGGTCGTCACCGCAACTGCGGTTGCGTTCCCGGTGTCGCCGGCCATCGCCCGGAGCACGCCGTCGCGCATCGTCACCGAGACGGTCTGTCCCTCCGCGACGGCCGTCGTGGCGACGGCCGTCTCTATCTCCACCTGGCCGAGGACGTCCTCGGAGACGTGCTGGACGAAGTGACGTAGCTCGTCGGTCTGTGAGATGAGCCAGTCGACGCCCTCCTTCGTCACCTCGTAGCGCCCGCGACCGTGTTTCTCGACGTAGCCCTGCTCGACCAGTCCCCGGAGGTAGTCGCTCACGGCCTGGGCGGTGATACCGATCGCGTCGGCTATCTCCCGCTGGTTGACGGCCGGCTGGCGGTCCGCTATCTGGACCAGAATCTGGTATCTGGTCGCGTTCCGTTTGCTCCGGAGAACGCCGAACTCGTCGGACTCGTCCGCGTCCATCGCCATTGACCCCCAATCCGAGCCGGCAATTAAAGTAATTTTGCCTTAGCTCGTGTGTGGTTTCGATACGGCGTCGTTCTCGCCCACTTCCCCAAGTGAGCTTTTTCTAAAACAACCAAAATTGTTTTACGTCCCACGGTAGTTGTGTTGCCTCATGGCGCAGGTATCGCTTCCACACGACGCGAAGGCCGGGCCGACGAAACCGGAGGTCAGGGCCGTCCTTCTCGGTAAACTCGACATCGGTCCGGCCGACCACCTCGTGGAGGTCGGTTCGTGCACCGGCGCCGTCACCGTCGAGGCGGCGCGGCGGGCCGGTCGGGTGACCGCGCTGGAACGAAAGCCGGGACGAATCGAGACCACCAGAAAGAACCTCGCCGCCAACGACGCCGGCGGCAACGTGACCCTCTGGGCGACCGAAGCCCCGGAGGGACTGCCGGACGACGCGGACGTCCTGTTCCTCGGCGGGAGTCGGAACTACGAGGCGGTCCTCGACCACGCGGTCGAGACCGGGGTCGCCCGCGTCGTGATGAACGTGTCACGCCTCGAAGTCGCGGGACGCGCCACCGAGGCGTTCCGCGAACGGGGACTCCTCGACGAGGTCGTCCAGTTCCAGGTGAGCCACGGGTACGACCTCGCCGGCGCGACGAGTTTCGACTCGGACAACCCCGTCTACATGCTGGTCGGCGGGGCCGACGAGGGGGCGACCGACGGCGGGAGGGGCCGATGAGCCTCTACGGCGTCGGCCTCGGCCCGGGGGACGCGGACCTCGTGACGGTCCGCGGGCGGCGCGTCCTCGAGACCGCGGACGTGGTGTACTCGCCGGGACGCCTCTCGCGGTCGGTGGCGACCGAGTACGTGTCGCCGGACCGCATCGGCGACGTCGACTTCCCCATGACCCGCGACGAGGACGAACTCCGGCGGGCCTGGCGGGCGGCCGCCGCCGAAATCGCACCGGAGGCCCGCGACGGGACCGTCGCGTTCGTCACGCTCGGCGACCCGAACGTCTACTCGACGTTCGGCCACCTGCGGCGGACGCTCGCGGCCTTCCACCCGGACGTCGACGTCGACGTCGTCCCGGGGGTGAGCGCCGTCACCGCCTTCACGACGGCGCTCGGCGTCGAGGTGGCGTCCGGCGCGAGCCTCACGCTCCGCGAGGCCCCGCGTGGAGCGGCCCCGACGGGGCCGGACCGGCTGGTGCTGTTCAAGGTCACCGACGTGCCGGCGACCCACGAGCGACTCGTCGACGCCGGCTACGACGTCGTGTACGGTCGTCGCCTCTACATGGACGCGGGCGAGACGGTCGTGACTGACGACCCCGACGACCTGACCGACCGCGACTACTACACGCTGGCCTACGCCGAGAAGCGCGGGCTCGACTCGGACGTCGCGACCGCGGCCTTCGCCAGCGACGCCGAGTCGGTGACGAAGACCGACGGCGGACCCCGACCGACGGTTCGACGCCGGTCGGGCGCGACGGCCGACGTCGCCAGGGAGGAGTGCGCCGAGGGCGAGGCCTGCGGCGACGAACGCCCCGGCGGGTGGTCGCGATGACCGACCCGCAGGAAGCCATCGACGCGACGGCGGCCGCCCGGGCGACGGAGCGCGACCCCCGAATCGAGGAGCGGACGGCCGGCGAGGTCCAGGAGGGCATCCCCTTCATCGGCGCCGGTCCCGGCGACCCCGGCCTGCTCACGGTCACCGGCAGGCGGCTGGTGGAGGCGGCCGACCTCGTCGTCCACGCCGGCTCGCTGGTCAACAGCGACCTCCTCGAGGCGTACTGCGCCGACGCCGAGCAGGTGTCGAGCGTCGGCAGGGACCTCGAGGAACTGGTCCCGCTGATGCGGGACACCTACGAGGCCGGGCGGACCGTCGCACGCCTCCACAGCGGCGACCCCGCGATATACGGCGCGGCGGTCGAGCAGATGGACGCGCTCGAACACGAGGGCGTGCCGACCTACCTCGTCCCGGGCGTCACCTCGGCGTTCGCGGCGAGCGCGACGCTCCGGACGCAACTCACGCTGAACGGCGTGGCCAACCACGTCGCGTTCACTCGCCCGCAGGGGAAGACCCTCGACCCCGACGACGACCACGTCGGCGCGTTCGTCGGGATGGGCGACGTTACGACCTGTCTCTACCTCGGGACGCACGCGGTCGGCGAGACGATGGACCGCCTCCTCGCGGACGGGCACGACCCGGAGACGCCGGTCGCGGTCGTCTACCACGCGTCGTGGCCGGACGAGGACGTCGTCGAGGGCACCATCGAGACCATCGGCGAGCGACTGGAGACGGCGGGCTATCGCGCCTCCGCGATGGTCGTCATCGGGGACGCGGCGCGGAAGGCGGGCTACGAGCGCTCCTACCTCTACGGCGACTGGGCGAACCGCGGCCCGGACGAGGGCGAGGCGGACGACTGAACCATGAGTACGAACACGAACGAGACGGACGAGACGGACGCGGACGAATCGGCCGGCCACTGCGCGACCCCCGACTCCGACGGGGAGGTGGCCGAGGAGATAGCGATAATCAGCTTCGAGCGAAAGCTCGACACCGCCCGCGAGATCCGCGACGGCATCGGCGACGGCTACGCGCGCGTCGACATCGTCGAGTACCACGGCGACGTCTTCGCGGAGCACTGGGGCGAGTACGACTGCTTCGTCGGGCTGATGGCCTCGGGTATCGCGATGCGCAAGACCGCGCCGCTGCTCGACGACAAGTGGGACGACCCCGCCATCGTGGTCGTCGACGAGGAACTCACGTGGGCCATCCCCATCACGGGCGGTCACCACGGCGCGAACCAGGTCGCGGGCGACCTCGCACGGCTGGGCGCGGTCCCCGCGATGACGACCGCCAGCGAGGCCGCGGGCAAGCAGGGCGTCGAGAGCAAGGCGAAGGCGCTCGACGCCCACGTCGTCAACGGTGACTCCACGGTCGCGACGAACCTCGCCGTCCTGAACGACGACCTCGGCCCCGTCGCGCGCCTCGACGGCCCCCGGGCCGTCCTCGTCGGCGACGACGTGACCGTCCTCCGGCGCAACGCGGACGACGGCGTCGTCCTCGGGACGGGGACCGTCTCGGGGGTGGAGAAACGACAGGTGCTCGACGCCTGGACGGCCGCCCTCGACGACCTCGACCTCGACCTCACGGCCGTGGACTTCGTCGCCACCGGCACCCGAAAGGAGGGCGAGAAGGGCCTGTACGACGCCGCCCGCGAAATCGGGGCCGGCGTCGTCCTCTTCGAGAAGACCACGCTGGAGGCGTTCGAGGGGCCCTCCCCCTCGCGCTCGAAGGAACTCATCGGCTGGCCGGGCGTCGCCGAGGCGTCGGCCATCGCCGGGGGGCGCGAGCACGACCTCCTCCGGGAGAAAGAGCGGTTCGACGACGCCGTCACCGTCGCGGTGGGGCGATAGGATGGTCGACACGGACACCCCGGACGACGCGACGGGCACCCTCTACGTCGTCGGCATCGGCCCCGGCCTCCCGCACGCGATGACCCAGCGAGCCACGGACGTCGTCGCCACCGCCGACTGCGTCGTGGCGTCGACCCTCTACCAGGAGTTCCTCCGGCGCGACGGGACGCTCCCGCCCGAGAGCGCCGAGGTCGACGCCGCGCCCGACGGCGGGACGACGGCGGGGGAGGCGTCCGGCACCGTCCTCGAACGGCCCGACGGGACGCGACAGACGGTCGTCCGCTCGACGATGGGTCGACAGGTCGAACTGGCCCGCGAGGCGTTCGCGCGCGTCCGGGCCGGCGAGGACGTCGCGCACGTCTCGGGCGGCGACCCGAACGTCTACGGCAAGAGCGACCTCCTGTTCACGATGGCGGAGGCCGAGGGAGCCTACGACGTCCCCATCGAGGTGGTCCCCGGCGTGACGGCGGCCCTCGGCGGGGCGGCGAACCTCGGGGCGCCGCTGTCGAACGACTTCTGCACCGTCTCGCTGTCCGACAAGTGGCGCGGGTGGGACGAGATAGCGGAGAAACTGCGCGCCGCGGCCATCAGCGGCTTCGTCATCGTCCTCTACAACTGCTGGCGCGACTACGAGCGTGCCATCGCCGTCGTCCGCGAGGAGCGCGCCGACGACGTCCCGGTCGGTATCTTCAACGACGCCGGCCGGGGCGACGCGGGCCGGAACCTGGACGACGAGACGCACACCATCACCACCCTCGGCGAGGCGACCGACCACGACGACGACGTCGGCGGGATGGGCACCTCCATCCTCGTCGGCACCCACGAGACGGCGGTCTGGGAGAACGACCACGGCGAATACCTCGTCACCCCGCGCGGCGGGCGTGACGTCGACGACTTCTGAGAATGAGCACCGACGACACCACCACCGAGACGAGCACAGACACCGAGACCAGTTGCGGCGCGAGCGACGCCGCGAACGCGGACGCGACCGACACCGCGACGGACGCCGACGAGGGCACGTCCGCCTGCGGCGGGTCCACCTCGTCGTCCGGGTCGCGCTGCGGGTCGAAGAAGGCGGCGACCGACGAGCGAGTCGGCTCGACAGTCGCCGACTTCGACGCCGACCCCGGACGACTCGTCGCGGTCGGCCTCGGACCGGGACAGCCGGAGGGGATGACCCAGCGCGCCCGCGGGGCGCTCCTGGAGGCGGAGCACGTCGTCGGCTACACGACGTACGTCGACCTCCTGCCGGAGGAGGTCACGGAGTCCGCCGAGGAACTGTACGACACGCCGATGTGCGGCGAGGTGTCGCGCACGGAGGAGGCGGTCGACCGCGCGCTCGCCGGCCACGACGTCGCCATCGTCGGGAGCGGCGACCCGAACGTCTACGCGCTGGCCGGGCTGACCCTCGAGATACTCGAGTCGAAGGGTGCGAGCGCGGAGGCCGTCGACTTCGAGGTGGTCCCGGGCGTGCCGGCCGCCCAGTCCTGCGGCGCGCGCCTGGGCGCGCCGCTCGTGAACGACACCGTCAGCATCTCGCTGTCGGACCACCTGACGTCGATGGCGACCATCGAGTCGCGCCTGCACGCGGTCGCGTCTGAGGGGTTCACCGTCGCCATCTACAACCCCTGGAGCCGCAAGCGCCGGGAGAACTTCCGGACGTGCTGCGAGATACTCCTCGAACACCGCGCGCCCGAGACCCCCGTGGGAGTCGTCCACGGCGCGGGGCGCGACGACGAACGGGTCGAGGTCGTCGAACTCCGGGAGCTGGAAGCGCTCGGCGAGACGGAGCTCGTGGACATGACCACGACTATCATCGTCGGCAACGAGGAGACGTACGTCTGGGACGGCCGGATGGTGACGCCGCGGGGCTACGAGTCCAAGTATGACTACTGAGTACCGCGTTCGCCTCGACAGGCGCGCCTGTGACGGCGTCTTCGCCTGCCTCGTGCGGGACGACCGCTTCGTCGAGGCGGCGGGCGGCCTGGCGACGGTCGACGGCGGTCGGCGGGTGCGCGACGAGGACGGCGAACTCGTCGTCGCCTTCGCGGACGACCGACTGGCCGACGCCAGACAGGCCGCCCGCGCCTGTCCGCTCGACGCCATCGACGTGCAGCGAGAGGAGGACGATGAGTGACGCCGAGCGCGGGGCCGCGACGCCGGCCCCGGCCGACGACCTGCTCGCGGCGACGCCCGGGACGGCGTACTTCTGGGGGCGCGTCGCCGGCGACGGCGAACTGACGCGCGAGTGCGTGACCGTGCGGACGGGCGACGAGACGGCGGCGGACGCGCTGGCGGCCGTCGCCGGGACCGACCGGGCCGACCACGACCACCGGGTCGCCCCGCGGGAGTCGTCACACGACGCCTCGGTCGTCCGGTTCGAGGACGAGTTCGAACTCCGGGTGGTCGGCGCGCCGGCCGACCGCGCCGGCGCCGCCCTCGGCCTCCCGGTCGACGGGCACCCGGGGGGCTATCGGTTCGACGCGTTCGCCGACGACCGCCCACAACTGGTTCGCGGGGTGCTCGAAGCGTGCGGTACCGTCTGCTTCCGGGAGTCGTCGGGGTCGGTCGGGGTGTCGTTCGTCCACGACGACGAGGCCCTGCTCCGGACGGTCCGGTCGCTCCTCGCCGCGGCCGACCCCCACGCACCGACCGACGACCTCTCCGCGACTTCCTCGGGGGGGTACTGGTTCGGGCTGGCCGAGGACGCGGACGTCGCGGCGTTCGCGCGGTGGGTGTACGCGGGGAGCGACGACTCCGGGCTGTACTCGGCCGAGCGACGGCGGAAACTCCGCCGGAGCGTCGAGCGCGCGACCGGCCGTGGGGTGGGCGACCTCTCGCGATGACCGCGAACGCGCCCCCGGACGCGACGGTCACGCAAGCCGAACTCGACGACGAGGCGGTACTCCTCGTCGGCCACGGCTCGCGCCGCGAGCAGTCGAACGAACAGGTCCGCACCCTCGCCGCCGACCTGGAGGGGCGACTGGGCGTCCCGGTCGACGCGGGCTTCCTCGAACTCGCGACCCCGTCGATAGCCGACGCCATCGACGGTCTGGCGTCGAGCGCCTCGCGCGTCAGCGTCGTCCACCTCTCGCTGTTCGCCGCGAGCCACGTCAAGAACGACGTCCCCCTCGCGGTCGGACGGGCGAGACGCGACCACCCCGGGCTCACGATACACAACGGCGCCCACCTCGGCGTCCACCCCGCGCTCGTCGACCTGCTCGACGACCGAGCGTCGGCCGTCGAGGCGGCACTGGGCGTCGACCGCGAGGCGGACGACGTCGCGGTCGTCCTCTGCGCGCGCGGCTCCAGCGACCCGGACGCGAACGGCGACGTCCACAAACTCGCCCGACTGCTGTACGAGGGGCGGGCCTTCGACCGCGTCGAGGCGTCGTTCGTCGGCGTCACCGACCCACGTCTCCGCGAGACCCTCCACGCGGTGGCCAGACACCGCCCGGACGCCGTCGTCGTCCTCCCGTACATGCTCGGCGACGGCGTCCTCACGGGTCGTATCCGCGACGGCGCCGCCGAGTTCGACGACGACTACCCGTACGTCGACGCGGCCGCCGCCGACCCGCTCGGGACCGACGACCGACTGCTGGCGGTCCTCGGCGACCGCTGGCAGGAGGCTCGAACCGGGAGCGTCGAGATGTCCTGTGACACCTGCAAGTACAAGGTCGGCCTCGACGGCTACGAGGGGGACGTCGGCGGTGCGCGGGCGATGCTCCGGGCGCTGACGCACCGCGACGCCCACGCCGACCGCGACGACGTGGCCGACGACCCCCACGCGCACGACGCGCCGGCGAGCCACGTCGCGGTCTGCACGAACCGGACCTGCGCGGCCGACGGCGCGCCGGCCGTCCTCGAACGGGTGCGCCAGGCGGCGCGCGACTCCGACGCCTGCGACGCCCGCATCACGCGCTCGTCGTGTCTCGGCCGCTGCGGCGACGGTCCCATGGTCGCTGTCTACCCCGACGGCGTCTGGTACGGCGGCGTCGACCCGACCGACGCGGAGCGAATCGTCTCGTCCCACCTCGAACGGGACCGAATCGTCTCGGACATCGTCGACCAGATACTCTAATGAGCTGTTACGAACTCGAAGCACTACGACTCGGACTGATGAACGTCCTCGGAACCGACGACCGGAGCGCGCGCGAACACGCCGAACGGGAACTGGAGGGACACCTCGACGGTCCCGTCGAGGCCCTGGCGAACGCGACGACGCTCTCGGACCTCCGGCGGCACCTCGACGCGGCGCTCGTCGACCTCGAGTCGACGGTGGCCGCGACCGACGACGACGACCCGGCGTACGACTACCTGCGCGGGCGGCTGGTGGCCGTCCGCGACGCCGAGCGCGCCGTCGGCCGACTGGCCGACCAGGGCGAGAGCGTCCTCGGGGGGCTGGGGGAGGCACACGACGTCCTCCACGAGACGTTCCCCGTCGATGAGTAGCGCGCCTGTCCCCCGGACGGTCGACCTCGGCACGGTGACGCCGGCGCGGACCCGCCACGCGGGTCGCCGGTCGTGCGTCGCGCTGGTCGACGACGCGGTCGTCGTCGGGACCGCCGACGGCGACGTGGTCGCGCTCGACCGACCCACGCTCGACGAGCGCTGGCGGGCCGGGGCGGACACCGAGCGGACGGCCGCCGTCTCGGTCGAACCGTTCGGCGACGGCGTCGCGGTCGGCGAGCGCGGTCCCCAGGGGACCGTCCGATTCCACGACGCCGACACCGGCGCGCTCCGGTGGCGGTACGCCACCGCGACGGACGTCGGACCGCCACAGAAACCCTCCCGGTTCTTCCTCCCCTTCGTCGTCGACGTCCGGAGCGACGAGGACCGCCTCTACGTCGCGGCGCGGCGGTACGAGCGCGACGGCGAGCACCGCTCGTTCACGGGCGTCGTCTACGCCGTCGACGGCGGGGGCGACGTCGTCTGGACGTACGAGGCTGACGCCTCCCCCATCGGGCTGGACGCCGACGGCCGCCTCGTCGCGGTAGCGTACAACCGCTGTCCCGGGGCGCACCAGAAGGGGCTCGTCGTCCTCGACGGCGAGACGGGCGCGGTGCGCTACGACTGGGACCCCGGAACCGACGGACAGCGACGCGTCGGCGACGTCTCGCTGGTCGATGGTGGGGTCGTCGTCGCCTCCCACGGCGACTACCGGGGGTACCGCCTCGACGACGGCGGCGCCGAGCGGTGGCGCGTCGACCTGGCCCGCCCGCAGCGTGTCGACGGCGAGACGCTGTACGCCTACCCGAACCACGTCCGCGCGACGCCCGACGGCGTGGTGTTGGTCACCGGGAACACCTACTCGACGGACGGCCGCGAGACCCGGTCGCTGCACCCCCGCGAGCACACCGCCTTCGGCTACGCCCCCGACGGCGAGCGCGTCTGGACGGCCGCGGTCGGCGGCTTCGCGGGAGAACTCGGCGGCTGTGGCACCCGCGTCGCGGTGCCGGGCGCACAGCACTTCCGGACGCGCGACGCGGACGGCCACGGTCTGCGGCTCTTCGAGACGGCCAGCGGTGCCGTGACGAGCCTCGAAACCGACGGTGTCGTCACGGCGGTCGGACTCGACGGCGACGCGTTCGCCGCGGTCGAGGAACCCGTCGTCTACCACGACGACGGGACGGAGCGGGGGAGCTACCGGCTGCTGGTCGGAACGACGGGTCGGGAGTAGGGTTCGGCGGCGTCACCGGCGACCGGTGGACGGCCGTCCGGCCGGGGCGCGGACGTCGCGCTCCGGGAATCGCCCTCGTTCGCAGTCGCTTACGGGGGAGTCCCCTCGACGCCCAGCCGCGTCGCCTCGGGCCCGAACTCGGCCGCGAGGAGGTCCGGCACGTCCGCCGGGACCACGTCCGAGTACCACCGGTTGCGGGGGTGGATGGCTATCGCGGTCCCCTCGGCGCTACACAGCCCGAGACAGCTCGTCTCGGCGACGTGGACGCGCGACCAGAAGACGCCGCGGTCGCGGAGCCACGTCCGCACCGCCTCGGACACGTCACGGCCGTGCGCGTCGGCACAGCAGGCGTACTCCGAGTCCCGCTCGTGCGTGCAGACCAGCACGTGGTCGGAGAAGCCGTTCTCGAGGACGGCCCCGGTTCGCTCCCGCATCAGTCGGCGCCGACTGGGTCGGCGCGTGCGGTCGCATCGCCCGTGGCCCGGCCGTCCATCGAGCGACGGTGGAGTCGAGCGTGGGTCCCCGCGAGGAGCACCCAGAGCAGCGCCTGTCCGAACACGACCATCCCCGTCAGCCCGGTCGCGAGGTCGCTGGGGAGCGAACTCCCCCCCGAAGGGACCGGCGAGAGGAGGACCGGAACCGCGAGCACGGAGAGCGAGAGGAGCGCGGCGACGGCGCCTGCGCCCCGACCGCGCGCCGCGCGGAGCCGTTCGTAGGCGACGCCCGCGAGCAGGCAGACGAGGCCGCCCGCGACCATCATCCCGCCGTAGACGACGAGGCGGGTGTCCGGCGGGAGCGCCTGCTCGGCGCCCGGGGGCACCGGCGGGAGCACGAGCCAGGGCGCCCCCGAGACGGTGACGAACCCCGCCGCGGCGAGGACGTAGCTCTTCGTCGCGCCGACGCCCGGAATCGCGGGTTCGAGGAGGGAGAAGGCGATGCCGAACACCACCCCGCCCAGCAGGACGCCCCAGAGGACGCCCGAGACGACGCTCACGCCGTTCGTGACCGCCGACGAGACGGCGCTCCCGTGGTGGTCGTGGCCGTGGTCGGCGGCCGCGTCGTCGTGGCCGTGACCGTGGTCGACAGCGTGTCCCTCCCCGTGTCCGAGTTCGTCGGCGAACGCGACGAACGGGTTGGCGACGAGCGCGAGGAGCAGGCCGAACGCGAGGCCGGCGACCACGCCCGCGGTCACCCCCCGTCGCAGGTACGCGAAGAACACGGTCAGTGGCAGGTGATCCCCGCCGCGTGCCGGAAGTTGTGCATCGAGTCGTGCAGCGTCGGCTCCTGGACGAACAGGAGCGCGAACCCGAGCGCGGCGACGAACGCGAGGCCGACGGCCACCTGCGCCGTCGTCAGTTCCGTCCGAGCCCGTCCGATTCGACCGTGTACGGTGTCGTTGGCGGTTACCATTTCTAAATCACAGTTGTATAATATCAAGTTAGCTTGTAAAACTTCCGGGCGGGCTACCGTCCGTTCTCGCGGGCGGCCCCGACGGCCGCGTCGACCCGTCCGGCGGACAGCGCGGCGAGCGGGACGCGTTCGCCGTCCGTCTCCTCGGCGACGAGGCGCGTCAGCCCGGCCCTGTCGTCGTCGCCCGCGTCGACGACGACCACGTGCGCGCCGTCGTCGGCCAGTCGGCGTGCCGCCGCGCGGGTCTCGCGCACCGGGCTCCCGTCGGCGACGTTCGCCCGGCCGTCGGTGACCAGGACGACGACGCCCGTGTCCGGGTCGGCCCGGTCGAGCACCTCGTGGGCGGTCCGGAGGCCGGCGGGGAGCGGGGTCCGGTCGCCGGTCGGGAGGCCCTTCAGGTGGCGGGCGGCGAGGGTGACGCTGTTCGTCGGGGGCAGGAGGACGTCCGCCCCGTCGCCGGCGAACGCGACGAACGCGACCTCGTCGCGCTGCTGGTAGGCGTCCTTCAGGAGTTCGATGACCGTCCCCTTCGCCGCGCGCATCGCGGGGCGCATCGACGCGCTCGCGTCCACGACGAAGAGCACCAGCGCGGTGGCCCGGCCCCGACGGACCGAACGACGCAGGTCGCGCGACTCCACCGACGAGCCGCCACGGGCGCTCGCCGCCCGGACCGAGGCCGCGGCGTCGATACGCTCGTGCGTCCCCGCGCGCCGACTCCGCACCCGTACTCCCTCGCTCTCGGCGTCGGGGCGCGCCCGCGAACGGGTCCCGCCGCCCGCTCGCCCCCGGTCCAGGGCGTCCGGGACGCCGAGGTCGGGGGTGGCCCCCGCGCCGACGCCGACGCGGGACTGACCCGGGACGACGGGCGGCCCCTCCGTCGCGTCCTCGCGGGGGGACGCCTCACGCGCTCCCCCGTCGGTCGGTGCGTCGGCACCGTCGTCCCCGTCGGCTCCTCCGCCGCCGCTCGGGGGAGCGGGAGCCGTGGCGCCGTCGCGGTCGCCGTCCGCCTCGGACGGTTCGGGGGCAGTCGAGTCGGCGCCCGCCGGTTCCTCCGGCGCGTCGGGCGTCGTCGAGCCGTCGGGCTCACTCGTCCCGCCGGCGTCCCCGTCCTCGGCGTCGGGTCGGGCCCCCTCGTCTCGTTCCGCCTCCCCGTCGCCGTCGCCATCCTCCCGAGCGCCGTCGCGCTCGTCACCCTCGTCCCCCCCGCCCTCGAAGTGCTCGTCGATGAGGTCGTCGGGGTCGGGCGCGTCCTCGAACGGGCGCGCCCGGAGTCGGTGGGGGAGGGCGAGTTCAGCCGCCCGTCGGACGTCGGCCTCGGCGACGGTCGTCCGCCCGTCGAGGGCCGCGAGCGTCGTGGCGGCGCGCGCCGTGGCGATGTCGCCGCGGTGCCCGTCGGCCCCGGCGTCGCGACACAGCTCCGCGACGTCCCTGGCGAGGCGCGTCGGGAGGTCGACGTCGGCGAGTCGGCCGCGCGCGCGCCGCAACCGCCGCCGGAGGTCGTCGACCGTCGGGCGCTCCTCGGCGGGCGCCGCGGTGCGGTCGGTCCGTCCGAGCGCGCGGTCGATGATGCTGACGCGCCGGTCGAGGTCGTCGCAGGCCGCGACCGTCGTCTGGAGCGCGAAGCGGTCGCGCAACTGCGGCCTGAGGTCGCCCTCCTCGGGGTTCATCGTCCCGACGAGCGTGAACGCGGCCGGGTGGGAGACGCTCACGCCGTCGCGTTCGACCCGGTTGACCCCGCTCGCCGCCGCGTCGAGCAGCACGTCGACGAGGTGGTCGTCGAGGAGGTTCACCTCGTCGACGTAGAGGATGCCCCGGTTGGCGCGAGCGAGCAATCCGGGGTCGAACTCGAACGCGCCGGCCAGGGCGTCGGCCACCGAGAGCGTCCCGACGACGCGCTCGCGGGTCGCCCCCAGCGGCAGGGTCACGAGGGGGACCGACCGCTCGGTCGTCGGCGGGTCGGTCCGCTCGCGACAGTCCTCGCACTGGCGTCCGGAGGCCGCCGGCGGACAGCCGTAGGGACAGTCCGCGACCACCCTCTGCTCGGGCAGGAGGTCGGTCAGCGCCCGCACCGCCGTGGATTTCGCCGTCCCCTTCTCGCCCTGTACGAGGAGCCCGCTCAGGTCGTCGTTCGCCGCGACGACCTGCAACGCCTCCTTGAGCCCCTCCTGACCGACGATGTCCGGGAACGACGGCGTCGTCCCCCGGGCGTGCGAAGCTTTTTTGCCTCCACCGTAGTCAATCATACTTGTATTAGCACAATAGAGGTTTAACAACGTTATGCCAACCATCGGTCTATACACCGCGACGGAGAACGAACTGGGGGCCGTCCAGCGGGCGGCGGCCCGGACGGACGTCGACTGGGTCGTCCGCTCGGAGAGCGACCTCGACGGCCCGGGCGACGTCGACGCGTTCCTCGACGACCTCGACGGCGCGACGGCGGCGCTCTTCTGGCTCCACGGCGCCGAGGAGAGCATGCCGGGGTACGACCGCGCCGTCGACCGCCTCGACGAGGCCGGCGTCCCGCTGGTCGTCAAGTCCACCGGCGACGCCTACGCGCTCGAGGACACGTCCGTCCCCGCGGCGGCCCGCGAGCGGGTGTACGAGTACCTGGACAGGGGAGGGACGAGCAACGTCGCGAACTGCGCCCGGTTCCTCGTCGACGAGTACGGCGACGCCGACCGCGCGTACGACGACCCCGTCCACCTCCCGACGGAGGGCGTCTACCACCCGGACCACCCGGGGGCGTCGTACGACGAACTGCTGGCGACGTTCGACCCCGGGACGCCGACCGTCGCCGTCTGGTTCTACGAGTCGCACTGGACGCACGAGAACACGCGCTACGTCGACGCACAGGTGCGCGCCGTCGAGGCGCAGGGGGCGGACGCGCTTCCCGTCTTCTGCAACCCCGCGACGGACACCGACGGGCAGTGGGACGCGGAGCGAGTGACCGAGGAGTGGCTCCTCGAGGACGGGGACCCCGTCGTCGACGCCGTCCTCTCGTCGTTCATGTTCTCGCTGTCGATGGACGAGCGCGGGCGGGCGGCCGACGACGAGGGTGAGGGCGCGGAGGCCGTCTTCCTCGACCGACTCGGCGTCCCCGTCGTCCAGACCGTGACGACGATGCGCTCGCGCGCCCGGTACGAGGCGAGCGACACGGGGGTGATGGGGTTCGAACTCGCCCTCTCGGTCGCGCTCCCGGAGTTCGACGGCACCGTCATCACTCACCCCATCAGCGGCAAGGAGCGCACCGACGACGACGCCGGCATCGGGAGCGCGCCGAAGCAGCACTTCCCCATCGACGACCGGGTGGACCACGCCGCACGACTCACGGTCAACTGGGCGCGACTGCGCCACACGCCGAACGAGGAGAAGCGCGTGGCCGTCGTCCTGCACAACTACCCGCCGAGCGACGACGGCATCGGCACCGCCTTCGGCCTCGACAGCCCCGAGAGTACCGTCAACCTGCTCGACGAACTGGGCGAGCGGGGGTACGACCTGGGCGGCGAACGGGTCGAGGACGGGCAGGCCCTGGTCGAGCGCCTGACGGCCCAGCTCACGCTCGACGACCGCTGGGTCGCCCCCGAGGACGTGCGCGACCTGAGCGTCGACGTCGTCTCACCCGACCGGTACCGCGAGTGGTTCGCCGCCGCCGACGAGCGCTTCCGCGAGAACGTCGAGGCGGAGTGGGGCGACCCGCCGGACCGGCCGTTCGCCATCCCCGGCGTCGAGTTCGGGAACGTCCTCGTCACCGTCCAGCCGCCCCGCGGCTTCGGGATGGACCCCTCGAAGGTCTACCACGACTCGGACCTCCAGCCGCCCCACGACTACGTGGCGTTCTACGGCTGGCTCCGGAACGCCTTCGAGGCCGACGCGGTGGTCCACCTCGGCACGCACGGGAGCCTGGAGTGGCTCCCCGGCAAGACGGTCGGCCTGAACGGCGAGAGCGCCCCCGACCGGCTGATAGACGACCTGCCGAACGTCTACCCCTACATCGTGAACAACCCGGGGGAGGGGACGCAGGCCAAGCGGCGCTCGTACGCGGCCGTCGTCGACTACCTGACGCCGGTGATGCGCAACGCCGGCACCTACGACGAACTGGCGGCACTCGAGGACCTGGCCGACCAGTACCGCGAGGCCGGCATGGAGGACGCCCGGAGCGACGACGGCGAACACCTCGAACGGCTCATCCGCGAGACGGTCGACGACCTCGACCTCGCGGTCGAACTCGGTATCGCGGGCGACGTCGAGGAGCGGGTCGACGTCAGAGGACCCGAGGAGGCCGGGACGACGCTCGCCGAGGGGACCGTCGACGGCGACGAGGTGGACGTCGACGAACTCGTCGAGCGCGTCCACGCCTACCTCACGGACGTGAAGACGACCCAGATACGGCTGGGGCTCCACACGATGGGCGAACCGCCGACCGGCGACCGCCTCGTGGAGTACCTCGTCGCGCTCACCCGACTGGAGAACCCCGGCGGGCCGAGCCTCCGGGAGAGCGTCGCCGGCGTGCTCGGCGTCGACTACCGACGGATGCTCGACGAACCGGGGGCGTACGACGAGTCGCTGGGAACGACGCTCTCGCAGGCGGCCGACGCCGTCTACGAGACGAGCCTCGACCTCGTGGCGACGCTCGCGGCGAACGACTTCGACGTCCCGCGCTCCGAGTCGGAGGCGGCCCCCGACGACGAGGTGAACATGAACCTGCTCGTGGTCGACGTCGACCCCCTCGGGGACGCACGCGCGAGGTCGGGCGCGCACGACGACCTCCGCGAGGCGCTCGCGTTCGTCTGCGAGGAGGCGGCCCCCCGCGTCCGGGGGGCCGAAGACGAGGTCCCCCGGACCGCGGACGCGCTGGCCGGCGCCTACGTCCCGCCGGGCGGAAGCGGCGCGCCGACGAGAGGCGGCGTCGACCTGCTCCCGACGGCCCGGAACTTCTACACCCTGGACCCGCGGAAGGTCCCCGCCAGGAGCGCCTGGCGCGTCGGGCGGGAGGTCGCCGAGGGGGTCGCGGAGCGGCACGCCGACGACCGGGGGGAGTACCCCGAGGAGGTCGGCGTCGTCGCGTGGGGGACGCCGACCGTCCGGACGCGCGGCGAGACCATCGCGCAGGTGCTCGCGCTGATGGGCGTCGAACCCGTCTGGACCGACGCCGGTCGGGTCGACGGCGTCGCCCCCGTCCCCCTGGATGACCTCGGGCGTCCCCGCATCGACGTCACCACGCGCGTCTCGGGGCTGTTCCGCGACGCCTTCCCGCAGGCGGCGGGCGTCGTCCACGACGCCGTCGACGCCGTCGTCGCCCTCGACGAGCCACACGAGTGGAACTACGTGAAGAAGCACGTCGAGGAGGAGACCGACCGACTCGAAGCGGAGGGCGTCGACGACCCCGAGGCGGCGGCCAGACACCGGGTGTTCACGACGCGCCCCGGCGGGTACGGCGCGGGGACGAACAAGGCCGTCGACGAAGGGAACTGGGAGGACCGCGCCGACCTCGCCGACGTGTACGTCCAGTGGGGCGGCTACGCGCTCGGGAAGCGCGGGCGCGTCTCGACGGCCCACGAGGCCTTCGAGCGCCGCCTCGAGGGCGTGGAAGCGACGGTCAAGTTGGAGGACACCGCCGAGCAGGACGAGTTCGACAGCTCCGACTGGTACGCGTTCCACGGCGGGTTCATCACCGCCGTCGCCGAGATAGCCGGCGAGGAGCCGGCCTCCTACGTCGGCGACTCCAGCGACCCAGACGACGTCTCCGTCTACACGAACGAGGAGAAGGTCCGCAAGGCGATGCGCGCGCGGGTGCTCAACCCCGACTGGCTCGACAGCATGGAGGACCACGGCTACAAGGGTGCCGGCGACCTGTCGACCACCGTCGACGTCGTCCTCGGCTGGGACGCGACCACCGGCGTCGTCAGCGACACGCTCTGGAACGACGTCGCCGAGAAGTACGCCCTCGACGACGAGCGCCGCGAGTGGATGCGCGAGGTGAACCCGTGGGCCGTCGAGAGCATCGGCGACACGCTGCTCGAGGCCATCGACCGCGGTCTGTGGGACGCCGACGACGGGACGGCCGACCGACTCCGCGACATCACCCTCCGGGTCGACGGCGACATCGAAGCACGTGCCGGGAGCGCGGACGCCCCGGAGGTGTCGAGCGATGACGACTGAGGCGGTCGAGGAGGTCGAGCCGACCGGCGAGTACGAGCGCGGGGGCGTCGGCCGCGCCCGATACAAGCGCGCCGAGACCGTCGTCACCGCCATCGTCGCGGACGCGCAGCGACGCAAGCGACGCGAGGTCGCGACGGCGCTCGACGAACTCGAAGCGCACGGCGGCCTCGGCGACGGACAGCGCGACGCCGTCGAGCGGATGGCCGACGCCATCGTCGGACGGGTCCTCGCGGCACCCCTCGCGACCGTCCGCGGGACGGCCGACCGGACGACCGCCCGCACCGCGCGTCGGCTGTTCGTCCCCGGCGGGACGACCGAGAGGCGCGCGCGTGGGCGGGTCGAACCGCCCGGGGGTGGACGGTGACGACCGACGACGGGCGGGCGGACGGCGCGGACGCCTTCGAGGCGTACGCCGACCTCGGCGCGACCACCGAGGACGCGATGGCCATCGCCGAGACGAGCATGGACCGGGTGCGCGAACTCGTCCCGGACGAGACGCTGGCCGACCGCGTCCGCCAGAAGAGCGTCCACGCGACGGGCGACCCCGAGTTCCAGCACCTCGTGCGGTTCACCGGCGAGACCGAGGACGAACCGGTCGTCGCCGGGGCGCGGGCGGTCCTCGACGGGCGCCCCATCGTCACCGACATCACGATGGTGAAGGCGGGCGTCACCGGCCGCGGGCACGACTGTCCCGTCCGGAAGGCCATCGGGAACGGCGCCGACCTCGCCGAACGGACGGGGATGACGCGGACGGCCGCCTCCGTGCTCGAACTCGACCGGCGGGACGTCTACGAGGGGGGCGTCGCCGTGGTCGGGAACGCGCCGACGGCGGCGCTCGCCCTCGCGGACTGCATCGCCGCGGGGACGCGGCCGGCCGTCGTGGTCGCCACCCCGGTCGGGTTCGTCAGGGCCGCCGAGAGCCGTCGGCGACTCCGGGACGTCGCGGGGGCGCACGGGGTCCCCGCGATAACGAACGTCGGCCGTCGCGGCGGGAGCGGCCTCGCCGCCGGCCTGACGAACGAACTCGTCCACGTGGCGAGCGACGCCCGGGACGGGGAGGTCGACCTCCCGTGAGCGACGCGTACGACCTGGACGCCGGTCCCGACCCGGCGGCTGTCGCCGCGGCGGAACCGGAACCCGAGTCGGTCACAGCGGACCCGGTGTACGCCGTCGGCATCGGCCCCGGGAACCCCGAGTACCTGACGCCCAGAGGCGAGCGCGCGATACGCGAGGCCGACGTCGTCGTGGGGTTCGAGACGGTCGTCGACTTCGTTCGCGGGACGACGGACGCCGACCTGCTCACCTGCGGCTACCGCGACGAGGGCGAGACGCTCGCGACGTTCGCCGCCCGCGTCGCCGACGGGGAGCGCGGGACGGCCGCCCTCATGGGCGACCCGAACCACTCGGGCTACCAGTTCGTCGGGAAGGTCCAGGCCGCCGTCGACCCGCCGGTCCGGGTGATACCGGGCATCTCCTCGCTCCAGGTGGCCGCGAGCAGGGCGCGGACGCCGATGGAGGGGACCGACTTCGTGACGCTCCACAGGAGCGGCGACATCGGGGACGACCGCCGTCGACTCCGCGCCGCCGTCGGCGAACGCCACCTCCTCGTGCTCCCGCGCCCCTTCGACTGGATGCCGGAGGACGTCGCCGCCGACCTGCTCGCCGCCGGCGCGTCGCCGTCGCTGGACGCGCTCGTCATGGAGCGGTTGACCCACGACGACGAGACGGTGACGCGGACGACCCTCGGCGACCTCGCGGCGCTCGAGACGGAGTCGGACGACGGGACGTCGCCGTTCTCCGACCTCTCCGTGCTCGCCGTTCGGTCCGGCCGAACCACCTCACCGAAACGTATTTGAGAATCCGTCACAACCCGTAGAACAAGCCCACTTGGGTTATCTAAGATTTATTTGTTCGACTGGGCGACACCATGACATCAGAAACGATCCTGCTCGTCGGCCGCGACACGCGAAACGCTCGAGAAGTGCTCGAAGAACACGCCGACCGCCTCGACCGGCGCGCCGTCGCCGACGACGTCGGGGTGGCGACGTACGGGAGCGAACCGGTCCGCGAACTCCGGGGGACGTTCGCGCGCCTGTCGGCCGAGACGGTGTACGCGGTCCCGATGTGCGCCGCCCACACGCACGACACGACGGGCGCGATACCCGCCGCGCTCTCGTACGTCCCCGGGGACGTCCGCTACTGCGAACCGGTCGGAGGGAGCCCCGCCGTCACGGAGGTGATCGCGGAGCGAGCGGGGGAGCGTCTCCCGGCGGCCGAGGACGTGTCGCTCGTCCTCGTCGGCTTCGGGAGCAGTTCGAAACCGTACCACCGACAGACGACGGACTACCACGCGGCCCGGCTCCGCGAGCAGTCGGGGTACGGCGAGGTGCTGACCTGTTATCTCCTCCAGAACCCCGCGGTCGAGTGCGTCCGGTACAACGCGACGGGAGCGCGGTCGGTGGCGGTGCCGCTGTTCCTCTCGCGGACCGAAGCGACCGAACGCCGGATTCCCGAGAGGCTCGAACTCGCGCGCGGCGGCGTGGCGTACGCCGACCCGTTCGGGACCCACCCGCGGATAACGGACGCCGTCCACGCCGAGGTCGAGAAACAGCGCGCGCTCGCGGCCGACGGCAGCGCCCCCGCGGCCTCGTTCGAGGCGCGGCTGACCCGGACGCGACGCCCGGTCGCGACCGACGGGGACGGGGGACGACGGTGACGACGGCGTCGGTGACAGCGACGGGTCCCTCGCGTCCGACCGCCGGGGTCGACAGGTTCGTAGGCGAGGGCTCCTCTCTCGAACCATGAACGGATTCGTCGTCGGCGGGACCCGCTCCGGCGTCGGCAAGACCGTGGCCACGCTCGCCGTCGTCCACGCCCTCGAAGGGGCGGGATACACCGTCCAGCCCGCCAAGGCCGGCCCCGACTTCATCGACCCCAGCCACCACGAGCGCGTGGCCGGGCGGCCGTCCCGGACGCTCGACCGCTGGCTCCAGGGGGAGGAGGGGCTGCGACGGAACTACCACCGCGGCGAGGGCGACGTCTGCGTCGTCGAGGGGGTGATGGGCCTCTACGACGGCGACGGCTCCAGCACCGCGATGGTCGCCGCGTCGCTCGACCTGCCCGTCGTCCTCGTCGTCGACGCGAGCGCCGCCATGGAGAGCGTCGCCGCGACCGCCCTCGGGTTCCGGCGCTACGCCGAACACGCCGGCGTCGACTGCGACGTCGCCGGCGTCGTCGCCCAGCGCGCCCACGGCGGGCGCCACGAACGCGGCATCCGCGAGGCCCTCCCCGACGACCTGGCGTACCTGGGTCGGGTCCCCCCGCGCGAGGACTTCGAGATACCCGACCGTCACCTCGGACTGCACATGGGCGACGAGGCACCGCTCGCTCCCGACGCCCTCGACGCCGCGGCCGAACACCTGCGCGTGGAGCGACTCGTCGACCTCGCGCGGACGCCCCCGCGACCCGAACCGGACGCGTCGCGCCCGCGGACGGACCGGCGAATCGCGCTCGCTCGCGACGACGCCTTCCGCTTCTGCTATCCGGCGACCGTCGAGCGCCTCCGCGAGCGCGCGGAACTGGTCACGTTCGCGCCGACGGCGGGGGACGACCTGCCCGACTGCGACGGCGTCTACCTCCCCGGCGGCTATCCCGAACTGCACGCCGAGGCGCTGGCGGAGAGCCCCGCGATACGACGGCTCGCCGCCGAGGCGGCCGACGGACGCCCCGTCTACGGCGAGTGCGGCGGGCTGATGGCGCTCGCCGAGACGCTGACCACCGAGGACGGCGACACCCACCGCATGGCGGGCGTCCTCCCCGCCGACGTCCGGATGCACGGCCGGTACCAGGCGCTCGACCACGTCGAACTCCGCGCGCGGACGGACGCGCTCACCGCCGGTACGGGCGACCGGCTACGCGGCCACGAGTTCCACTACTCCAGCGCCGACGTCGCGGCCGACGCCCGGTTCGCGTTCGACGTCGAGCGCGGGACCGGCGTCGCGGACGGTCGGGACGGCCTCTCCGAGTACGCGACGCTCGGGACGTACTGCCACGTCCACCCCGAGAGCGGGGCCTTCGACGCGTTCGTCGACGCGACGTGACCCGGCACTCGCGTCGACCGGAGGTATGAAGCCGGCCGTGGGACAATACCGGCCCATGAACGAGCGAGCCGTCATCGTCGGTGGTGGGCGCGTGGGCCGTCACACGGCCGAACAGCTCATCGAACACGGGTACTCGGTCACCATCGTCGAGCGCGACGCCGAGAAGGTCGAAGCGCTGTCGAGCCGCCGGGTCGGGACCGTCGTCGAGGGCGACGGGACGGACCGCGAGACGCTCCGCGAGGCCGGCGCCGCCGAGGCGAACATCGTCGCCGCGCTGACGGACGACACCTCCGCGAACGTCATCGTCTGCGGCCTGGCGCGCGAACTCTCCCCCGAGGTCGAGACCCTCGCGCGCGTCGCCGAGGACGGCGAACAGCAGTACCAGTACCTGAGCGACGTCGACAGCGTCGTCTACCCGGCCGCCGCCGGCGCCGACGTCACCGTCGACCGAATCCTCCGGGACTGACGGCACGGACACCCGCGTCGCGTTCTACCACTCCGGAACCGCTCCGAGCGCCGCGGCCCGACCACTGATAAGGAGGGAGGAAGTACGGGGGGCTATCCCCGGAACGCGCCGCGCGGGTCGCGCCCCGGACGCCGTCCCCCGAGGACGGCCTCCGTCGGCACCGTCGGGAGGGAAGGTCGTCACATGCAAGGGAGATACACCAGTCTGGTCGGCATCGTCGGGGCGACGGCGCTCGCGCTCGCCGTGCCACAGCTCGGACCGCTGCTCGAACCGCTCACCGCCCCCATCGTCGCGGCGCTCGTCTTCGCCTCGATCCGCGACTTCGAACTCGACTCGCTGCGCAGCGACGCCCGACCCCTCGCCGCGGCGTTCGGGCTCACCTACCTCGTCGTCCCGGCGCTCGCGCTCGCGTTCGGGACGCTCCTGCTCGACCCCGAACCGCTCACCGGCGTCCTCGTCATGGTCGCCGCCCCGTCGACCGCCGGGAGCGCCATCGTCTGGACCCGCCTCGCCGGCGGGAAGGCGAGCCTCGCGGCCATCATCGCCGTCGTCACCATCGCGCTCTCGCCGGTGGTGACGCCCGCCGTGCTGTCGGTCGTCGCGTCGTTCAGCATCGAACTCTCCGCGACGGCCATCCTCGTCGACCTCCTGACCATCGTCGGCGGCGGGGTCGCCCTCGCCGTCGTCCTCCCGGACGACGTGCCCTCCGACCGGACGGTCCGCTCGGGGTCGCTCGTCGCCATCGCCCTGCTCGTCTACGTCAGCGTCGCCACCGCCGACCCCGCGGGGAGCGACCTGGCGACGGTCCTCCCGGTCGCCGTCGTCGTCGCCGGGGTCGTCGCGGCCGTCTTCGCCGGCCTCCTCCTCGCCGGGCGGGTGGTCGACCTCGACCGCCGCGTCGTCCCGGCACTGCTGTTCTCGGCGACGCTCCGCAACCTCGGCGTCGGCCTCCTCCTCGCCGCGTACGTCCCCCTCTCGGGGACGGTCGTCGCGGTGGTCACCTACTACGTCGTCCAGCAACTCGCCGGCGCGCTCTTCGCGGGCGTCGTCTTCGACGGCCGGACGGCACACCGCCAGTCGGCCGACACGCTCCCGTAGCCCCGTGCGTCGGGGGCAGAGAGTGACTCTCGCGGAGGCGAACGCCGGGGCCCCACAATCCCGTCCCCGTCTACGGCCGGAAACACCGCTCGACGGCGTGGTCGTCGACGACGGCGAGCAGGTCGTCGGTCGCGTCGGCGTCGAAGCGGAGCGGCCGGCGCCACCACGGTCCGCGCCCGGAGTCGGCCGAGAGGTCGGTGACCAGTCGGTTCGCCTCCGTCCCCGCCTCGCGGCTCGACAGCGGGACGCCCCGCTCGAACAGCCGCGACGCCCCGGGGTCGCCGAGGACGAGGACGCGCGCGTCGAACGTCTCGCGCTTGACGTGGGCGTTGTTCCGGAACGGCGCGCGCTCGTCGGCCGGCAGGTCGCGGTACGCCTCGCCGGTCACGGGGTCGCGCGCGAGGCGGAACGCCCCGACGAGGTAGGCCCCCCAGCGCGGCGCCTGCCAGGGCGCTGGGTCACCCACCTGCGAGAGCGTCGCGTAGAACAGGAGGTAGTCGCCCGCCGAGAGCGCGCCGATGGGCCGCGCCTTCACGCCGTGGTCGTCGCCGTAGGTGTAGCGCTCGCCGCCCGCCTCGGGGAACTCGGGGTCGAAGTGGACCGGGGCGTCGCGGACGTCCTCCGGGAGGTCGGTCTCCAGGTCGAGGTCGGCGTAGGTCGGAACCGGTTCGCGCGTCGGCTTCGCCTCCGGGATGGGGACGTACTCGAAGCGGCCGTCGGGGTGGATGGGCCCGCGGACCCCCGGCTGGTTGGTGTTGGCGGCGACGTTGATGGCGACCGCGCGTGGCATGATTCGGAGAGGGGTGCGAGGCGAAAAGGCGTTGCCGGTGCCGGCCTCGGCCGCCCCTACCCGGCGTCGGGCCGTAACCGGAGGACCCGGTCGTCGCCCGCCCGGGGGTCGCCCCGGCCGTCGCGGTTGCTCGTCGCCGCGTAGAGGTGCCCGTCGGGACCGACGAGCGTCGTCCGCAGGCGACCGAATCCCCCCTCGAACAGCCGTTCGTCCGCCTCGACGGCGCCGTCGCGGATGCGGACCCGGTGGAGGTGTTCCCCGACGAGCGTCCCGAACAGGAGGTCGCCGCGCCACGCCTCGACGGGGCCGTCGTCGGGGTAGAACGCCGCGCCGCCGGGTGCGATGGTCGGGGTGTAGCTCACCAGCGGGTCGACGTACGCCTCGTCGTCGCTCTCGCCGGTCACCGCCGGCCAGCCGTAGTTCTCGCCCGCCACCAGGCGGTTCACCTCGTCGTCGGTGTCGGGGCCGTGTTCGGTCGCGTAGAGCACGCCGTCCCGCACGGCGAGGCCCTGCGGGTTGCGGTGACCGTAGGAGAACACTGCACTCCCCCCGGGGTTGTCCGGGTGCGGGTCGCCGTCGAGCGTCAGGCGGAGGACCGACCCCGCGAGGGTCGACGGGTCCTGCGCCGTCTCGGCGTCGCCGGCGTCGCCCGCCGTCGCGTACAGGGCGTCCTCCTCCGGGCGGACGAGCAGTCGCCCGCCGTCGTGTATCTGTCCGGCCGGGATACCGTCGAGGACCGTCTCGAACGACCAGTCGTCGGTGGGGTCGTGTCGCAGGACGCGGTTCGTCGACTCGCCCCCCGCGTCGGTCGTCTGGTAGGTGAACGCGACGTCCGGGTCGTCGGGGTGGAAGGCGAGGCCGAGCAGGCCGCCCTCCCCGCGGGCGGCCGTCGAGTCGGTCAGGTCGGCGCCGACCGCCGACCCGCCGTCGCCGACGCGGACGACCCGGCCCGGTCGCTCGGTGAGGTAGAGCGTCTCGTCGCGGAAGGCCATCCCCCACGGCACCTCGAGGTCCTCGACGACCGACTCGGCGGTCGCGGACCGAGTGGCGTCACGGGGGCCGTCCCCGTCGCTCGCGCCGTCGTCGCCACTCGCGCCGCCGCCACCCGATTCCCGGCCGGCGTCGAGACACCCCGCGAGGGCGGCGGCGGCCCCCCCGACGGTGGTGAGGTACGCGCGTCGCTGCACGCCCGCTCCTGGGGCCGGACGGCGAAAAGCCGTTCGTCGCGCGCACCCGTCCGAACGTGTAACCTCGGCGGTAGAACTATCACGGGCGCTGTCGACACGCCGGCATGGTCCTCCACATCGGCAGGTGGTTCGCGTGAGACGACGGACCTGGCTCCGCCTCGGCGCGGTGGCGACGACGGCGAGCCTCGCCGGCTGTCTCGACCGGTTCGGCGGCGACGACGAGGTGACCGACGAGCGAAGCGAGGAGTACGACCCGCCGGCGAACGCCGCCGTCGCGGTGTCGAACACGAACGGCCCCGTGACCGTCGAGGCCGGCGACGGGGACGAACTGGTCCTCGACGTGGTCGAGCGGACGACCCTCGACCGCGAGGCGCTGGCGGCCGTCACCGTCGACGTCCGGACGGACGGCGACCGCGTCCTCGTCGAGACGACGGCCGACTCGGAGCGGGCGCGGGGGCGCGTCACCGTCGACCTCACCCTCACGGTCCCGTCGGCCGTGTGGGTCGAGGAGGTGACGACGGCGAACGGCCCGGTCGAACTCTCCGGGACGACCGGCGACACCGTCGTCCGGACGGCCAACGGGGGTATCGAGGTCGAGGCCGTCGACGGCTACGTCACCCTCGAGACGAGCAACGGGAGCGTCGAGGCGCGCGACGTCGCCGGCATCGACGGCGCGACCACCGCGAACGGGAGCGTCGACCTCGACGTCCGGGCGCTCAGACGGGACGCGGCGGTACGCACCTCGAACGGGAGCGTCGACCTCGCGCTCGCGGCCGACCTGAGCGCGGTGGTCACCGCCCGCACCTCGAACGGAGCGGTAGACGTCGAGGGGGTGCGCTTCGAGGAGGAATCGGGGTCGCGGACGGAACTGTCGGGGCGTCTCGGGGAGGGCGAGCACGCCCTCTCCGTCGAGACCACGAACGGGCGCATCGACCTGCGTGCGCTCGAGGGGTGAGGACGGTGCGCGCGTCGGGGGACGGGTCGTTGGAGGGCTGAGCGACGGTCGTGGGACTACCGGTCGCGCTCGAACTCGTCGAAGACGTCGAGGTCGTCCGGCAGGTCGTAGGGTATCTCGCGGTCGTCGCGGTTGTCGAGGCCGTCGGCGTCGAGCGGCGCGGCCGACTCCTCGTGGCCGGGCTTGACGCCGATGCTCTTCGCGGGCGTGCCGGCGACGATGTGGTGTGCCGGGACGTCGCGCTGGACGATGCTCTTCGCGCCGACGATGCTGTCCTCGCCGACGCGGACGCCCGCCCGGACCATCGAGTCGTAGGTGATGCGCACGTCGTCCTCGACGACGGTGTGGAAGTTCCGGACCGCGGTCTGGTCGACGACGTCGTGGTCGTGGCTGTAGACGTGAGCGTCGTCGGAGATGGAGACGCGGTCGCCGATGGTGAGGCGCCCCCGGTCGTCGAGGTGGACGTCGTCGTGGATGACGGTGTTGTCTCCGACGGTGATGTTGTGGCCGTACGAGAAGGTGACGCCCTTGAAGATGCGGAGGTTCTCGCCGGCCTCCTCGAAGAGGTGGTTCGCGAGCATCTGCCGGAAGCGCAGGGCGAACTCGACGTTGTCGGCCATCGGCGTGGCGTCGAACTGCCGCCAGAGCCACTGGAGGTGCTTCGAGCGCCGGAAGCACTCCTCGTCCTTCTCGGCGTAGTACTCCGATTCGAGCGTCGAGTTGCAGGGGTCGTACCCCTGCAGGCGGACGCGTTCCGCGGCCGAGACGTCCCCCCCGTCCTGCCAGCGCTCCCACGCCTCGCGGTCGCCGTAGAGGTCGACGAGGACGTCCCGGACCACATCGCAGGTGTCCTCCGGCCCGGACAGTCGGTCGTCGACTTCAGCGATGAACGCCTGTAACCCCGCCTCGGCGTCCGCAGGAAGCGAGACGTGACGTTTCGTCATACCCGTCGTTCTCCCGGGTCGAAGATAGGATTTCCGTTCGGAACACCTGCTACCGGAAGCGACAGTCGCGAGCGCGCGACGGCGTCGAAGGAGAGAGGACCCCGGCGTCGGACCTCAGACGCGCCGCGTGTCGAGGACCCGTATGGCGTAGACGACGAGGAGCGTGACGATGACGGTGAAGAAGATGACGGCGAGGAGCGACTCGAGCGACCCCGCGAACAGCATCTCGGTCAGTTCGAATCCGAGGATCGCGACCGCGAGTGCGATGAGCACGTCGATGCGAATCCGGAGCGACTGGTCCATACCCACGGTTCACGGGGGACGAAAAGGGTCTTGCGAAGCGGCGGCCGGCGGGGACGGTGACGGCGCGGGGACCGGGGGGCGCGCAATCGCGCCCCATAAGTGGTCGTGGTCGTAACCGTCGGTATGCACTACCGAACGCTCGGCGACAGCGGCGTCGAGGTCAGCGAGGTCGGCTTCGGGGCCTGGGTCGTCGGCACCGACTGGTGGGGCGACCGCAGCGAGGCGGAGGCGGCGGAGATGCTCCAGCACGCCCTCGACGCGGGCATCACGTACTTCGACACGGGCGACGTCTACGGCCACGGCCGCAGCGAGGAACTCGTCGGTCGGGCGCTCGCGGACGTCCGCGACGAGGTGACGCTGGCGACGAAGGTCGGCTACGACTTCTACAACAACCCGCAGGCCGGCCACGGCGAACTCCCGAAGGAGCTGAGTCCGGAGTACCTCCGCGAGGCCGTCGACAAGTCCCTCGACCGCCTCGACACCGACTACGTCGACGTCCTCCAGTTGCACAACGCGAACGTCGACGAGGTCACCCCCGACGTCCTCGAGGTGTTCGACGAACTGCGCGAGGAGGACCGCGTGAAGGCCGTCGGCTGGGCGATGGGCCCCTCCATCGGCTGGCTCGCGGAACACGAACGGGCCGTCGAACTGGAGTTCGACGCCGTCCAGACCGTGTTCAACCTCTTCGAGCAACTGCCCGGCCGCCACGTCATCGAGGCCATCCGGGAGGCGGACGCCGACACGAGCGTCGTCGCCCGGGTCCCCCACTCCTCGGGCCTGCTGAACGAGCAGGTGCGCCCCGAGACGGAACTCGAGGAGGGTGACCACCGCGGCTTCCGCCCCGACGCCTGGTACGAGACGGGCTGGGAGAAACTGGAGACGCTTCGCTTCCTCGAGCGGGACGGCGAGCGGACGATGGCACAGGCGGCCATCCAGTGGCTGCTCAGCCACGACGAGGTGGCGACCGTCACGCCCACGTTCCACTCGAAGACGGACATCCGCGAGTGGGCCGCCGCGAGCGACACGCCCCCGCTCTCGCCCGCCGAGGTCGAGCGCGTCGAGGAACTCTCGCGGACGAACTTCGGCGTCGAGCGCTCCGACGGCATGGACAGCCTCCGGTCGTCCGTCGACGGCCGCGACCTCGAGGGCACCGGCAAGCAGTACGCCGGCCGGTAGCCCCCCTCGCGCTCGTCGCGTCTCGCTCGACGACCCGACTCCCTCCTCCGACACCAGAGAGCTATCACGCCGGTCGACGAGCGGAGCGCATGGAACGACAGCGCGTCGGGACCGGCACCGAGTGGGAGGCGACCGTCGGGTACTCGCGGGCGGTCCGGGTCGGCGAGACGGTCCACGTCGCCGGGACGACCGCGACCGACGACCACGGCGACCCGTACGACGCCTCAGCCGAGGCACAGACGCGACGCGCCATCGAGCAGGTCGGGGCGGCGCTGGAGGCCGTCGGCGCGACGCTCGACGACGTGGTCCGGACCCGACTGTACGTCACCGACATCGGGGACTGGGAGGCGGTCGGTCGGGCACACGGCGAGGCGTTCGGGTCGGTCCGACCGGCGGCGACGATGGTCGAGGTGAGCGCGCTCGTCGACCCGGTGCTCCGCGTCGAGATAGAGGCCGACGCCGTCGTGACCGACTGAGGGCGACCGCGTCCCCTCGCGGCCGGGGAACCATTTTTAACGTGTGTGCGACATTAGGTAGCCATGAAGTTCGTTATCGTGGGGTACGGTCGGGTCGGGATTCGCACGGCCGACATCCTCGAGTCGGAGGGCCACGAGGTGGTGGTCGTCGACATCGAACCCGAGAAGGTCGAGCGCGCGGCCGACGCCGGCTTCGAGGCCCACGAGGGCGACGGCGACGAGGAGTCCGTCCTGCTCGCCGCGGGCGTCGAGGACGCCGACGCGCTGGCGGGGCTCACCGGCGACCTAGGCGTGAACCTCGGTGCGTGCGTCATCGGCGACGCCCACGGCTGTCGGACGGTCATGCGTATCGACGACGACTACCACGCCGACATCTACGAGAAGTACGCCGCGGAGGTCGACGAGGTGGTCTACCCCGAACGCCTCGGCGCGGCGGGGGCGAAGACCGCCCTGCTCGGCGGCGACTTCGACGCACTCGGGGAACTCACGACGGGGCTGTCGGCGGTCAGTCTGGTGGTCTCCGAGGACGCGCCCGTCGTCGGTCAGCGCGTCGTCGAACTGGACCTCCCGGAGGGAGCGCTCGTCTACGCCCACGGCCGCTCGAACGAGCCGATGACGATTCCCCTCCCACAGACGGACATCCAACCGGGCGACGAACTCGCGTTCATCGTCGAACCGGACCTCGTCGAGACGCTCCGCTCCCGACTCGACGGGACGGCACGGGCGACGAGCTGAGAGGTGTGAAAAGCCGGGCGCGCGGTGGGGAGGATGGGGACGAGACCGCAGCGCGCGCCCACCAGTGTGGTCTTCTCGTTCCGACTTAAATCCGCGTCAGACGGACGTGTGACGGCCTCAGACTCGTCTCCCCCTCCCCGTGAGAGAGTGGTGTCCACGGCCGGCGTCCCGCCCGCGACCCGCTTCGACGATGACGGCGCGCTGGCGTGGCACGCCCCCGAGCGACTGGGCGACGGCGGACGGAGAGCACCGCACGACACCAGCACGCCTTTGCCCGGACGGACCCCACCCCCGGTATGGACACGTGGGACCGGCTGTTCGAGCGCGCCGCCGAGTACGACGTGCCGCTCGACGAGGTGGAGCGCGCCCTCGCGGAGCGACGGGCGGGATGACGCCGACAGAGCGCGCCGTCCGGGTCGTCGCCGACGCGGACGTCCTCGCGGCCGACCTGCTCTGTGGTGGACTCGCACGCGACGCCCTCGACGTGGTCCGGGCACACGCCTGGGTGACGCTCGTCGCCAGCGACCCGCTGCTCGACGACGCGGCAGGGGTCATCGAGACGCTCGCGGACGCCACCCTCGCGGCCGACTGGCGCGAGCGCGTCGAGGCCGAGGCTACGCTCGTCGACCACCCACCCGAGGACCACCCCGCGCTCGCCGCCGCCTACCGCGGGGAGGCCGCACACGTCCTCTCGCTCGACGACCGACTGCTCGGCGCGACGGCCGGCGCCGCCCTCCGGGCGCGCGTCGAGACGAGCGTCAAGGAACCGCGGTCGTTCGCCCGCCTGTTCGACCCCGAGACGATGTACGAGGCGACGTTCGACGAACCGTATCCGGGCCCGGACCGCGACCCACGCGCGTAGGTGGGAGGGAACTCGACCGCCGGACGGCGCGTCCTCGTGGCGGGACGGGACGCGCGAGCGAGTCGGAGAACGGATATCTCACCCATCGACGTCTCGACGGAGGTCCCGGCGATTCTCGGGCCGGTCGGCCCCGTCCGTCAGATGTCCCGACTGGTGTCGACGCGGACGCGGTCGGTGAGGTCGAGTTTGACCGGGTCGAGGAGCGGTCGACCGCCGCGGTGTTTCGGGACGACGAGCGAGGTGGTGACGGCCGTCGCGTCGACGGTCTGGACGAGGTGACAGACGGCGTCCGCCCGGTAGAGCGTCCGGTCGCGCAGGTCGGGCGACCCCATCTCGACGCAGTGGAGGAGCGCGATACCGCCGGTCTCGTCGACGCGTCGCTTCACCGCGTCGAGGAACGCGCGGTACCGCGCCTCGTCGCCCGTCCCCTCCAGGGCGTTCACGGGGTCGACGACGACCAGTTCCTGCGCGGCGGAGTCGAGGGCAGCCTCGGGTGCCGCGAGCAGGTCGTCCGCGCTCGTGCGCCCCACGTCGAATCGCCCCCGGGCGGTGTCGTACTGCCGGCGCAGTTCGCCGGCCGGCCGCTCGGTCGAGAGGTAGCAGACGTCGCGGTCGGCGACGAACGCGGCGAGCAGCGGGTCGACCTGCGCGGCGGCGGGCGTCACCAGCGCGACGACGGACCCCGGCGCGAAGCCGCCGCCGAGGAGGCGGTCGAGCGTGGACACACCCGTCGTCAGGGGCCGAACGGGACGCGACTTCATCACCCCGACGAGGGACGAACGGACCTTAGTTATCGTCCGGACAACGTCTCGATAGCGTGACTAATCGGCCGTTCGTCCCTCGTCCGAGGAGCGTAATCGGCCGTTCGACGGGGCAGGACGACGGTAGTCGGTGGATAACCCCTCACTCCTCGCGCCCGCGGTACCACTCGGCGAAGCGCGCGAGCGCCCGGCCGCGGTGGGAGACGGCGTTCTTCTCCTCGGTACTCATCTCGGCGAGCGTCGTCCCGTCGTGTTCGAAGACGGGGTCGTAGCCGAATCCCCCCTCACCGCGCGGTTCGACGATGCGCCCGGGAACCGACCCCTCGAACAGTTTCACCGGGAGGTCACCGCCCACGACGCTGTCGTCGGTCTCGGCGGTGGCGCGCTCGGCCGCCGCGAGGTCGTGGCCCCGCCGGTCGCCGTGGTCGACGGGTTCGGGCGTCGCCTCGAACGTCCCCCCGTCGCAGTAGGCGAGGACGCACCGGAAGTGCGCCCGCGCGGGCGTCTCCGGGTCGACGGCGTCGCGCGCCAGCCGACCGACGCGCTCGACACCCACCGTGTGTTCCACGTAGGCGGAGTACGGTCCCGGGAAGCCGTCGAGCGCCTCGACGAACAGGCCCGCGTCGTCGACGAGGACGGGGCCGCCGACGTACTCGTAGGCCTCGCGGGCGCCCCGGGCGGCGATGGGTCCGAGCGCGTCGGCCTGTATCTCCGTGTAGTCGAAGTCGACCGACTCGACCGCCGAGAGGTACTCGCGGGCCTCCCGGACCTTCCCCGGGTTGGTCGTGACGTAGCTGAGCATACCGGCGGTGGGTGCGGCCCGAGAAAAGAGGCGTCGGTTCGGAGCGGGGCGGGGCGACGCCGTCAGTCGACGATGACCTCGACGGGTTCGTCCTCGGCGAACTCGTCGGGGTCGCTCCCGCTGCGCTCCTGGTAGACCAGCGCGCCCGCGATGGCCAGGACGACCCACGAGCGCCAGTTGGCGAGGTTGAGCGTGTAGCCGATGCCGAACGGCTTCTCGACGAGCATCCCCTCGTCGGGCCGCCAGTACGAGGAGAGCATCCGGCCGATGCTGGGTCGCTCGAAGTTGTACGGGACGCCGAACAGTTCGCCGGACTGGGGCTTGTCTGCCATGGCACCCGATACGGCCGGGGTCGTTAAGTCGTTTACCACCGCGTCACTCCGACCGGTAGCGCCCCCGGCGCTCGACCTCGCGCAACTGCTCGACGACGGCGGGGTCGCCGGCGTCGGCGTAGGCGTCCTCGAACGCCGCGATGAGGGGGACGGGGTCGTCGGCCGTCCCCCCGAGCGACCCCTCGAACACGTGGAGGTCCATCGCGTAGTCCTCGACGTGCCGGGAGTGGTACCCGAGGCCGAAGTCGATGAGCCACGTCCTGCGCCCCACCCGGACGTTCCGCGTCGTCGGGTCGCCGTGGACGATGCCCGCCCCGTGCAGGGTGGCGAGGTGGCGACCCACCGACCGGACGCCCTCCTCGGTGAGTCGCTCGCGCAGGTCGCAGTCGCCGACGCGCTCCATGGTGAGCGTCGCCTCGCGGGGGTCGACGTCCGAGAGGACGGGCGTCGGGACGCCGAGGCGTCGCGCGTCGCGCAGGAGTCGCGCCTCGCCGCGCGTACGCTCGCGGCGGAGTCGGGCGTCGAGCGCGGGGTGGCGGTACCCCTTCGGCTCGCGCGCCTTCGCCACCCGGTCGTCGAGCGAGACGGTCGCCTCCGCGCCGCGCTGGGTGCCCGCGTCGTCGCCGCCGCGGGCGACGTCCTCGCCCGCCCGCCAGGTGACGGGCACGTCGTCGGGGCGGAAGTCGGGGCGGACCCGCGAGTCCTCGATGGCGACGGTGTCGCCGGCGTCGGCCATCTTCGCGCCCAGCACCGCTATCATGCCGGCGTTGTCGCGCAGGAAGCGCGGTTCGGGCGCGTGAAAGCGCGCGCCGCGCTGGGCGCACATCTCCCCGAGCATCGCCCGGAGCCGAGCGTTCTGCCCGACGCCGCCGCCGAGGACGAGTTCGTCGTTGCCCGTCAGCGAGAGCGCGCGTTCGGACACCTCACAGAGCATCGCGAAGACGTGCTCCTGCAGCGAGAAGCAGACGTCTTCGACCCGCTCGCCGTCGTCGACGGCCTCCTTGGCGGCGCTCATGATGCCCGAGAACGAGAAGTCCATCCCCTTGACGACGTAGGGCAGGTCGACGTACTCGCCGTCCTTCGCCCGCGCCTCGACCTTCGGGCCGCCGGGGTGCGACCAGCCGACGTGGCGCGTGAACTTGTCGATGGCGTTGCCGACGCCGGTGTCCATCGTCTCGCCGAGGACGCGGTAGCGCCCGCCGTGGAACCCGAGCAGGTGGGCGTTCGCGCCGCTCGCGTTCAGGCAGACCGGCGAGTCGAACCCCGAGCGGTGACGGCCGATCTCGAGGTGTGCGAGCATGTGGTTGACGCCGACCAGCGGCACGCCGAGGCCGCCCGCGACGGCCCGCGCGGCGGTGCCGACGATGCGGAGACACGGCCCGAGGCCGGGGCCGCGAGAGAACGCGACGGCGTCGACGTCGTCGCCGGCGTGGTCGCGCGCGCGCCAGACGACGGCCGGAATCGCGGAACGCATGTGTTCGGCCGCCTCGCGCGGGTGGATGCCGCCGCTCTCGGGCTGGTAGGCGTCGGTGAAAATCGTCGTCTCGTCGGTTTCGGTGTCGTAGACGGCCGCCGAGGCCGCCCACGCCGTCCCCTCGATACCGAGAACGCGCACGTGCTCAGTTCAGAGCCACTCGGTGTAGCCGCACTTGCCGCAGTGTTTGCGGTCGTCGTGCTCCGCGAGGAAGGTGTCGCCACAGCGGGGACACTGCTCCTTCGAGGTCGTGCCGTCCTCGTCGTAGTACTCGTGGCGCGCCATCTCAGGCCTCCTCCGCCTCGGCGTCGGCGTCCTCGTCGACACCGATCTTGTTGCGTTCGAGCATGTACTCCTGTTCGACCGCCTGGGCGTCCTCGGAGGTGTCGTAGACCTTCGCGTAGCCGAGGGTCTTTCGCATGCCGTACTTCGTGTCGAGCGAGTGGAGGACCACTTCGTCCGCGTCCTTGTTCAACTTCGCGGCGAGACTGTCGCGAACGGAGAGTCGGGAGGGGGTCGCCTCGTCGTGGACGACCTGGAACCGCACGTCGGACCGGTGCAACATGGGGTTCTCGACCTCCTCGATGATTTCGATGTCCATGGTTCGTTGTGCGTAATTCCTCCCGAGTCGGCTAAAAGGATTTCGAAGCGATAGATGCGACGCGTGGGGTTGAATCGGTGCGTCGACGGGAGGCGACGGCCGGCGCGTCGTCAGTCGCCGGCGGAGTCGAGGTCGAGGTCGAGGTCGAGCAGCGCCGCCGCCGCCTCGCGCTCGCCGTCCATCTCCGCGAGGAACGCCCGCATCGCCGCGCGCGTCTCCGCGTCGACGACGACGCACACCATCCCCTCGTCCGGTTGCCCGTAGACGACCGTCGCGCCGTCGGGCGCGATGGCGATGGCCGGCACCGCCGCGAGGTCCTCCTCGCCGTCGACCTCGAGGACGGTCGTCGCCTCGCTCGCGAGCGCGTCCCGGAGCGCGGCGAGCAGGTCCCGCGAGAGGGTCGCCGCGGGGTTCTCGACGTGTACCGTGCGGTCGAACGGCGAGCGGTCGACGCGCTCTTCGAGGGGCGCGCGCTTGGTCCGGTCGTCGACCAGCGCCACGTCCGGGACCGTCTCGCGCAGGAGGTAGTCGGTGACGACGTCGCCGACGGTCACGAGCGGTCCGTCGCCGGCCGCCGCGAGCAGCGCCGCGGGGTCGGTGTAGAGCGGGCCGACGGGGTCTTTCAGGTCGGCGCGCAGCGCGTCCGGGAGGCGGAGCATCGAGCCGTCAGCGGACCTTCAGCGCGTAGGCGCCGGGTTCGGTCACGTCCATCTCCTGGGCGATCTCGCTTCGCTCCGGGTGGGCGATGACGACGTACCCCGCCCAGTCCTCGGTGAGCGAGGTGGACCCGCAGATGACGCAGGACTGTTCCTCGCCGGCCTCCTGCACGCGGTGACACTCGCGGCAGACGAGTCGCTTCGCCATCCTCACTCACCCGCCGCGGCCTGTTCGTGTTCCTCGCGGAGCCAGCCGTGCTTGCCGAGGCCCGGCTGTTTCGCCGTCAGGCCGATCTTCGAGTCCCGGGGGTTGCGCTCGTCGATGCTCTTGGTGACGATGCGGGCGCGGACCGCGTCGCCGACGCCGAGCGCCTGGTTGGACTCCCGGGAGGCGAGTTGCTGGCCCTCCTCGTCGAACGCGAGGTACTCGTCGGAGATCTGCGAGACGTGCAGCAGGCCGTCGACGGGGCCGATGCCGACGAACGCGCCGAAGTTCACCACCTCGACCACCTCGCCGTCGATGACCTCCTGCATCTCCGGGTCGAACGTGACCGCGTCGAACTCCGCCTCGTAGTAGACGCCGGGGCGGTTGGGGAGGACGGTGCCCTCGCCGATGTCGACGACGTCGACGACGCTGACGACCGACCCGACGGAGGCGTCCATGCGCCCCTCGAGTTTGTCCTGCAGGAGTTCCTTCACGAGCTGTTCCGAGACGTTGTCGAGGAACCGGGGGGGCACCTCGACCGTATCGCGTAGTCTGACCCTCTTGTACATAGTTAGTGGATTGCGAGTTTGTTTCGCCCCCTTATACCGATTACCCCGACCGAGAGGCGGTCACGCAGGGGGCCGTCGTTCGTGACCACGTAGTCGCACGCGCCGCGCTCGGCGAGTTCGACGAGCGCGTCGTCGGCGTACGTCGCCTCCGTCTCGACCGTCGCACACCGCGCCGCGAGGTCGCGGCCGACGGCGGCGGCGGTCGCCTCCGTCCCCCGTCCCTCGGCGAGTTTGTCGAGTTCCCGGAGCACCGGGCGCGGCGTGATGCAGTCGTACTCCGTCAGCAGGCGGTCGAGTTCGTCGAAGACGCGGACGTCACACTCGACCGGCATCATCAGCGCGCTGGTGTCCAGGGCGACCCTCATTCGGTGAGCGTCCCGATACCGATGAGCCGCCAGCGGGTGCCGACCCGCCGGTTGATGGCGATCTTCGCCCCCGGTTCGGCGCAGACGGGGCGCTTCAGTTTCACCTCACACTCGCCCTCGCGGGCGCTCGTCACCGCGCCGACGGTGGTGGCCGTCCCGACCGTGAGCATGAGCGGTTCGCCCGTGTTCACGGGGTCGATGTCCTCCTCGCTCCCGACGAGGCGGTCGAGCAGTTCGACGTCCATGGTGAACTGCTCCCACGTCGGCGGGAGGCTCCCCGGCGGCCCGGCGACCTGCCCGGCCAGCGAGTCGCCCTTCGTCAGCGAGGGGTCGAGGCCCGTGCCGACGCCGAGGAGTCCGCCGGGGGTCACCTCGTCGACGGTCGCACCGCCGGCCTGTAGCGACCGGACGGACGTGCTCACGGGCTGGTACTCGGCCTGACCGCCGTCCTCGACGCGACGCCCGGGACGTATCTCCAGGTCGTCGCCGACGCGGAGGCGACCCTGCGTCAGGCTCCCGCCGAGGACGCCGCCGGTCAGGCCGTCGAACGTGGTCCCCGGTCGGTTGATGTCGAAACTGCGCGCGACCTGCATCCGCGCGTCGTCGCCGTCGGCGCGCTCGGGCGTCGGGATGTGCTCCTCGATGGCCCCGATGAGGAGGTCCATGTTGACCTCCTGCTGGGCCGAGATGGGGACGACCGGCGCCCCCTCGGCGACGGTGCCCTCGACGAACTCCTGTATCTCGCGGTAGTTCTCGCGGGCGCGGTCGGCGTCGACGAGGTCGACCTTGTTCTGCGCGATGACGATGTTCTCGATACCGATGATGTCGAGCGCCATCAGGTGTTCTGCGGTCTGTGCCTGCGGGACCGGCTCGTTGGCCGCGACGAGGAGGACGGCGCCGTCCATCATCGAGGCACCCGAGAGCATGGTCGCCATCAGCGTCTCGTGGCCGGGGGCGTCGACGAACGAGACCGTACGGAGGACCTCGCTCTCGCCGCCGTCGGGACACGTCTCCTCGACGGTGTACCCCTCCGGCGCGTCCATGCCAGGGCACCGTCGGAACGTCGCGTCGGCGTATCCGAGACGAATCGAGATACCTCGCTTCATCTCCTCGGAGTGCTGGTCGGTCCACTCGCCACTGAGTGCCTGGACCAGCGTCGTCTTTCCGTGGTCGACGTGGCCGACGAGTCCGATATTCACCTCCGGTTGACGGTGGTTCCCTGTCATGAAGTAATAGCGTGATATCGCCGCGTGGCGGATTTAACCTTGGCGGTTCACGGTCCCTGACGCCCCGGCGCACCACACCACGCGGCCGCCGGCAGACGCGCGTCGAACGGCCGTCAGACACCTGCGAAACGGCTTTAGGAGTTCTCCGAGAGGTGTTCCTCATGCCAGGACTGCGACAGCTCGGCACGCTGCTCACCGCGAACCTCGCCGGCCCGTCTCGCCATCAGGAGCGAGAACCCCTCGCTGGCTACGAGATTCCCGTCACCGAGGAGTGACGGGGCGCGCCGCGCGCGTTCGACCCCGGGACCACTGCGACCCCGGCGGAGCGACGCGTCGACGTCCGGGATTTGACGCGGACGGACACGCTCCCGCCGGGTGAGCGCGCCGCTTTTGTCGCCGCCGGACTAACTCGTCACGTGCGCGAGTTCGCCTTCGAGATGACGCTGTGCGCCCGGCTGGAGGGAGAGGGACGACTCGTGAGCCGACAGCTCGGTGCCGGGACGCGCGGGCGGCGCGTCCTCGACACCGTCGTCGTGCGGCCGGGACCGGAGTTCGCCGCACGCACGCGCATCACACCGGAGCGCATCCCCGACGCGGCCATCGACGCCGACGTGGGGACGGGCCGCGCGCGCTACTGGAAGGACTGTTTCGACGCACACCCCGACCGCGCCCGGGGCGTCGTCGAGCGCGCCTGCGAGGTCGGCTTCTTCGAGCGCGAACGTCGCTCGGGGCGCACCTACGTCAGACAGACCGTGCGCTATCCCGACTGGTTCGCCGGTCTCGTCGGCATCGAGAACAAACCGGACCTCGGCCGACCGGGGGACCTCGAAACCCAGCTCAGAAAGGACGTGAGCCTCGCCGTCGTCGACGAGATCGTCCTCGCCACGGAGTCGCACGTCACCCGCGCGCACCTCAACCGCATCCCCGAGGCCGTCGGCGTCTGGCGGGTCGACGGCGCGACGGGCGCCTACGAGGTGGTGCGCGAGCCGACGCCCCTCCCGGTCCGCGGGGCGGGCGTCGAGGTGGTCGAGGAACGCACCGCCGAGACGCGCATCCGCGTCGTCGGTGCGAGCGAGAAGGCACGGCTCCGCCGACGCATCGCCGAGCGCGCCTACGGGAAGGGCTGGCGGGTCCCCTTCCCCGCGTGCCCGCACGTCGAGGAGCGCGCGGTGGCGGGCGTCGGCGGGATTCCGTTCTGTACACGCGAGGAGCGCATCGTCGGCCCGTCGGACCCCTGCGCGTGCGCAGGAGCGGAGACGGGTGACGACGAGGTGCCCGCCGTCGACGTCGACACCGACGCCCGCCGCGACGAGCACTCGCCGTGGGTACGCGAGCCGGCGGGCGCACGCCGAGAACAGGCCGGACTGGACCGCTTCTTATAGTTCGTACACGTCGCCGTCGACCGCGGCGTGCTCGCAGAAGGCCTCCTCGGGCGTCGGGAAGTGAGAGACGTGGACCAGCCTGACCGCGGCGGCGCGCAGGTCGTCGGCGAGCGCGAGCGCCCCCTCCGTGGTCATGTGTTTCGTACCGAACGTCCGGGGGACGCCCTCGTCGTCCTCGTGTTTCCCGCCGAGGGGGTGGTACTCGCAGAGGCGCGCGGGGACGATGGCGTCGGCGAGCAGGAGGTCGGGGTCGGCCAGCACCGCGCGCGACGCCTCGGGGATGCCGTAGCTCGTGTCGCCCGACAGCGAGAGCTTCGCGCCCGTCTCCGGGTCCTCGATTGCGAGCCCGTAACAGACCAGCGGCGGGTGGTCGACGGGGACGAGCGTCAGCTCCAGTCCGCAGGCGCTGAACGGTTCGAACGGCGACCGCGGGCGGACGGCGAGCTGGTCGAGGTAGTCGAACTTGCGCTGCACCGTGCCGGCGACGCTCTCGCCCGTCTCGGGGTCAACCTCGTCGGCGGCGTGGACGGGCAGGTCACCGAGCAGGCGGTAGGCGTTGCCGAGGCCGTCGAGGTGGTCGAAGTGGACGTGCGTGACCACTACCTCGTCGGGGAGGGGCGGCTCGTGGGTGAGGAACTGCGCGCGGAAGTCGGGACTCGCGTCGACGAGCAACGACTCCCCGGTGCGCTCGTTCTCGACGTGGACCGAGAAGCGGGAGCGCTCGACGCCACGCTCGCGGGCGGCCTCGCAGGTGTCACACGAACAGCCGACCGTCGGCGTGCCCGTCGTGTCGCCCGTCCCGAGGAGCGTGACGCGCATCCGTCAGGCCCCGTCGGTGGGGTGGGCCTGGTCGCCCTCGTTGTCGTGGTCCGCGTGGTCGTGGTCGTGCGAGTGGTCGTGGGCGTCGTGCCCGTTCCCCGCGATGAGCGAGTCGGGGTCGTCGCTCATCATGTCCATGTTCTTCAGGTTATCTCGCTCCTCGAAGTCCGTGACGGCGGCCTCCAGGTCGGCCTGGGTGAGCGTGGTGCGCTCCTCGGTGAGCGCGTTGAGGACCGCCTCTCGGAGGACGAGGCGCAGGTCGCTACCGGTGAGGCCCTGGGTCAGGCCGGCGAGCGCCGACGGGTCGAAGTCGTCGATGTCCATCCGGCGGGTGATGACCCGGAGGATGTCGGCGCGCATGCCGTGGTCCGGTTTGGGGAAGTTGACGATCTCGTCGAAGCGCCGCCAGGCCGCCGCGTCCAGCTGGTCGGGGTGGTTCGTCGCGCCGATGAGCAACACCTCGTCCTGGATGAGCGATATCTCGTCGATACTCTTGAGGAGGGTGTTGACGGCGCGCTTGATGGCCGCGTGCTCGTCGGACGAACGCGTCTTCGCGACGAAGTCGAACTCGTCCATGAAGAAGATACACGGTGCGAGCCGTTTGGCCACCTCGAAGGCCTTGTCGACGTTCTTCGCCGTCTCGCCGAGGTACTGGCTGGTGATCATCGAGAGCTTCACCTCGACGAACGGGAGGTCGAGGTCGTGCGCGAGCGCGCGGGCGCTCGTCGTCTTGCCCGTCCCCGGCGGACCGACGAACAGGAGCTTCCCGATCTCGCGGAGGCCGATGCTGGCGAGGTAGTCGCGGTGCTCGATGGCCTTGACGATCTTCTGTATCTCGGCCTCCTGGTCGGCGGTGAGCACGAGGTCGTCGAGCGTCATCTCGACCTCCTCGGGTGCGCGCACCTCCACGAGGTCGAGCATCTCCTCGTCGTCCTCGTCGAACATCTGTTCGAGGAGGCTGTCTATCCAGACGCGGTCGGCGTGCAGCGGGCGGTTGCGCGCGCGCGCCGTCTCGTAGTCCACGCCCTCGAAGTCCGCCTCGAAGTGACGCGCGAGCGTCGGGTTGTCGAGCAGGCGCTCGGCGGTGGTTCGCTCGCGATACCACTTCTCGGCCATCCCGCGGTCGGTGAACTCGATGGTACCGGAGAAGTCCTCCTTGCTGGTGAACATCAGCGCGGAGATGGCGTCCCACGGGTGGGCGTAGCCGGTCGCCTCGGAGATGGTGGTCGCGGTGATCGAGAGGGGCCGTTCGATGCCGCCGGGTGCGGGTCGCCCCGTCGATTCGTCGGGGGGCGCGTCGGCACTCCAGAAGGCCCGTCGGTACGGCGGGGGGAGGTCACCGGGGTCGAGCGTCTGGTCCTCGGAGTAGACGCGGGCGGTGAGGATGAATTCGACGATGTCGAGCGCCGGGCCGGTCATTTCCCGAGTATTTGCGCTCGACGTGCTATAAGACCGTCGAACGGTCGGTGCGTCGAAAGAACGCCCGGCCACGGGACAGCAGTTGTTAGACGTTCGTTCGGTGAGGTTTAACACTGTGAAGCCACTTGGTCGAGTATGGCAGATTCGACACCCGTCGTCGTCCGAGCGTATCGAACCGCACAGGGGAAGGAAGGCGGCGTCTTCGCCGACGTCAGAAGCGAGGACCTCTCGGCACCGCTCATCGACGAGATGCTGGCCGAGACGGGTCTCTCCGGCGAGGACGTCGACGACCTGATGTGGGGCTGTGCCCAGCAGCGCGGCGAGCAGGGCAACAACCTCGCGCGGGTCATCGCGCTGCTCTCGGACCTCGGCGAGTCCGTCCCCGCGACGACCATCAACCGCTGGTGTGCCTCCTCCGCGCAGGCGCTCATCAGCGCCTCCGACGCCATCCGCGCCGGCCAGCGCGACGTCGTCATCGCCGGCGGCGTCGAGAACATGTCGCGCGTGAAGATGGGCGAGAACACCGGCAACGTCCACCCGCGCATGAACGAGTACTACAACGTCGCCGAACTCTCGATGGGCATGACCGCGGAGAAGGTCGCGGAGGAGTACGACGTCACCCGCGAGGCCCAGGACGAGTACGCCCTGCGCAGCCAGCAGCGCGCCGCCGAGGCGACCGAGTCCGGGCGTTTCTCCGACGAGATAATCCCCATCGACAACGGCGAGGAGACCGTCGACCGCGACGAGGGCATCCGCGCCGACACCTCCATCGAGGCGCTCCAGGGCCTCCCGACGGTGTTCAAGGCCGACGGGACGGTCACCCCCGGCAACGCCTCCCAGATAAGCGACGGCGCGGCCGGCCTGCTCGTCACGAGCAAGGCCTTCGCCGAGGACCACGGCCTCGACGTCATGGCCGAAATCGGCAACAACAGCGTCGCCGGCGTCGACCCCACCGTCATGGGCATCGGCCCCGTCCCGGCCGTCCGGAGCCTGCTCGACCGCACCGGCGGAAGCGTCGAGGACTACGACCTCGTCGAACTGAACGAGGCGTTCGCCAGCCAGTGTCTCTACTGCCAGCGCGAACTCGGCATCGACGACGAGAAGTACAACGTCAACGGCGGCGCCATCGCCCTCGGCCACCCGCTGGGCGCGAGCGGCGCGCGCCTGCCCGTCACGCTCCTCCACGAGATGCAGAAGCGCGACGCGAGCACAGGCCTCGCCACCGAGTGCGTCGGCTTCGGCCAGGGCGCGGCTATCGAGTTCAGCCGGTAGAGGCGAACCGCGAGCCGGAGGCGAGCGGGCCGAGGAACCCGTGAGGGCGTGAAACGCCCGACCGGGTGACGACGTGCTTTTGGTCGAGCTTTTGCCGAGCGAGCGACGCGAGCGCAGGGCAAAAGCTCGTCGTGCCAGGGTGCGGCCATCGAGTTCAGCCGGTCGAGGCGAACCGCGAGCCGGAGGCGAGCGGGCCGAGAGCGGCGAGGGGATGCGAGTGCCCCACCCGAACCGCTTTTCGCGCTCGCCGGAGCACTCACCCCATGCGCGTTCCCGACTACGAGCACGGAACGGGTCGCCACTGCGGGTCGACCTCGCTGCGCAACCTCTCGCGGTTCCACGGCTGGGGGTTCGACGAGCCGACGTGTTTCGGCCTCGCCTCGGGTCTCGGGTTCACCTACTTCGACCTCCCGACCCCACCCCACCGCGCGTTCTTCGGCCGACCGCCGTTCCTCGAACGCGCCTTCCTCGAGACGCTCGGCATCGGCTACGACCGCCGTGCCGGCGAGGACTGGGAGACGGCGTGGGCGGGTATCAAGGCACACCTCGACGCCGGCCGCCCCGTCCTCGTCTTCGCCGACATCTACCACCTCGACTACTTCGGGACGGACACCCACTTCTCGCCGCACGCCCTGCTCGCGGTGGGTTACGAGGAGACGAGCGAGGACGTGTTCGTCCACCTCTCCGACAGCGAGTTCCCCGAGGAACAGCGCGTCCCCGTCGACTCGCTGCGCCGTGCACTGTCCGTCTCATCGGAGGAGAGCTACCCGACCGAGAACCGGTACCTGGCGGTCACCGACCCCGAGGTCCGGGTCCCGGTCGGCGAGGCGGTCCGGACGGCCACCGAGTCGACGGCCCGGTACATGCTCGACCCGCAGTCGGGCGCGTACGACCCCGGCGGGTTCGGCGTCCACGGCCTGACGGGCGTGCGGGCGTTCGCCGCCGACCTGCCGACGTGGACCGAGTTGCCGGACCCGCGCTGGACGACGCGCTTCGCCTACCAGAACGTCGAGCGACGGGGCACCGGCGGCGGTGCGTTCCGCGGCCTCCAGCGCGACTTCTTCCGGTCGGTCGACCATCCGTACGGGGAGGCGGTCACCGAGGAGATGGCCGCCATCGCCGACGACTGGACGGCCGTCGGCGCGACCCTCCGGGACGCGAGCGAGGCCGACGACGCGGGACTCGAACGCGGCCTCCGCGCGGCGAGCGCGAGCGTCGAGGCGTGTGCCGACCGCGAGGCGGCCCTGTATCGGAGCCTACTCGACGTTTGAGTCGTCCGCGCTCGCCTCGACGCCCGCCGTCCACGGCGTCTCACCGGTGACGTCGCCCGTCTTGTAGACGCCGCGGGCCTCCGCGATGCGGGTGTCCGCCCCGTCGGTGACGGTCACGTCGACGGTGGCGACGCTGCCACCGGTCCGGACGACGGCGGCCTCCGCGCGCAGGCACTCGCCCGTCGCGGGCGCGAGGTAGTCGATGCGCATGTCGATGGTCGGCGTCACGGCGCCCGTGAGGTCGACGACGGCGGCGCCCGCGATGGTGTCGGCGAGCGCGTAGGCCACCCCACCGTGGGCGACCATCGCTTCGGGGTTCGAGGAGTGGTGCTCGCGCAGTTCGACGCGACCGACGGCGCGCCCCTCGCCCACCGTCTCGAGTTCGATACCGAGGTGCTCGGCGAACGGGATGGAGCCGAAGAAGACGTCGACGAGACTCATGGATAGGAGTCACGCCGCCGGGATAACTGGTTTGCGGGGTCGAGTCGATGGTCAGACGGCGGGTGGTCACCCGTCGGGGTGACAGACGCGCATCGCCTCGCGGACGGCGTCGTGGCCCCCGAGGAGGGTGATGCGGTCGCCGCGCTCCAGCGTGAAGTCCCCGTGGGGAACCTGCGCGTCGCCGTCGCGGCTGACCAGCGCGATGAGACAGCCCCCGGGGAGGTCCGGGGCGATATCGGCGACGCGCCGACCGGCGAGGTCGTCGGCGGTCACCGCTATCTCCTGGACGTCGCCGTCCTCGCCCATCCCCGATATCCAGTCGGCGAGCGCGGGTCGCTCGATGAGGTTGTCGAGCGCCTGCGCCGTCGCCATCGTCGGGGAGATGGTCTGCACCCCGAGGTCCTCGAAGGCGGCGACGTTGTTGGGGTTGTTCGTCCGGGCGATGACGGTCTCGATGTCGAAGCGGGCGTTCGCGAGCTGTGCGACGAGGAGGTTCACGTCGTCGTCGCCGGTGGCGGCGACGACCGTCTTGGCGTTGTCGGCGCCGGCCGACTGGAGCGTGTCCACGTCGGAGCCGTCACCGATGTGGACGGTGTGGCCGGCGTTGCGAGCGCGTTCGACGGCGTCGTCGTCGTTCTCGACGATGACGACGTTCTCTCCGCGGTCTTCGAGGCGGTCGGCGAGCGCGCGGCCCACCGTCCCACCTCCGATAATGAGTACACGCATGGGGATGATGTCGAGGTATTCGGCGAGGTAGCGGGCGAAGCCCCCCTCGAGGACGACCGTCGAGAGGATGACGAGGAAGACGGTCCCGACCAGCAGCGCCGCGGCGTCGGGTTGGCTCTCCTGGAGCTGGACGGCGAACAGCGTCGCGACCGACGCGGGGATGATGCCGCGCGGGCCGACGAAGCTCATGAACAGCCGTTCGTTGCGCGTGAAGCGGTCCCCCACGGTCGAGAGGAGGACCAGCGCGGGGCGGATGACGAGGACGACGGCCGCGACGACGACCAGGCCGCCGAGGCCGAG